>NZ_CP107871.1:8269634-8601656 GCF_041432505.1 Streptomyces virginiae
CGGTCGTCGCCGCCGAGCTCGTCGCCCCCGAGAAGAAGGCCGGCGCGATCGCCATGATGTTCACCGGACTGACGGTCGCCAACGTCGTCGGCGTCCCGCTCGGCACCTTCGTCGGCCAGACCCTCGGCTGGCGCGTCACCTTCCTGATCGTCGCCGCGCTCGGTGTCGCCGGTCTGCTCGGCATCGCGCGGCTGGTGCCCGACCTGCCCCGGCCCGAGGGCGGGGTACGGATCCGCAGTGAGCTCGCCGCGTTCCGCAACGTCCAGGTGCTGCTCGCGATGGCGATGACCGTCCTCGGTTTCGGCGGTGTCTTCGCCGCGATCACCTACGTGACCCCGATGATGACGAACGTCGCGGGCTTCGCCGACACCTCCGTCACCTGGCTCCTGGTCCTCTTCGGCCTCGGCATGGTCGCCGGCAACCTCATCGGCGGACGGTACGCCGACCGCGCGCTGATGCCGATGCTGTACGTGGCCCTGGGCGCCCTCGCCGTCACCCTCGCCGTCTTCACCCTGACCGCCCACACCAAGGTCGGCGCGGCCGTCACCCTCGTGCTGATCGGCGCCCTCGGCTTCGCCACCGTGCCCCCGCTCCAGAAGCGCGTCCTGGACCAGGCCGCCGGGGCGCCCACCCTGGCCTCGGCCGTCAACATCGGCGCCTTCAACCTGGGCAACGCGCTCGCCGCCTGGCTCGGCGGCCTGGTGATCGCCGCCGGCCTCGGCTGGACCGCCCCCAACTGGGTCGGCGCCGCCCTGGCCGCCTCCGCCCTGCTGCTCGCCCTCGTCTCCGGCGCACTGGAACGCCGTACGACGCGCCGCTCGGCCCGCGGCGAGCGGGGCACGGTCGTGGCGGCCGGCGCCCCCGGAACGACCGCGGCCGTCCCCGCCCACCACTGATCCCCCCCCGCGTACGCACGCACCCCCCGCCCGCAAGGAGAGACCCGCATGTCCACCGCCACCCGTACCGCCGTCGCCCCCCTGACCACCGAGGACGCCGAGCTGCTCGTCGCGACCGCCGCGGCCGCCGCCGAAGCGGCCGGGGCCACGGTCAGCGTCACCGTCCTCGACGCCGGCGGGCACCTGCTCGCCTTCCGCCGCGACGACCGCGCCGTGCTGATCTCCGGCGAGACCAGCACCCGCAAGGCCTACACCGCGCTCCAGCTGAACGCGCCCACCGCCGACCTCGTCGAAGCCGTCCGGCCCGACGGTCCCTTCCACACCCTGCCCACGGCCCTCGACCGGCCGCTGCTGTTCATCGCGGGCGGGCTGCCCGTCCACCGCGACGGCCGCCTCATCGGCGCCGTCGGCGTCGGCGGCGGCGCCCCCGAGCAGGACCACGGCTTCGCCGTCGCCGCGCGGGACGCCCTGATCTGAGCCCGCCGGGTCGCGCGCCCGGGTCCCCCGTGCCACGTTGGTACGGGGGACACGCACCCATCATGAGCACACAGAGGCGACACCGGAGGGTCCACACCATCGCGACGGCCACGGTCGCCGCGCTGGTCACCCTTGCCCTCCCGGGCTGCACGGCCGCCTCCGACGAGGCGCCCGCGGCCCCCAGCGCCCCGGGTTCCTCCACGACGGCGGCGCGCCCGGCCGAGGCCGCCCCCACGCCCACGCCGACCCCGTCCTACCCGCTGTCCACCGCCCCGCGGACCATTCCGGCGGTGCGGGAGCACGTACCCGCCCGCGGCCCCGGCTGGAAGCCCACCCCGGACGCCCGCGTGGTGGTCGCCCCGGACGACACCGCCGCCCTGTCCGACGAGGCCCAACTGTTGGCCGGTGAACTGAACATCGGCTACGGCAAATCGGCCGCGCCGCGCGCCGGGGACGTGGAGCTCTCGCTGGACGCGGGGGCCGCGGGAGGGCCCGAGTCGTACACCCTCGACGTCAAGGACGGCCGCGTCCGCATCAACGGCCCCGACCAGGCCGGGGTCTTCTACGGCACCCGGACCCTCAAGCAGGCGGTCAAGAGCGCCGGCTCGGCCCCTGAGGGCACCGTGCGCGACGCCCCCGCCAAACCGCAGCGCGGCCTCAACCTCGACATCGCCCGCAAGTTCTACTCCCCGGACTGGATCGAGGACCGGCTCCGCGAGATGGCCGACCTCAAGCTCAACCAGCTCGGCCTGCACTTCTCCGACGACCAGGCCTTCCGGATCCAGTCCGACACGCACCCCGAGATCGTCTCCACCCCGCACCTCACCAAGGCCCAGGTCCGCGAGATCAACGCGCTCGCCGCCCGGCTGCACATCACCGTGGTCCCCGAGATCGACTCGCCCGGTCACCTCGGCGCGGTCCTGCGCGCCCACCCCGACCTGCAGCTGCGCGACACCCAGGGGCGGGCGGTCAAGGGCGCCGTGGACATATCGAACCCGGCGTCCGCCAAGCTCGTGGACGAGCTGCTGCGCGAGTACATACCGCTCTTCCCGGGCGGAGCCTGGCATCTGGGCGCCGACGAGTACCAGGCGCTGGTCTACCGCGACCCGCAGGCCTCCTTCCCCCAGCTCGCCCGCGCCGCCCAGCAGCGGTACGGGCCCTCCGCGCGGGTCCAGGACCTGGCGACGGGCTGGCTGAACGACCGCGCCGCCGTGGTCCGGCCGTCGGGGAAGGCCCTCAAGGCATGGAACGACGGGTTCTTCGCGGGCGGCGTGACGAGCGCCGCGAAGGACATCCAGGTCGAGTACTGGACGGGCAAGGAGAACGGCGCCCGGCCGCCGCTGGAGTACCTGCGCGAGGGCCGCAAGCTCGTCAACCTCAACGACGAGTACCTCTACTACGTACTGGGCCAGCCCAACCAGTTCACGTACCCCACCGGGCAGCGGATCTACGAGCAGTGGACCCCGCTCGTCCTGCGCGGCACGACCCCCGTCCCGGCCTCGTACGGGCCGCAGATCCTGGGCGGGCGTCTCGCCATCTGGAGCGACCTCGCCGGCGCCCAGACCCAGGCCCAGGTGGCCGCGGGCATCCAGGCTCCGCTGGCCGCGCTCTCCCAGAAGGTGTGGGACGCGCGTACCCCCCAGCTGCCGTGGGCCGACTTCAAGGCCCTCGCCGACCGGCTCTGACCCGGCCGGTCCGCCCCGCCCCCGACGCGCGCCGCACGTCGGTCACAGCTGCTCCGTACGCTCCGTACGGTCGACGCGCTGCCGGCGGCGCCGCAGCCACTGGCCGACCAGCGGCAGGGCGAGGATCACCGCCGACGTCCAGACCGCGGCGAAGACCCAGATCAGAAGCCGGGAGACGGTGACCGAGGCCGCCACGAACAGCACCGCCGCCACCGCACCGAGCAGCCAGGCTGCCACGGTGCGCTGACGACGGTGCGACGTGGACCGCAGGATCCGGTCGAGGGAACGATCACCCTTGAGTTCGGCCTCGATCGCGGAGAGGGCGCGCTGCTCGCGATCGGAGAGTCCGGCTCCGTCCATCACGACGTACCTCCGCCGGCTGCTGCCGTCGGGCGCGGGTCGCAGCCTCTGGCCTGGGAATACCCTGCCTGACGCGGCCCAACCCCCGGAGGACGTCGTGACCGGGGGCTCCGGTCACCAGATGGAGTCGACCCACTCCGGGTGGTCGATGAACGGGTTGCGGTTGTGCTGGTACCGGTCGAATATGACCTGGTTCCGGCGCTGCTCGAAGGCGTCCGGCGGGTCCATCTGGTTCCACTGCTTCAGCAGGCTGATCCGGCCCATCGCGGGCGCCGAACCATTGTTGACCTTGTCGTTCGGCTCCAGGTTCGCGAAGCCGTCGTCCCCGTCGTAGCGGACGGCCATGTACAGCAGCATCCGTGCCACGTCGCCCTTGACCGCGTCGCGCGGCTCGAAGGAGTCGGCGTCGGTCAGGCTGCCCGGTGCCTCGCCGACGGGGCTGCCGCCCTTGTCGAAGTCCTTGTTGCCCCGGGTGCTGTTGACCGTGACGTCCTCGGGGCGCAGGTGGTGCAGGTCCGTGCCCGGGCCGGTGGCGGTGCCGAAGTCGCCGTGGCTCTTGGCCCAGACGTGCTCGCGGTTCCAGTCGTTGGCCCCGCCGCCGTTCGTCGCCTTGGACTGGGAGCGGCCGGAGTAGAGCAGGATGACGTTGGCGGAGTTGGCCGGGTCCTGGTCGGTCACCTTCAGGGCGTTCCACACGCCGTCGTAGGTCACCTTGGACTGGGCTTTGATGATGTCGTGCAGGGCACTCTTCAGCGCGGGCCCGGTCTTGCCCTGGGCGTTCGCGTAGTAGTCCGCGTACGGGTCCGTCGTGGCGGCCGTCGGGTTCCCGGCGGTGGTGGTGCCCTGCTGGCCGGCGGACGCGGCCGCCGGTATGCCGATCAGGGTGGCGGCGGCGAGGGCGGCCGCCCAGGGGGTCATGCGCGAGATCTTCATCAGGTGGGGGGTACCTCTCCCTACGCACCGTCCCCGCCCGGGGAATTGGCGGAGTGTCAGTGGCACAGCGAGGGTCACATTGTCATGTGCCGAACAGGTGAAAACCACGTGTCGGTAGTGGGGGACCTTGGTGTGTGCCGACCGTCCGCCGCGGGCAGGGTAGCGGTGGCCCCGGGGCGGGGCCGCACCGACCCTGACCAGCCCTCTCGGGAGCAGCCCATGGCAGTGAAGATCCTCATCGTGACCGGCGACGCCGCCGAATCGCTGGAGGTCCTGTATCCGTACCAGCGCCTGCGCGAGGAGGGCTACGAGGTTCACATCGCGGCGCCGCAGGTGAAGAAACTGCGGTTCGTGGTCCACGACTTCGAGGAGGGCTTCGACACCTACACCGAGAAGCCCGGCTACACCTGGCCCGCCGACCTGGCCTTCGTGGACGTGGTCACCGAGGACTACGCGGCCCTGGTCGTCCCCGGCGGCCGGGCACCCGAGTACCTGCGCAACGACCCCGAGGTGCGCCGGATCCTGGCCGCCTTCGCGGAAGCCGACAAGCCGATCGCCCAGATCTGCCACGGCCCGCTCATCACGGCCGCGGCCGGAGGCCTGACCGGCCGGCGGGTGACCGCGTACCCGGCGCTGGAACTGGACATGAAGGCGGCCGGGGCCGAGTTCGAGGACGCCGAGACGGTGGTCGACGGCACCCTGGTCTCGGCCCGGGCCTGGCCGGACCACTCGCGCTGGATGCGGGAGTTCCTGACCGTGCTGCGCGGCAAGGCCCCGGTGGTCTGAGCGGGGGCACGGATCACACGGACGGCCGTGACCCCCTGCGAGGGGGTCACGGCCGTCGGGTCGTGAAGGCGGCGCCGATCTCGGGCCGGACGCGAACGCGCCGACGATCCCCGGGGGACGCCGGCCGCCTCGACGGGCGTCAGCTCACGGGGTTGATCGCCGGAGCCGGCTCGTACTTGTAGTTCGCGCCGAAGTTCTTCTTCACGGCCGCCTCCCAGGAGCCGTCCGCGACCATCTTCTTCAGCGCGTCGTTGATCTTGCGCTGGAGTTCCTTGTTGCCCTTCTTGACCCCGATGCCGTAGTTCTCGTTGCTCAGGCTCGTGCCGAGCAGCTTGAACTTGCCCTCGTTGCCCTTACGGGCGGCGTACCCGGCCAGGATGGAGTTGTCGGTGGTCATGGCGTCGACCCGGCTCTCCTGGAGCGCGACGACGCAGTCCGCGTAGCCGCTCATCTCCAGCAGGCCCGCCTTGGGGGCGAGGTTCTTGCGCAGGTTCTCGGCCGAGGTGGAGCCGCTGACCGAGCACAGGCTCTTCGAATTGAGGTCCTCGGCCTTGGCGATCGAACCGTCGTTGGCGCGGGTCATCAGGTCCTGGTGCGCGACGAAATACGGGCCGGCGAAGTCGACCTTCTCCTTGCGCTTCTCGTTGATCGAATAGCTCGCGACGACGAACTTGACCTCGTTGTACTGGATCAGCAGTTCGCGGTCGTTGCTGTAGACCTGCTTGAATTCGATCTTGTTCGGCTTGTAGCCGAGTTCCTTGGCGACGTATGTCGCGACATCGACGTCGAATCCGGTGAAGGTGCCGTCGGTTTCCCGCATGCCTATGCCAGGCTGGTCGAACTTGATGCCGATGGAGAGGGTCTCGTCTCCCTGGTCCCCATCGTCGAAGACGCACCCGGAGGCGGTCAGGGCGATCGCGATCACTGCGGCGACCGCACCGGCCTGGGGAACCTTCATGCTGAACTCTTTCCTGGGGAACGCGGGACGCGTCACCGGGATCGCCGGGGGCGTGTGAAACCGCGCGAATGTGGGGACGTGGGGACGCGTGTACGAGGAAGCTAGGAAGCGGACGGGCTCACCGTCACTAGATTTGAGGAAAACTTGAGGATAACGATCCGGTTCAGCCGCAGATCATGCGGTGGCCCCGGGGCGTAGCGGGAGAAAAGGGCGGCCCAAGAACGCCCGTGGCGCGACGGGATGGAAATACGCCGCTAAGGGATGAAGGGCGCACATCGGGTTTGTCCCTATTTCGCCGCTGCGGAATTCGGTACGTACGGTCCATCCGGGCCGAGGTGATCGAATCGGCCGAAATGGCCGGAAGCGTACGATCGTTCGGGCCGGGCCGGGGGGTCGTGGGATCATGGGCGGGCAATGCCTGTGAACGAAGGGGGAGTTCGGTGAGCGGTGTACGCAAGGGACTGGCCAAGGTGGAGTTCGCGCTGCGGTGGGACCCCAGCCCGACGGGCACACCCGCGAACGACCTCGACATCGTCGCCGCCGTCTTCGGCGCCGAGGACCTCCACGGTTCGCCGGTCCAGCTGGTGCACTTCGGCAGCCGGTCGCCCGACGGAACCATCACCTTGAACCGGGACAGTCACACCGGCCAGGGCTTCGGCTTCGACGAGGTGATGACCATCGAGCTGAACCGGATGGCGCCGGAGTCGAGCCGGGTGGTGGTGGGCGTCGTCATCCAGAACGCCGAAGCCGGCGCGACCGGCCGGACGAAGAGCTTCGCCGACATCGGCGGCACCGGGTACCGGATCCGCGAGGGCCACGCCGACCTCGCCCAGGGTGACTTCACGGCCGTGGCCTCCGCCACCGCTGCCACCGTCGCCGAGTTCACCCGCGACGCCTCGGGCGCCTGGTCCTTCGACCTGCGGCTGCACGGTTTCGAGGCCGACCCGGAGGTGTTCGCGCGGACCATGGGCGCGCCCCGCTGAGGCCGGCCGCCGGGCCCGGCGCGGAGCCGCACGGATCGGGCGGCGACCACTCCTGGGGTGAGTGGTCGCCGCCCGATCCGGGTGGCGCGCTGCCGCCGTCCCCACGAGGCAGCGCGGGCAGGTCGCCGTCAGGTCATCAGGACGGCGGCCCGCCGGTTCAGGGGGCCTGGTCGGCCGGGGGTCCGGTGGGGCCGGGAGGGGTGAGACCCAGGGACGGGAGCAGTACGGCGTCGACGAACCGGACCAGGTAGTCGGCGTCCGCGTACCGCCCCTCCAGCACCGGCCGGATGCGGAGCACGCCCATCAGCTGGGCGGGCAGGAACTCCACGGCCGGATGGTCCGCGTCGATCTCGCCGCGCGCCACGGCCCGTCCGACCATCTCGTCGAACGCTGCCAGTTCCGGCTCGACCAGCGCCTCGCGCAGGGCGGCCTGGAGTTCCTCGTCACTGAGCACGGCGTGCCCGAGGGCCTGTGTCAGGCGGGTGTCCCTGCCGGAGGTGCCGGCCGCGATCTTGGCGGCTTCCCGGAGATCGCCCGCCAGTGAGCCGGTGTCCACGGCGACGAGGGTGCCGCGGCGGCCCGCGCGCAGGGCGGCGGCGACGAGCTGGGGCTTGGTCTTCCACTGCCGGTAGAGCGTGGACTTTCCGCAGCTGGCCCGGGCGGCGACGCCCTCCATGGTCAGGGCCTCGTAGCCGTGCTCGCGCAGCTGCTCCAGGACGGCGTCGTAGAACTCCTGCTCACGCTCCGGGGTGATCTTGGAGCGGCGCGCGGGGGACGGCGTCGTCGTCATGGATGCGGCTCTCCTCTGGGGGCGCCTCGGCGGCAGGTTCCACTACGGAAGTGTACGGGAACGCGACCGTATCGGTACACCAGCGTATCGATACGCCAATGTATCGATACACTGGCGTGTCGCTGTGCGCGTAAACAGGAAGAGAGACCGGGGGATGAGCTCCCACACCACACCTGCCGAGCCGGCAGCCGGACCGAGAGCCGCGCGCCGCCGCCTCATACGCGAGCTGCTGCTCGTCGCGGGATTCTTCACCGTCTACAAGGCGGGCCGGCTGCTCTCGACCGACCGCACCGAGGACGCCTTCCGCAACGCGGCGCGCATCTGGGACGCCGAGCGTTTCCTGCACCTGCCCGGCGAGGGCGCGATACAGCGGGTGCTGCTGCACGGGGACGCCCTCGTCACCACCGCGAACACCTACTACGCCGGCGTCCACTTCCCGGCGACCGCGCTCTTCCTGATCTGGCTCTACATCCGCCGCCCCGCCCATTACCTGTGGACGCGCCGCGTACTCGCCGGACTCACCGGAGCCGCCCTCGCCCTCCACCTGGCCTTCCCGCTCGCGCCCCCGCGCCTGCTCGACGCCGCGGCGCTCATCGACACCGCCCAGGTCTACGGCCCCTCCGTGTACAAGGCCGCACCGGCCGAGGACACCCTGGCGAACCAGTTCGCCGCCATGCCATCGCTGCACTTCGGCTGGGCGCTGATGCTCGCGCTCGGCATGATCGCCGCCACCTCCTCGCGGTGGCGCTTCCTGTGGCTGCTCCACCCGCTGCTGACCCTGCTGGTGATAGTCGGCACCGCCAACCACTACTGGCTCGACGCCGTCGTGGCCGCCGTCCTCCTCTGGGCGGCCCTGCTGCTCGTCCCGAAGCCGCGCCCGAGCGAGCCGGACCGGGACCCGGGCGGCCCGGACCCGGGATCGACCGCGGAGCCGGTCCAGGACACCCCCGTACGAGGCCTGCCGCGCCCGCGGAGCGCGGACGCGGCCGTAGGAGCCGGACAATGAACGACACCGCCCTCGCCGTCGGGCTCTGCCTCGCGTCGGCCGTGGCCTACGCGGCCGCCGCCGTCGCCCAGGAGCGGCTCGCCCGGGCCGCCGTCGCGCGCAGCGCCAAAGCTCTGCTGGGCTCCGGCGCCTGGTGGTGGTCGGCCGGGCTGAACGCCGCCGCCGCGCTCCTGCACGCGGCGGCCCTGCGGTACGGCCCCCTCACCCTGGTGCAGCCCCTCGGAGCGCTCACCCTGGTGGCCGCCGTCCCGCTGGGGGCGCGCAGGGCCGGCCGTCGCGTGGCGGCCACCGAATGGCGCGGCACCCTGGCCACCGTCGCCGGGCTCGGCCTGCTGCTGCTCCCGGCCTCCGGGCCGGCTCCCGACGACACCCTCACGCTGATCGAGGCGCTGGCCGTCTCCGGCGCGACCCTCGCCGTGATCCTCATGCTGACCGCCGACAAGGACCCGCGCTCGGGCCTGCGCCACGCGACCGCCTCCGGGCTGGCCTCCGCGGCGGCCTCGGCCCTGACCCAGACGGTGGCCGTGGCGGCCGGTCGCGGCGGAGCCCTGCTCAGCGTCCGGGTCGTCGCGGTGGCCCTGCTCGTCGTCGTCTTCGCGGTCGGCGGGATGCTGCTGTCCCAGCGGGCCTACCGCGGCGGACTCGGCGCCCCGCTGGCCGTGGTGAACCTGGCCAACCCGCTGGCCGCGGCCGTCATCGGCATGGTCCTGCTCGGCGAACGGCTGCAAGGCGGAGTGCCGGGCCTGTTGTTGGCCGGAGCCGGAGCCTTCCTCGCCGCGCGCGGAGTGCTCCTGCTCACGCGGACGCCCTCCGCCGGGCCGGGTCCTGGCACCGGCCACCTCCCGGGCGCGGAGCTTCCCGTGCAGGTCGGCCGCGTGGCGGTCTGATCGTCGGAGAACCGATCCACGCCCGCGCGCGTCCTCCTGGGAGAACACCTGAACGACCGGACGACCGAAGCGGAGTGACTGGACATGGGGATCGTCAGCTGGATCATCCTGGGACTGCTGGCCGGGGGCATCGCCAAGGTCCTGCTGCCCGGCCGGGACCCCGGTGGCCTGATCGGGACCACCCTCATCGGCGTCGCCGGCGCCTTCATCGGCGGCTGGCTGTCGGCGAAGGTCCTGGACAAGCCCATCCAGACCGAGTTCTTCGACCTCGCCACCTGGGGCTCCGCCATCGCGGGCTCGCTGGTCCTGCTGATCGGCTACCGCATCCTCTTCGGCAACTCCCGGGACTGACCCGGCCCCGAGCGATCCGGCCCCGCGAACGCGGGGCCGCCCGTCGGATTCCGGCCGATGTCCGACGCGGGCCCCGGCACCGGTGAACCGCCCCGCCGCGCCGCATGTTCGGCCGATTACGCTGGCCGCACCACCGCGACGTACGAGCACGAGCAGCGAGGAAACCGGTAGCCAGATGAGTGTCACCCCCGTCCCCACAGCCGACCTGTACGACGAGTACGGCGAGTCCCTGGCCATCTGCGCCACCGGGTTCCGCCAGTTCGGCGGCCGCCGGCTCTTCGCCGGACCCGTACGGACCGTCCGCTGCCACGAGGACAACGCGCTGCTGCGCACCCTCCTCCACACGCCGGGCGAGGGCGCGGTCCTCGTCGTGGACGGCGGCGGCTCGCCGCGTACCGCCCTCGTCGGCGACCTCATCGCGGGCGCGGCCGAGGCCAACGGCTGGGCCGGCCTGATCATCAACGGTTCGGTCCGCGACAGCGTCGCCCTCGGCGGCCTCGACCTCGGCGTCAAGGCGCTCGGCACGGTCCCCCGCAAGAGCGGCAAGAGCGGCGACGGCGCGATCGACGAGCCCGTCACCATCGGCGACATCACCTTCCGCGCCGGCGACATCGTCCACGCCGACGACGACGGCGTGGTCGTCCTGCCCCGCTGACGTCCGCGCGCGAGCCGACCGGCGGTTCGGAACCGGCCAGGGCCGGAGCACCGGCCCTGGCCCGGCCCCGGCCGGCCGGGTTTCACTGCGGGCCCATGAGACGACGACACCGGATCACCGGCCTCCTCGGCGCGATCGCGCTGACCGCCGCCACCCTGGCCGCCGCGGGACCCGCGTCCGCCGCCGGAACCCCGGTCGCGGACCCGCCGCCCGCCGAGTTCGGCACCGACTGGCACGACCCGATCACCGCGGCCCCGCCCGTCGCCCGACCCGCCACCCGCTCCTGCCGGGTGACCCTCGCGGAGGCGCAGTTCCGCGACTTCACGCCCTACCGGGGCAGCTACACACCGCCCTCGGCCTGCGGCACGACCGGCTGGGCCAAGGTGGTCCTACGCCTCGACGGCAAGGTCAAGGGCCGCCAGTACGACCGCCTCGGCCACCTCTCCCTCGGCGGGGTCGAGATCCTGCGCACCTCCACCCCGCAACCCTCGCCCGACGGCATCACCTGGTCCGTCGAGAAGGACGTCACCCGCTACCGCGACACCCTCGCCCGCCCGCAACCCGTCGAGATGCTCATCGGCAACGTCGTCGACGACACCTACACCGGTGTCATCGACGTCAAGGTGACCCTGACCTTCTACGCCGCCGACGACCGCGACCGGGCCCCCGACACCCCCGACCGCGTCCTGCCCCTCACCACCCCCTCGGTCACCACCCCCCGCAACACGGAGCGCCTCCTCGCCGAGGTGTACGCCACCGGCTCGGGCGGCGGCTGCGAGGAGTACTGGTACATGACCACCCCGGACGCCGCCCCGTACTCCTGCAAGGCCGCCGACGGCCCCTACCGCGAGGTCCGCGTCTCGGTCGACGGACAACTCGCGGGCATCGCCGCGCCCTTCCCCACCGTCTGGACCGGAGGCTGGTCCAACCCCTTCCTCTGGTACGTCACCCCCGGCCCGCGCGCCTTCGACGTCCAGCCGATCCGCTACGACCTCACCCCCTACGCCGCGCTCCTCAACGACGGCCGCCCGCACCGGATCGAGGTCTCCGTCGCCGGGGTCCCCGCCGGACAGAGCGGCTGGAGCACCCCCACCAACCTGCTGCTCTGGCAGGACGAGGGCCGGGAGATCGTCACCGGCGCCCTGACCCGGCACGAGGGGAGCGATCCGACCGGCCACTCCCGCTGGACCCCCGCCGCCCCCGGCGCGCAACACCGCCTGGACACCGAGGGCGGCCACCGGCTGACCGTCGCCGGACACCTGAACACCTCCCACGGCCGGGTGGCCACCACCGTCACACGCGCCGTGCGGAACACCTCCGTGCACCGCTGGACCGACGGCGAGAACCAGGACGCGCTCACCGCCACCTGGACCGACGAGGAGAGCGTGACGCACGGACCCACCACCACCCGGACCACCCGCACCTACACGATGGACGGCGAGACCACCCTCGGCGCCGGCGACCGGCTGCGCACCGTCCTCTCGCTCGGCGACCGCGCCGACACCGTCACCCGGCGCGGCGGGCGGACCGTCGACAGCTCCCGGCTCGACGACCGGTACACCGGCGACGCCACCTACACCGCGAACGTCCCGCGCGACCAGCGGCACGCGGTCGCCACCACCACCTCCCGCTACCGGTTATACGGGTCCGCCGCACCCGGCGGCTGTTACGACCGAACGGTGGCCACCGTCCAGGGCACGCTCACGGTGGACCGCCGACACTGCTGAGCCGGCCGCCCCTTACGATGAGCGGCCATGGATACGAGTGAGGCCGGCAGACAGCTGATCGACGGCCGTTTCGAGCTGGTCGCACCCCTGGGCAGCGGGGGCATGGGTACGGTGTGGCGCGCCCGCGACATCGCCCTGCACCGCGAGGTCGCGCTCAAGGAGGTGCGCCCGCCGGACCCGGCGACCGCCGCCGCCCAGCCCGGTCTCGCGGATCAGATGCGCGAACGGGCCGTCCGCGAGGCCCGCGCCCTCGCCCGCCTCGCCCACCCCCACGTCGTGACGATCCACCACATCGTCGAGCCCGCGCAGGGCACCGACGGACACCCGTGGATCGTCATGGAGATGGTCCGGGGCGGCTCCCTGCACGACCGCCTGGAGTCCGGCCCCATGCCGCCCGCCGAGGTGGTACGGCTCGGCCTCGACGTGCTCTCCGCGCTGCGCGCCGCGCACGCCGAAGGCGTGCTCCACCGCGACGTGAAGCCCGCCAACGTGCTGCTGCGGCCCAGCGGGTCGGCGGTGCTCACCGACTTCGGCATCGCCGCCCTCCACGATTCGACCGGACTCACCTCCACCGGGGTGCTGATCGGCTCGCCCGAGTACATCGCGCCCGAACGCGTCCGCGGGGAGGAGGGGCTGGCCGCCTCCGATCTGTGGTCGCTCGGCATGCTGCTCTACGTGGCCGCCGAGGGCGTCCACCCGCTGCGCCGGGCCACCAGCCTGGCCACGGTCGTCGCCGTGCTCGACGAGCCGATCCCGGCGCCCGTGCGCTCCGGCCCGCTGGCGCCCGTACTGGAACGGCTGCTCGTACGGGACCCGGCCGCGCGGCCCGACGGGGCCCAGCTGGAACAACTGCTCCGGGACGCGAGCGCCGCTCTCGGATCCGGACACGCGGCGGTCGTGGCGCCGGTCGCCGCCGCGCCGGCCGTCTCCGTCCCGGTCGCGCCTGCCGCGCCCGCCGTCCCGGGTCAGTACGGCCCGTACGGCGGCCCGTACGGCCCGCCCACCCCGCCCCCGTTCGGCCAGGGCGGCTCCCCGTACGGGGCCCCCACCACGCCCGTCCCGCTGACGAACGCACCGCGCAGGCGCCCGGCCCTGATCGGCGCGGCCCTCACGGCGGTGCTGGCGGCCGCGGTCGTCGGGATCGTCCAGTGGATGCCCGACGGGAAGTCCGGCGACGACGACGTGGCCGATTCCCGTGCCACCCGGCCCGCCGTCGCCACCCCGGCCGGCACCCCGGCTTCCACCCCGGGCGCGAAGGCGAGCACGTCCAAGAGCGTCACGGCCCGCGGCAGCATGCTCACCCCGCAGAACATCCGGATCGCGCTGGACGCGCTCAAGGAGAAGACCGGCACCACCACCTTCGTCGACCTCACGGTCTACGAGGGCTACGTCCTCGCGTCGATCCCCACCGCCCCCGGCGCCGACACCGTCGACGCCTGGCAGTACCGCGACGGCGCCGCCCGGCGCACGGGCCCGGACGGCACGGTGGAGGAGGGTGAGCCGCTCATCGACATGGCGGCCGTCAACTGGGACGCGGTGCCGGGCCTGCTGGAGCAGTCGAAGAAGGAGTTCGGCGTCGAGAAGCCGACCTCGACCTATGTGATCATCGACCCCTGGATGATGGATCAGGTCCCCTGCATGCGGCCCTACGTCACCGACGAGTACGGTCGTGGCGGCTATCTGCTCGCGGGCATCGACGGCAAGGTCAAGAAGGCCACCAAGTTCTGACCCGCCGGCCCCGACCCGGAACAGGCCGCGGGCCGGCGGCGGTTCGTCGACGCCGCCCTGCGCCGGCACATCGGATACGGCCCGGCGGCGCCCCTGCGGATCCTCGTCCGCGCCGCCCGGCGTCGTCCGGTGTGAACCGGCGCGGGGAGATTCCTAGTAGGGCCCGTTGACGTTGTCGATCGAGCCGTAGCGCGCGGCCGCGTAGTTGCAGGCGGCGGTGATGTTGGCGACCGGGTCGTAGGAGTTCTGCGAGGTGCCGGGCACGTGGTAGGCGCGGAAGGTCGGGTCGATGACCTGGAGCAGCCCCTTGGACGGGATTCCGTTGCGGGCGTTGATGTCCCAGTTGTTGATCGCCAGCGGATTGCCCGAGGACTCGCGCATCACATTGCGGTGAATTCCGTTGTAGGAACCGGGAATGCCGTGCTTCGCCATGACGTCGAGCGACTCGCGGATCCACCCGTCGAGATTGTTCGCGTAGGTGGTGGCGGGCTTGGCCGCGGGCTTCGCGGCGGGCGCGGCCGCGGGCGTGAGGGTGGTCCGGGCGGCGGACCGGCTCGCACGCTCGGTCTCCGCCTGGACGCCGAGCTTCAGTTTGATGCCGGGCCGGATGATCGACGGGTCGTCGCCGACGACGCTCCGGTTCGCCGCGTAGAGCTGCTGCCAGCCGCCGCTCAGGGAATGCTTCGCCGCGATCTCCGAAAGGGTGTCGCCCGCGACCACGGAATACGTGGTGGGGGCGGCGGCCGTCTCCACCGCCCCGGCGGAGGTGGCGCTGATCAGCGGGAGAGTGAGGGCCGCGCCACCGGTGCCGGCGAGCGCCAGCTTGCGGGTGATCCGGTAGTGCTTCGGCCGACGGTGCTTACCCTTTGCAGGCATGGCGGAATTCCTCACGTGGGGGGACGGGAGATCCCGGGCGGCGGCCGTATTCGGCAGCTGACCACCAGGAACGAGGTGACCGTAGGCGAGCCCGCCACGCGGGAACAAGACCCGAATTCCACCGATAGATCGACATCTCGCTATCGGCCGGGTAAATGACCTTGAAGGGGTATCGGTGCAAAAGCCGATTCCCTTTCCGGGAAAAGGGAATCGGCTGTTCTGCGGAAATGATGTTGAGGTGTTCGGTGTGGCTCACATCACGGGTCGCCGGCCCGGCGGCCAATACGGGCAAGTCCGCTCTTGGGCACCCTCATTCGGGCGACCGGCCTGTAGGTGGTAAATCGCCCATAAAGGACTCTTTCCGGCGTATTGCCGGCCGGTGCGCACCTCAAGGGCGCCTCCGGGCCGCCTCGGTCGCCTCAGGGGCACCTCGACGGCTCCGCCGTCACCCCAGCCGCTCCAAGGCGGCCGTCACGGCCGCCACCGCCCCCTGGGAGGCCGGCAGCAGGGGCAGTCGGACGTCCGGGGTCGGGATCCGCCCCTGGGCGTGCAGGACGCCCTTGAGCACCGCCGGATTCGGCTCGGCGAAGGCCGCCGCCGACATCCGGGCCAGCGCGTGCCCCAGCGGCCTCGCCCTGGCCACGTCGCCCGCCCGCCAGGCCGCGGCGAGCTCCGCGAAGCGGTCCGTCGCCAGATGTGCCGAGGCCAGGATCCCGCCCGCCGCACCCAGCGCCAGCAGCGGGGACAGGTACACGTCGTCACCGGCCAGCACCTCGAACCCGGACGGCAGGTCACCGAGCAGCGCCACCGCCTCCTCGCCGATGCCGCCACCCGCGTACTTCACCCCGGCGACCCCCGGCAGCGCCCCGAGCGCCCGCAGCGTGGCCGCGTCGAGCGGCTGCCCCGTGCGGTAGGGGATGTGATAGACGATCAGCGGGACCGGGCTCACCTCGGCCAGCCGCGTGAAGTGCGCCAGCACCCCGGCGGCCGCGGGCCGGACGAACGGCGGAACGGTCACCAGCGCCGCCCGCACCTCGGGCCACCGGGTCAGCCGGGCCAGCGAGGCCTCGGCGGCCCGGGTGCCCCCGGCTCCCGCCCCGACCGTCAGTGGAGCGCCCCGCTCCCCGCAGACCCGGGCGCACACCTCCGTGACGAGATCCCGCTCCGCCTCGTCGAGGCCGGCCGTCTCCGCGGTGGTGCCGAGCGCGACGATGCCGGTGGCGCCCGCGTCGAGCACCTCGTGGGCCAGCGCCTCCAGCGCCTCCACGGCGACCTCCCCGCCGCGGGTGAAGGGGGTGACGAGCGGTACGTGGATCCCGTGCGACGGGAGGGTCTCTGCGATGTCCTGCGCGATGTCCTGTGCCATGCCCACGAGCCTCGCCCGCCCGAAGGATCAAATCCAGTTCGCTTTTCTTACGCGACCCGTAAGCTGAGCCGATGCTCGATGTACGACGCCTACGCCTGCTGCGCGAACTCGCCCGCCGTGGCACCATCGCCGCCGTCGCCGAGGCCCTCACCTTCAGCCCTTCGGCGGTCTCCCAGCAGCTCAACGTCCTCGAACGGGAGGCCGGCCTGCCCCTGCTGGAGCGCACCGGCCGCGGGGTCCGCCTCACCCCGGCCGGTCAGAACCTGGTCCGACACGCCGAGGCCGTCCTCGAACGGTTGGAGCAGGCCGACGCCGACCTCGCCGAGGCGCGCGGGGGCCTGGCCGGAGCCCTGCGGATCGGCGCCTTCCCCACCGCCACCCGGGCCATCGTCCCGGCCGCGCTGATCGCCCTCGCCCGGCGCCACCCGGGGCTGGAGCCGATGGTCTCGGAGACCGACCCGGCGGCGGTCGCGCACGCCCTGCGGGCCGGGGACCTGGACGTCGCCCTGGTGCACGAGTACGACTTCGTGCCCACCGAGCCCGAGCCGGGACTGGCCACCGAACCGCTCTACGGCGAGGCGATGTACCTGGCCGCGCCCGCCACCGAGGCCCCCGACCCGTCCGGGACACACCCCGCCGAGGCCCCCGACCCGTCCGGCGGATCCGACCAGGGCGCTGTCCTGCGTACGCACGCCCGGGCGCCCTGGATCACCGCCACCCCCGGCACCCTCTGCCACGCCATGACCGTCCGGGCATGCCAGGCCGCCGGTTTCACCCCACGGGTACGCCACCAGGTCGACGAGTTCGCCACCGTGCTCGCCCTCGTCGCGGCGGGCCAAGGGGTGGCCGTCGTCCCCCAGCTCGGGGTCACGGGCCCGGCCGACCCGGCCGTACGACTCACCCGCCTGCTCATGGAACGGCGTACCAACCTCGCCTTCCGCAGCGGGGCCGGCGCGCACCCGGCCGTGGCGGCCTTCGGCGCGGCACTTCGGGCCGCCGTACCGCCGGATCTGGCCGGGTCGCGCGCCGGAACGTGACACAACTCCCGTACCGCGTGCCGTCCGTGTACGTTCGTTGATCCAGACGGAATCGATCAGAGCGGGGTACGACGTGACACATCGCGTACGAGGGGTCATCGCCCGGAGCAAGGGCGCACCGGTGGAGACGACGACGATCCTCGTGCCCGACCCGGGACCCGGCGAGGCCCTCGTCCGGGTGCAGGCCTGCGGGGTCTGCCACACCGACCTGCACTACCGGGAGGGCGGGATCAACGACGAATTCCCCTTCCTCCTCGGCCACGAGGCCGCCGGAGTCGTCGAATCGGTCGGCCCGGACGTCACGTCCGTGGCCCCCGGTGACTTCGTGATCCTCAACTGGCGCGCGGTGTGCGGCACCTGTCGCGCCTGCAAGCGCGGACGCCCCTGGTACTGCTTCGCCACGCACAACGCCACCCAGCCCATGACCCTGGAGGACGGCACCCCCCTCTCCCCGGCCCTCGGCATCGGCGCCTTCGCCGAGAAGACCCTGGTCGCGGCCGGCCAGTGCACCAAGGTGGACCCGGCGGCCGCCCCGGCCGCCGCGGGCCTCCTGGGCTGCGGGGTGATGGCCGGCCTCGGCGCGGCCCTGAACACCGGCAACGTCGGGCGCGGCGACTCCGTCGCCGTCATCGGCTGCGGGGGAGTGGGCAACGCGGCCGTCGCCGGCGCCCGCCTCGCCGGCGCCTCGAAGATCATCGCGGTGGACCTGGACGACCGGAAGCTGGAGTGGGCCCGGGGCCTGGGCGCCACCCACACCGTCAACGGGCGCACGGACGACGTGGTCAAGGCGATCCAGGGCCTCACCGCCGGCAACGGCGCCGACGTGGTCATCGATGCCGTGGGCCGCCCCGAGACGTACCAGCAGGCCTTCTACGCACGCGACCTGGCCGGGACGGTGGTCCTGGTGGGCGTGCCGACCCCGGAGATGAAGCTCGAACTCCCGCTCCTCGACGTCTTCGGCCGCGGCGGCGCCCTGAAGTCCTCCTGGTACGGCGACTGCCTGCCCGAGCGCGACTTCCCCCTGCTGATCGACCTCTACCTGCAGGGCCGCCTCGACCTGGACGCCTTCGTCTCCGAGACGATCCCGCTCGACGGGGTCGAGGACGCCTTCGCCCGGATGGAGCGCGGCGAGGTCCTCCGCTCGGTCGTCGAGTTCTGACACCCCGTCCGGCCCACCGGGCCGGACCCGGCCCTCCGTAGACTCGGGGCCACCACCCCGCGCCCCCGCCGCCACCCGGCCGGGGCGCGGTCCTTCATCTCCTCGTACCCCTGGGGGCCGTCCGTGACCATCGCACACAGCTACCGCCAGCCCGGCACGGTCGTCACCGACCACCGGTTCTCCGTCCCCCTGGACCACACGCGCCCGGACGGGGAGCGGATCGAGCTGTACGCCCGCGAGGTCGTGGCCGCCGGCAAGGACCCCGAGACGCTGCCCTGGCTGCTCTACCTGGAGGGCGGTCCCGGCTTCGGCGCCCGCCGCTTCATCGGCCGCCAGGCCTGGCTGGAGCGGGCGCTGACCGAGTACCGGGTGCTGCTCCTCGACCAGCGCGGAACCGGACGCTCCACCCCGGTGAACCGGCAGACCCTGCCCCTGCGCGGCACCCCCGCCCAGCAGGCGGAGTACCTCGCCCACTTCCGCGCCGACTCCATCGTGCGCGACGCCGAAGCCATCCGCCCCGGCCTGACCGGCGGCGCGCCCTGGACCGTGCTCGGCCAGAGCTTCGGCGGCTTCTGCACGATCCACTACCTCTCCACCGCGCCCGAAGGCCTCACCGCCGCGCTCGTCACGGGCGGCCTCCCCTCCCTGACCGCCACCGCCGACGAGGTGTACGAGGCCGCGTACCCCCGCATCGAACGCAAGAACCTGGCCCACTATGCCCGGTACCCGATGGACGTCGAGCGCGTCCGCCGTATCGCCGCCCACCTCGCGCAGACCCCGACCGAACTCCCCGGCGGCCACCGCCTCACCGTCGAGGGGTTCCAGTCCCTCGGCATCCTCCTCGGCGGGGGCGACGGCAGCCACCAGCTCCACCACCTGCTGGAGGACGCCTTCGTGCCGACCCCCGCGGGACCCACCCTCTCCGACGCCTTCCTGGAGGGGGTCCGCGCCCAGCTCTCCTTCGCCGGGCACCCCCTCTACGCTCTGGTCCACGAGGCGATCTACGCCCAGGACCCCACCGCGCCCACCGCCTGGGCCGCCGAACGGGTACGCGCGAACCACCCCCGCTTCGACGCCGGCAAGGCGCTCGCGGGCGACGAACCGCTGCTCCTGACCGGCGAGACCATCCACCCCTGGCACTTCACCACCGACCCGGCGCTGGCCCCGCTGCGCGAGACCGCGGAACTGCTGGCGGCCCGCACCGGCTGGCAGCCCCTCTACGACCGGGCGCGCCTGGCCGCCAACGAGGTGCCGGTGGCCGCCGCCGTCTACCACGACGACATGTACGTGGACACCGCGCACTCGCTGGAGACGGCCCGGTCCGTCCGGGGCCTGCGGACCTGGGTGACGGACGAGTTCGAGCACGACGGCGTCCGCGCGGGCGGCCCCCGCGTCCTGGACCGGCTGCTGTCCCTGGTCCGCGACGAGATCTGAGCCGGCCGGGGCCCGGGTCGGCCGAGGCGCGGTCGGCCGGGGCCCCGGTCAGCCGGGTTCCACGAACGCGCGGGTCAGGTGCGCGGTCGCCAGCAGGGCACCGCGCTCCCTCGCCCGTGCCAGCAGGTCCTCCCGGGAGGCCCGGGCGGTCTCCCGGTCGCGCTCGTGGGAGTACGGCACCGCCGGGTCGCCGAGCTGGACCGCGTGCACCAGCACGTCCCCGGTGACCACCACGTCCCGGGCCCCGGCGCCCTGGTCCACCAGCACCGACTGGTGCCCCGGGGTGTGCCCGGGCGTCGGCAGCAGGGTGATGCCGGGGGCCGCCCGATGGATCCCGTTCACCTCGTGCAGCTGCCCGCTCGCCCGTAGCGGCGCCACCGTCCAGTCCCACACCGGGTCCGCCCGGTCGAGGGCGGCCACCTCCGCGCGCTGTACGACGTACCGGGCCGCCGGGAAGAGCGGCTGCCCGTCGGCCCCCGACGACCAGCCCGCGTGGTCCTCGTGCAGGTGGGTCAGGATCACCGCCTCCACGTCGGCCGGGGCGATGCCGACCTCGGCGAGGGCGTCCGGCAGCCGCCCCGGCACCGGCGCCCAGGGGGCGGCGGGGGACTGCGCCGGTCCGACCCCGGCGTCCACCAGCACCCAGCGACCGCCGGGCCGGGCGATCGCGAAGCACCGGAAGTCGAGCGCCCAGGTCCCGTCCGGCCCGATCGCGCCGGGGTCCAGTCGCCCGGCCCGCTCCCACGCGGCCTCGCTCGCGCCCGGGAAGGCCGTGCGGGCCGGCTCGAAGAAGATCCCCGTGGCGTCGAGCAGCGCCACCACCCGCCCATGTCGCTCCATTCCCCTATGGTGCGAGACATGACCGAACAACCTGATCAGCAGGCTGCCTTGCAGCCCATGCCCACCGACTGGACGCGCGCCCTCGCGGTCGTCGCGCACCCCGACGACCTGGAGTACGGGTGCGCGGCGGCCATCGCGCACTGGACGGACGGGGGCCGGGAGTTCGTCTACCTCCTCGCCACGCGCGGCGAGGCCGGCATCGACAGCATCGCCCCCGCCACCTGCGGTCCGCTGCGCGAGGCGGAGCAGCGGGCGAGCGCGGCGGTCGTCGGGGTGTCCGAGGTGGAGTTCCTGGACCACCACGACGGTGTCGTCGAGTACGGCCTCGACCTGCGCCGGGACATCGCGGCGGCCATCAGGCGGCACCGGCCCGAGCTGATCGTCACGCTCAACCACCGTGACACATGGGGCGGCGCGCAGGGCGGCGGCTACTGGAACACTCCCGACCACAAGGCCGTCGGCCGGGCCGTGCTGGACGCGGCCGGTGATGCCGGGAACCGCTGGATCTTCCCCGAGCTGATCGAGCAGGGCCTGGAGCCCTGGAACGGCGTGCGCTGGGTCGCGGTGGCCGGGTCCACCACCCCGACACACGCGGTCGACGCCGGCCCCGGGCTGGAGCGTTCGATCAAGTCCCTGCTGGAGCACAAGGCGTACATCGAGGTGCTCACGGACCAGGACCCCGAGGAGTACGTGCGGACCTTCCTCACCGGCAACGCCCAGCAGGCCGCGGCCCGGTTCGGCGGGCGTCCGGCCGTGGCGTTCGAGGTCTTCCCCCGCTGACCGACCACCCCTAGTCTGACGATCCGTCAGTTCGACGGGTCGTCAGCCATCGGGCCGGGGGTGCGGGACACGGTGATCGACACCATCTCCACGGAGATCGCGGAGGGTGAGGAGCGGATCCGGCTGGAGGTCGCGGACGGCCTCGCCGTCCTCACCCTGTGCCGCCCGGACAAGCTCAACGGCTGGAGCTGGGAGTCCACCCGCCAGCTCGGCCTGCTCGCGGACCGGATCCGCCTCGACGCGTCCGTCCGGGCGGTGCTGCTGCGCGCCGAGGGGCGGGCCTTCTGCGCGGGCATCGACGTGACCGCGCCGGGCGGCGCCGTCACGGGCGGCTCCCCGGCCGAGCGCACCCGCAACTACTACGAGGGCATCCGCTGGGTGCACGAGCGGTTCGCCGTCCTCGCCCGCCTCCCGCAGCCGGTGGTGGCCGCCGTCCAGGGCTACTGCCTCGGCTTCGGCTTCGAGCTGGCGCTGATGGCCGATGTCCGGGTGGCGGCCGAGGACGCCGTCTTCGCCCTGCCGGAAGCCGGGCTGGGTGTCGCGGTGGACGCGGGCGGCGACCTCCGCATCGCCCGCGAGGCGGGTGCGGGCTGGGCCAAGTACCTGGCTCTGACGGGTCGGCGCATCGACGCCGCGACGGCGCACCGGCTCCATCTGGTCCAACTGCTCGTCCCCGGCGAGGAACTGGAGGCCACCTCCCGCGCCGTGGCACGGGAGATCGCCGACAACGCGCCGCTCGCGGTCCAGGGCATCAAGCGCGCGATCGACGGCTACGCCGACGCCGCCCTCCCGGCGGCCCTCGACCGGGTGGCGATGACCGCGGCCCTCACCCTCACCTCGGAGGACTGCCGGGAGGGCTACACGGCCAAGGCCGCCCGTCGGCCTCCGCGGTTCAGCGGAGGCTGAGCACGGGTCGGGTCGAGAACTCCTCGTACATGCCCTCGCCGTCCGGGCCGTAGGTGAACTCGGCCGCGTACGGGTTGCGGTTGGCGGTGGCCAGCGGCAGCCACCCGAGGAGATCGCCGTATCCGCCGCAGACGGCCTCGCCGCCGTCACCGCCGTGCACCGCGCCCGGGTCCCCGCTCAGCTCCGTGCCGTAGCTGTCGTAGGCGATGCGCAGCCCGAAGGCGTTCGGCCGGTGGCGCACGCCCCCGCTGCCGTACGAGGGCTCGTCCAGGGGGCACTCGTTCCCCCACCGGAACAGGGTGCCGGCCCCGGCCCCGCACGCGTGCTCCCACTCGTCGGCGCCCGGTATCCGCAGCCCGTGCGCGGCCAGGGCGGCCGGCATGGCCGCCACGGGCTCGGTCAGGGCCTCGTCCTCCACGGCCATGAGCACCGTCGCGAGCGTCGCGGTGCGCGGCGGGCTGAGTACGTCGGCGAGATAGGCCTTGAGGTCCTCGTGCCCGTACCCGTACCCCTCCTCCACGCTCTCCGCGAAGTCGGCGGCCTGCGCGGGAGTCGGCTCCCAGGCGTCCAGGTCGAAGCCCAGCCGCACGCTCCCGCCGGGTACGAGGGCGAACCGGCGCCCCTCGCGCTCGACAAGTACGCGGTGCAGCGGGCGGCCGAGGTGCTCGACGGTGTCGAGCAGTACCACCCGGCCGCCCACCTGCGTGGCGGCCTCGTCGGCGAAGCGTCCGGCGGCGGCCAGGTCGAGCGAACGCCAGCGGTCAAGGGTCAGTTCGGCGAGAGACATGCCCCGATCCTCGCACCGCCCACCGACAACCGGTGCTCAGGGGGAGGAGGTGAACGGGCCGCGGCCCAGCTGGGTGCGGACCGGGACCACCTCGGGGTTGACCACCGAGCGGCGCTGCCAGTTCGCCCCGTCCACCACCAGGGTGTGCCCGGTGACGAACCGGGCGTACGGCGAGGCCAGGAAGGTGGCCGCCCAGCCCAGTTCGCGCGGCGCGCCGACGCGCAGGGCGGGCTGCCGGGCGTCCTTCGCGTCGGGCGCGGCACGTTCCAGGCCGCCCCGGATGTCCTCGCTCATGTCCCCGTGCGGGAACAGCCCGGGGACGAGCCCGTTGATCTGGATGCCGTACGGGCCCCACTCGACGGCGAGCGTCTCCACGAGGCTCTTCACCCCCGCCTTGGCCGCGGCGCTGTGGGCGAAGCCCGGCCCGCCCGTCCAGGCGTACGAGGCGCCGATGTTCACGATCGAGCCGCCGGTGCCCGCGGCGAGGTGGCGGCGGCCGAACTCGCGCGTCATGAACCAGGTCCCCGTCAGCGTGATGTCGACCACCGCCCGCCAGGCGTTGGGCGAGAGGTCCTCGGCGGGGGAGGGGAAGTTCGCGGCGGCGTTGTTGACCAGCACGTCGGGCAGGCCGAAGGCCGCCTGCGCGGCGTCGAAGACGTCGGCGACCCGCTCCGGATCCCGGATGTCGCAGACGGCGGCCGTCACCCGGCCCGCGCCGGGGACGGCCGCCAACTCCTCCCGCGCCGCCTTGAGCTGCTCGGCGCGCCGGCTCGCGATCACCAGATCCGCGCCGAGCCGGGCGAACTCGGTGGCGATGGCCTTGCCCAGCCCGGTGCCACCGCCGGTCACGAGGACCACCTGCCCCGCGTAGGTACCGGGGGGCAGGGCGGCGGCGCCGAGCGCCGGTGGCACGGGCAGCCCGCGCGGAGGGTTCTCCATGCGCCCATCGATAGCGCGTGGGCGCTCAGATCACCATCCCCGGAGCGTGCCCGAGCAGGATCGGGCACGCTCCGGAAGGGCGGCTCAGCTGCCCGGGTTGTACGCCTGCTTGGTTGCGCAGGTCCAGATCACCGGCTTGAGCTTGCCCTTCGCGTTCACGGCCGCCCCGCCGACCCGGTCCGTGTCCGAGACCGCGTCGGCCATGCTCGCCCCGCCCGCGGCCAGCCGCGGCAGGGCCTTGACCGGCCCGGAGCCGGACCGCAGCAGCGCCTGGTCCGGCAGGGTCAGCTGCTCCGGGTGGAACTTGGCCGTGCCGACGGTGAGGTTCGTGTGCGCGCTGATCGCCTCGAACGTGGCGTACGGGTGCGAGCTCAGGCCCCCGGGGGAGGTGACAGGCCCGGTGAGCGGGGGCTCCCAGATCACGGGGGTGTACTCGTGCCACGGTCCGGCCCAGTCGTAGCCGACGACCCGGCGGCTCTCGTCGATGTCCTGGACGTAGCTGTCGTTCCCGACGGGAGCCAGCAGCCGGGCGGCCGTGCCGTCCCCCGGCCACAGCACCGGGTGGGTGCCCTCCAGGTGCTGGCCGGTCTCGGGGACCTCGTGGTCCTGCGTCGCCATGCCCAGGATGTCGCCCTGATTGTTGATGCCGGTGACCATCGTGATCCGGGTCTCCGGGCCGGCGTCGGCCGGGACGGGCAGCTCGCGGACCTTCTGGCCGTCCTTCCAGACGGCGCCGGTCCCGCCGTCGGCGCGGGAGACCACGAATCCGGCGTCGTTGATGTCGGCCTCCAGGTAGGAGCCGTCACTGCCCGGCAGCAGGGTGATCGACGCGGCGCCCGCCTGGTACGTGAACAGGGGGGAGGTGCCCCCGAAGACGCGCAGGACGCCCACCATCAGGCCGTGCGCGTTGACGGCGAGCACCTGCCCCGTCTGGTTCGGGTCGGTCAGCGGGACCCGGTGCACGGTGGTGCCGGTCCAGTAGACGGGCTTGTGGCCCGAGACGCCGACGGCGAGGTCGCCCGCGCCGAGGTCGAAGACGCCCTGGCTTTGCATCACGTCGCGCGCGTACGACTCGTCGCCGATCGAGCCGAGTACCTGGATCTTCGGTGTGCACTTCGCGTCGGCCGCCACGGCCGGGCCGGCGGCGGTGATCAGGCCGGTCAGAACGACGGCGGCGACGGCCGCGGACATGCTTCTTCTCATGTGGTGGTCCCCCCTGGACAGGTGCTGTTCCCCGTTGAGTCATGACACGTGCACGCCACATGTTGCCTGATCTTGAGACGGATGTGGCCTGAATGACGCGTGTTGAACCGGACGCGACGGTTCTCCCTCCCGACCGACGGTTCACAGAAGGGCAAGCGACCGCTTAGTATGCGCGCGGAGCGTGGTTCATCGACGGCGGCTGGAGGCCCCGGATGCAGGCATGGCGAGTACATACCCCCGGCGAACCCCGAGAGGCCCTGCGCCTCGAAGAGATTCCCGAACCGGTCCCGGGCGAGGGCGAGGTGCGGCTGCAGGTGCTCGCGGCGAACCTCAACTTCCCCGACGCGCTGCTCGTCCGCGGCCAGTACCAGATCCGCCCGCCGCTGCCCTTCACCCCCGGCGTCGAGATCTGCGGCCTCACCGACGACGGCCGCCGCGTCATCGCCACCCCGAGCCTGCCCCACGGCGGCTTCGCCGAGTACGTGATCGCCTCCGAGCGGGCCCTGCTGCCGGCCCCCGAGAGCCTGAACGACGCCCAGGCCGCCGCCCTGCACATCGGCTACCAGACCGGCTGGTTCGGCCTGCACCGCCGGGCGCGCCTCCAGCCGGGCGAGACCCTCCTCGTACACGCCGCCGCCGGTGGCGTCGGCAGCGCCGCCGTCCAGCTCGGCAAGGCCGCGGGCGCCACCGTCATCGGGGTCGTAGGCGGCAAGACCAAGGTGTCCGCCGCGGAGGAACTCGGCTGCGACCTGGTGATCGACCGGACGACCGAGGACGTCGTCTCCCGCGTGAAGGAGTTCACCGGCGGGCGCGGAGCCGACGTGGTCTACGACCCCGTCGGCGGCGACTCGTACACCGCCTCCGCCAGGTGCGTGGCCTTCGAGGGCCGCATCGTCGTCGTCGGCTTCGCGAGCGGCACCATCCCCACCCCCGCCCTCAACCACGCCCTCGTCAAGAACTACGCGATCCTCGGCCTCCACTGGGGCCTCTACGCGACCAAGGACCCGGCCGCGATCCTGGCCTGCCACACCGAACTCACCCGCCTCGCCGACGAAGGCGCCATCAAGCCCCTCATCAGCGAACTCGTCGCACTCCCCGCCGTCGCCGACGCCGTACAGCGCCTCGCCGACGGGACCACCACCGGCCGCGTCGTCCTGGCCATGCCCCGGCAGCCGGGTGTGACCCGATGACCGTGATCACCGCGGAGCACCTGCTCACCCGCGTCCAGGGCCTGCTCGCCGCCCACCCGCCCGCCGACACCGACCGCGGCGCGTTCCTGCGCGCCCGCTTCGACGCCGGACTCGCCTGGGTCCACTACCCCGAGGGCCTCGGCGGCCTCGGCGCGCCCCGCTCCCTCCAGGTCGTCGTCGACGCCGCACTGGAAGCCGCCGGCGCCCCCGACAACGACCCGCGCCGCATCGGCATCGGCCTCGGCATGGCCGCCCCCACGATCCTCGCCTACGGCACCGACGAGCAGAAGCGGAGCTTCCTGCGCCCCCTGTGGACCGGTGAGGAGGTCTGGTGCCAGCTCTTCAGCGAGCCCGGCGCCGGCTCCGACCTCGCCGCGCTCGGCACCCGCGCGGTCCGCGAGAGCGGCTCCGGCGACTGGATCGTCGACGGGCAGAAGGTGTGGACCTCCAGCGCCCACACCGCCCGCTGGGCCATCCTGATCGCCCGCACCGACCCCGGGCTCCCCAAGCACCAGGGCATCACCTACTTCCTCTGCGACATGCACGCCCCGGGCGTCGAGGTCCGGCCGCTGCGCCAGATCACCGGCGAGGCCGAGTTCAACGAGGTCTTCCTCACCGGCGTCCGCATCCCCGACTCCCACCGCCTCGGCGCCGTCGGCGAGGGCTGGGCGGTCGCCCGCACCACCCTGATGAACGAACGGGTCTCCATCGGCGGCATGCGCATCCCACGCGAGGGCGGCATGATCGCCCCCGTCGCCGCCGCCTGGCGCGAACGTCCCGAGCTGCGCACCCACGCCCTCCACCAGCGGCTGCTGGAACTGTGGGTCGAGGCCGAGGTCGCCCGCCTCACCGGGGAACGGCTGCGTCAGCAGCTCGTCGCCGGACAGCCCGGCCCCGAGGGATCGGGCATGAAGCTCACCTTCGCCCGGCTCAACCAGGAGATCAGCGGACTGGAGGTCGAACTCCTCGCGGAGGAGGGCCTCCTGTACGACGACTGGACCATGCGCCGGCCCGAAGGCGTCGACTTCACCGGCCGCGAGGCCGGCTACCGCTACCTGCGCGCCAAGGGCAACAGCATCGAGGGCGGCACCAGCGAAATCCTCCTCAACATCGTCGCCGAACGCGTCCTCGGCCTGCCCCCCGAGCCGCGCGACGACAAGGACCTCGCCTGGAAGGACCTGAGCCGATGACCACCGCGGCGGCACCGACCGACCTGCTCTACTCCGAGGCCGAGGAGGAGCTCCGCTCCGCCGTACGCGCCCTCCTCACCGACCGCAGCGACGCGAGGAGCGTCCTGGACCGGGCCGAGACCGGCAGCCCGCACGACCCGGCGCTCTGGCACACCCTGGCCGCCGGGATCGGCGCGGCCGGGCTCCTCGTGCCCGAGAAGCTCGGCGGGCAGGGCGCGAGCCACCGCGAGGCGGCCGTGGTCCTGGAGGAGCTGGGCCGGGCCGTGGCGCCCGCGCCCTACCTGACCAGCGCCGTCCTCGCCACGGAGATCCTGCTCGGCTGCGACACCGCGGAAGCCGCCCCGCTGCTGCGGGAGTTGGCCTCCGGCAGCACGGTGTGCGTCCCCGCCGTGCCGCTGACGCTGGCCCCGGGCGCGCCCCTCCCGGCCCCCGTCCGGGACCTCGGCGACGGGATCCTGACCGGCACGGTCACCTCCGTGGCGGACGCGGTGGCCGCCGACGTCCTGCTGGTCCTCGCCGACACCGGGCTCCACGCCGTCCCGGCCGCAGCGGCCCGGCTGGCCCCGAGCGTCCCGCTGGACCTGACCCGCCCGCTCGCCACCGTCACGCTGGAAGCGGCCGCGGGCACCCGCCTGGCCGACCTGGGAACGGCCCGGGCGGCCATCGCCGGAGCCCTGCTCTCCGGGGCCGGACTCCTCGCCTCCGAACAGCTCGGGATCGCCGAGTGGTGCCTGACGGAGACCGTCGGCCACGTCCGGGGCCGCCACCAGTTCAACCGCCCCGTCGGCTCCTTCCAGGCCCTCAAGCACCGCCTCGCCCGGCTCTGGCTCGACGTGGCCTCCGCGCGTGCGGCGGCGCGTGCCGCGGCCGACGCCCTCGCCACCTCGGCCCCCGACGCCCCGCTGACGGTCGCCGTGGCCCAGGCCTACTGCTCGGGCGTGGCCGTCCGGGCCGCCGAGGAGTGCGTACAGCTGCACGGCGGCATCGGCATGACCTGGGAACACCCGGCCCACCTCTACCTCAAGCGGGCCAAGGCCGACTCCCTGGCCCTGGGCACGGCGGGCCACCACCGGGGTCTGGTCGCGGACTTCGCGGAACTGCCCGCACCGTGAGCCGTGGCGCCCCGGCAGGCCCGACACCGGGCCGGCCGGGGCGCCACGGCAGCGCCGCACGACGGCCGCGACCCACCGCCCCGCCGGCGGTGGGCCACCGGCCGGTCCCTATCCTCGCCCCATGACGGCCACCATCACCGCGCTCTCCGCCACCGCGCTGCGCGCCCACCGCGACGAACTCGCCGCCCTGCTCCTCTCCGTGGTCGACGGCGGCTCCTCCCTCGGCTTCCTCGCCGGGCTGGACCGGCACGGCGCCGCCGCCTGGTGGGACTCCCTGCTGCCCGCCGTCGAGGACGGCTCCCTCGCCCTGTGGGTCTCCCGCACCGGTGACGACGGCCGGATCGACGGCACCGTCAGCTGGTACCGGGAGACCAAGGCGAACGGCCGCCACCGCGCCGAACTGCGCAAACTCATGGTCCACCCGGCCGCCCGCGGTCGGGGCACCGCCCGCGCCCTGCTCGTCGAGGCCGAGTCGGCCGCCGCCCGCGCCGGGGTGGTGCTGCTCTTCCTGGACACCGAGACCGGCAGCGGGGCCGAACGCGTCTACCGCTCCGCGGGCTGGACGGAGGCCGGCACCATCCCCGACTACGCCACCGACCCGGAGGGCCGGCTCCACCCCACGACCCTGTTCTACAAGCAGCTCGGGCGCGCCCACCGGTGACCTCGCCCGCCGCGCGGCGTTAGACCCGTAGCCGCCGGCCACCGAGCGAGGGAGTCCGTATGTCCGCAGCATCGCCCGCCGCACCACTGACCCGCCGCGCCGTTCTCCGTACGGCCTTCACCGCGGCCGTGCTCGCCGGTACGGCCGCGGCGCTGGCCCCCGTACTGCGCGCCCGGCGCCCCCGGCAGACCGTCACCCCGGCTCCGCTGGCCGAGGAGGAGACCTACCGCGGCCGGCACATCGCCGTCGACGTCGCCGGGGTCCGGATCGACGGCCGCCCGCTGCACGTCATGCGCCGGGCCGACGGCAGTTACCTCAGCGGGATCAACCACTTCCAGTCCTATTCCACGCCACTGGAAGTGGCCCGGGCCGCCGTCGACGAACTGGGCACCGCCCAGCTCGCCTTCGCGGCCCCGCACCACGGCTGACTGACCCACGGGAACGGGAGGAGCCCCGCGTTGCACATTCGGCAGAACCAGAAGAACCTCACCAGCACCCAGAAGAAGCGGTTCACCGCGGCGGTGCTGGAGCTCAAGCGCAACGGCGCCTACGACGCCCTGGTACGCACCCACGACAAGTACTTCGTGCCCGACCGCGCCCGCAAGCTGCGCGTCGGGCACATGTCCCCGTCCTTCTTCCCGTGGCACCGGCGGTATCTGCTGGAGTTCGAACGGCAGTTGCAGGAGATCGACCCCGGCGTGAGCGTCCCGTACTGGGATTGGACCACCGACACCAGCCCGGTCTCCTCCCTCTGGGCCGACGACTTCCTCGGCGGCACCGGCCGCGCGAGCGACCGCAAGGTGATGACCGGGCCGTTCGCCTACGACGCGGGCAACTGGACGGTGACCGTGGGCATCACCGAGTCCGCGTTCCTCACCCGCAACCTCGGCCGGCCGCAGAACCCGATCACCCTGCCCACCGCGGCCGAGCTCCGGTGGGCGATCGACGATCCGACCTACGACGTCTCCCCCTGGGACTCCACGGCCACCGCGGGCGGCTTCCGCAACAAGCTGGAAGGCTGGTCGGCCCCCAGGAGCGAGCGCTGGCGCAACCACAACAAGGTCCACCAGTGGATCGGCGGTCACATGACGGGAGGTACGGCGCCCAACGACCCGGCGTTCTGGCTGCACCACGCCTTCGTCGACCTGATCTGGGACCGCTGGCAGCAGCGGCACCCCGGCTCCGGCTACCTGCCCGCCGCCCCGCTCGCCGTCGGCGACCTCCAGCGCGGCCGGGTGATCGCCCTCGACGAGCCGATGCCGCCGTGGAACGTCACCCCGCGCGAGATGTCCGGCCACCAGGGCCTGTACCGCTACGAATGACGTGGCGTGCGGCGCGTGCGCGCGCAGCGGACACGGGAAAGGGCCCCCGCCGGGTGGCGGGGGCCCTTCCGTCGATCGGCGGATCAGCGGATCAGCGGATCAGCCGATCAGGCCATCAGTGGCCGTAGTCGCCACCCTCGGTGTGGTGGTCGGCGCCGCCGCCGGAGGCGTTGACGCAGGTGTTGCCGAACGCCGGGTTCAGCAGGGCGATCACGTTCACGGTGTTGCCGCAGACGTTGACCGGGACGTGCACCGGAACCTGGAGCAGGTTGCCCGACAGGACACCGGGGGAGCCGACCGCCGCACCGTGCGCTCCGGCATCGGCGACAGCCAGACCCGCACCGGCGACCACGGCGCTACCGGTGACAGCGGTGATGGCGAATGCCTTCGCGATACGCGACATCAAGATCTCCTCATGAGATATCTGGGGCGCCACAGAATCTGTGGCATTTGACATGGCATACAACGCGGGGGCGGCCGAGGGGTCACGGCCGATGCGCCTACCCGGTGACGGAAAACCGGACGGAGGCGAAGTACGGCCGCACCTGGCCGACCTCACCGGGCCGCAGGACCCGCAGGACCCGCCCCGAACACCCGGGTCGCTCGTAGAGGGTCGCCGAGCTCCCGGTCCCGTTGGTGACGGCCCGAGCGCCGCCGCCCTCCGCCTCGACGCACCCCCGGGGGGCGGTGAGGCCGTGGACCCGGTCGTCCTGGCCGACGTACTGGAAGTCGGACCCGGCGGCGGCCCGCGCCGGACCGGCCAGGAGCGTTGCGCCGGCCAGAAGCAGGACGGGCACGGCATGGTGGATACGCAGGAATCGCATGCCCGTCCAACCGGGGCGGGCCCGGACCCGGACACGCCTTGTCACCCGTTGGACGGCTGTGCGACGGTGCCACGGCGGGACCGTCGCACGGGCACCGCCACCGGCATCGTCAGCGCAGGAGGACGAGATGAGCGCAGAGGACGCGCCCGCCGGCAGCCACCGACCGCGGGTCAGGACCACGGCCGGCGTCGTCGAGGGCCGGACCGGCCCCCGTGGGACCGCGGTCTTCCTGGGCATCCCGTACGCGGCCCCGCCCGTCGGCGCCCTGCGCTTCGCGGCGCCCGCGCCCCCGGCCGCCTGGGACGGCGTGCGGGACTGCGGCGCCTACGGGCCCACCGCGCCCAAGGTGCCCTACCCGGACACCTTCGCGGCCCTGCTGCCCGACCCGGTGGTGGCCGGGGACGACTGCCTGAACGTGAACGTGTGGACCCCGGACCCGGCCCCCGGTGCCCGGCTGCCCGTCATGGTCTGGATCCACGGCGGCGCCCACACCCGCGGCTCCTCGGCCGTCCCCGTCTACGACGGCTCCGCCTTCGCCCGCGACGGGGTCGTGCTCGTCTCCTGCAACTTCCGGCTCGGGGTCCTCGGCTACGGCCTCTTCCCCGACGCCCCCGCCAACCGCGGCCTGCTGGACCAGATCGCCGCCCTCGCCTGGGTGCGCGAGAACATCACGGCCTTCGGCGGGGACCCCGACCGGATCACCGTCTTCGGCGAGTCCGCCGGCGCCATCAGCATCGGCGCCCTCCTGGCCGCCCCGCGCGCGGCCGGGCTCTTCGCCCGCGCCGTCCTGCAGAGCGGGGCCCCCGAGGTCGTGGCGCGCCCCAAGGTCCGTGCCATGGTCCGCCGGATGGCCTCGCTGCTCAAGGTCGACGCCACCGCCGCCGCCTTCACGGCCACCTCCCTGCCCGACCTGCTCGCCGCCCAGGCGGCCGTCCTGCGCCGATCCGGCCCGCTCGTCGGCGGACCCGCCTTCGGGCTGGTCACCGACCCGGACACGATCCCGGCCGACCCCCTCGACATCCTGTGCGCCGCGGCAGCCTCCGACGAGGTACCGCTGCTCCTGGGCTGGACCCGAGACGAGTACCGGCTGTGGCTCGCCCCCACCGGCGGGATGCGGCTGCTGGACCGGCTGGGCCCGCTCGCCGTCGCGCTCGCCCGCGCCCGCTCCGGCAAGGACCGGGCCGCCGTACGGGCGCTGCGCGCCACGCTGCCCGCCGCCGGTCCCGCCGAACTCGCCGGACAACTGCTCACCGACCGGCTGCTGCGCGATCCGCTGCGCCGGCTCGCCGGGGCCCGGCGGGCGGCGCCGAGCTTCCTGTACGAGTTCGCCTGGCCCTCCGGGCTTCCGGGCCTGGGTGCCTGTCACGCCTTGGAGCTGGGCTTCGTGTTCGACACGCTCGCGGCGCCGGAGTCCGCCTGGCTGGCCGGACCCGACACCCCGCAGGCGCTGGCGGACGAGATGCACGCGGCCTGGGTGCGGTTCGCGGTGACGGGCGATCCCGGTTGGCCGGCCTGGAACGGCGACGGCCCGCCGAAGGTGTTCGGCGGGCCGGAGCTCGATGGTGCGCGCGCGTCGGTGGTTACTCGACGGGCCCTTCCATGACCTTGCTGATGAACTGGATCGGTCCCTCACCCATGTTCGGCACATAGGTCTTGGCGTTGTGCTGGCCGCCCTTGATGACCTTCAACTCGGCGTGGATGGGGCCCTTGTTGCCGTAGGTGGCGACGAACTTCTGCACGTCGGGCAGCGTCTTCTTGTTGTTCTCGCTGTCGCCGACCTGGAAGGCGAGGTAGATCTCGGGCCCCTTGGTGTCGATGAGGTGCTTCGCCAGCAGCTCCGGGTTGTTCTCGGCCTTCTCCTTGTCGTGGCCCTTCCACAGGGAGGAGTCCGGGACGATGTCCGGGCCGGAGGCGATCACGGCCTTGAACTTGTCCGGGTGCTTCAGCACGGCCTTCAGGCCCGCGAAACCACCCGTGGAGGAGCCCATGAAGGCCCACCCGTCACGGGACTTGACGGTGCGGAAGTTCGCCTTCATCAGGTCCGGGACGTCCTCGGTCAGCCAGGTGCCCATCTTGGGCTGGCCGGGGATGTCGGAGCCGTCCCAGTAGACGCCCTTGTCGTCCGGCCCCGGGTTGAGCACCGGCATGGCCAGGATGAAGGGCTTGCTCTTGCCCTCCGCGTACCACTTGCTGACGCTGGTCTGGAGACCGAGGTCGGTGCCCATCCAGTAGTTGCTGGGATAACCGGCGCCGCCCGGGAGGGCGATCAGGACCGGGAAGCCGCTCTTGGCGAACTTCGGGTCGTTGTACTCCTTGGGGGCCCAGACCCAGACCTTGCCCTTGAAGCCGGACTTCTTGCCGTCCAGCGTGGTGACGGCCACGTGCGTGCCGTCGGCGAGGGTCATCGTGTTCTTGAACTCGGCGGTCGGCCCGGTCGGCATGAGCATCTTGGAGTTCGGCGGGGGAGCGTCGTTCTTCTTGCCACCACCCGCGGGCCCCTGCCCGAAGGACACCGACGAGCCCTTGTCGGTGAACGGGGGTATCTCGTAGTGGTTCAGCACGAGCGCGGCGATACCGGCGAGCGCGAGCACGGAGGCGCCGGCTATGAGCCAGCGGCGTCCCTTGCGGCGGCGCGGCGGCTCCTCGGGGAAAAGGTCCTGCGGCCCGTAGCGCGCCGTCTGTTCGTACTGGTCCTGCGGTGCGTACTGCGCCTGCTGCCCGTACCGGTCCTGCTGCCCCTGGGGCTGCCGGTGCGGCTGCTGTCCGTACGGCTGGGCGTACGGGTCGCCGTGGGGCGGCTGCGGTATCTGTCCTTCCGGCCGGTACGGCTGGTACTGCTGCCCGTCGGGTGCGTACGACATGTGCGGTGGCTCTCCGGCTGCTGCTGCCCCAGAAGGGGCGGGGTGGTCTGACTGCTGGTCCTTCCGTTCGAAGGATGAACGAAAGCATGTCAGGGTTCCGCATTTTCCCTACTCTTGGGGTGCCCTGGGGGAGGCTATTGCCCGGTGCCCGTGCGCCCGCCGGAGTTCACGAACCCGCCCGCCCGTGTGCCTGGCCCTTGCGACGGCCGCTGGGTATGGTGCGCCCGCGCCGCCCCGGAACCCCACACCGCCCCGGAGTCATCCCATGACGCTCCAGCGCCGGATCCTGATCCTGGCCACCGCCGTGGTCCTGCTCGCGGCCGTGGGCGTACTCGCCGTCGTGCGGGCCTCCTCCCGCGCCGACGAGAAGGACCACGCCCGGGTGGGCGGCCCGGCGGTCACCCCGGGCGCCGTCTCGCTGGCCGCGGGTGACGGCGGCCGGCGGATCGTGTTCCGCACCATGGCCTGGGGACCGCACCGGGACGAGCTCGCCACGGTCGCGACCGACGCGCCGCGGGGGCCCCGTACCGCGTCCGGGGTGAGCTGCCTGCGCTTCCACGCGGCGGGGGGCACCGGGATCTGCCTCCAGGCGGACCGGAGCGGGGTTCAGGAGGGTTATCGGGCCGTCGTGCTCGACGCCGGCCTGAAGGAGGTGTCCGCCCACCCGCTGGGCGGTCTCCCCACCCGGGCCCGGGTCTCGCCGGGCGGGCACCTCGCCGCCTGGACGGTCTTCGTCGGCGGCGACTCGTACGCCGGTACGAATTTCTCGACACGGACCTCGGTGCTCGACCTGCGCACGGGCAGGCTGGAGGCCTCGCTGGAGGACTTCACGATCCTGAAGGACGGCAAGCCGTACCGCAGCGCCGACGTCAACTTCTGGGGGGTCACCTTCGCCGCCGACGAGCGGACCTTCTACGCGACGCTGGCCACCGGCGGCCGGACCCACCTGGTCCGCGGGGACCTGGGCGAGCGCACCGTGACCACCCTGCGCGAGAACGTCGAGTGCCCGTCCCTGTCCCCGGACGGCACCCGGGTGGTGTTCAAGAAGCGCGTGCCGGGGCTGCCGGCCGAGGCGCCGTGGCGGCTGTACGCCCTGGACCTGGCCTCCGGCGCCGAGACCCCGCTCGCCGAGGAGCGCAGCGTCGACGATCAGGTGGTGTGGAGCGACGACCGGACCGTCGTCTACGCCCTGCCGGGAGACTTCGGCGCCGACCTGTACGCCGTACCGGCCGACGGGAGCGGCGCCCCCGCCCGGCTCATGGACTCGGCCCTCGCCCCGGCCTTCCTCGGGTGAGGAGGCCGCGGCGAGGGCCGGGAGGCAGGACCGTTCTTCCGTCCGGCCCGACGGGTTACGCGGGGATGAGCGTCTTGCGGCGCCGCTTGCGCTGCGCACCCGCCGACAGCCTCAGCTCGACGATCGACCGGACGGCCGGCCACTCCTCGTCGAGGATCGAGTAGAAGGCCGTACTGCGGACGGCACCGTCCAGACCCCGAGAATGGGCCCGGCGGACCCCCTCGCAGGTGAAGCCCAGCCGTTCCATCGCGGCTCTCGAACGGCCGTTGCGCGCGTCAGCGCGCAGCGAGATGCGCCGTACCCCCCAGGTCTCGAAGGCATGGCGGAGCATGAGCAGCTTCGCCTCGGTGTTGATGCCGGTTCCCTGGGCGCCCGGGGACAGCCAGGTATTGCCGATCTCGGCGGCATCGGGGATCGCCGTCGCCGGATCGCCGAACGGGACTCCGGGCACGGCGGGCCAGATCAGAGGCCCCTGCCAGTAGTCGAGTTCCAGGAACCGGGTCGAACCGACGACCCGCCCGTCGGTGGCTCTGACCACCGCGAACGGGAGCGATCGACCCGCGGCCTGATCGGCGAGGGCGCGTTCGATGTACTCGTGTGACGCCTGCACCCCGTGGGGCACGGGAGTGAAGGCGTAAGTCGTACGATCCTCGGCCCCGGCCACGGCCAGAGCCTCGGTGTGGTGGGGGGCGAGGGGCTCGAGCCGCACGGTGCGGCCCGCGAGGTGTACGGGTACGGGCACGGAGCCTTCGGTCCTTCTGGGCGGTGGGGTGGTTGCACAGTCTGCGTCCATGACGTCGCCCCCCGTGCAAAACACGAGTGAAAGGCAACCGGCTGTCAGGTGAACGCGAGTGGCTCAATGTAGCTCCTCGAAGTCCTCTCTTGAACCCCCAATTTGGCAATGGCGCGACACTGATTTCCGGGGACTTGGGTCCCCGCCGCGGAGGACCCGTAATCACGATCCACGGACATCCCTTCAACCGCACGACATGGGCCCCCCGGACGGCCGTGCCGGCTACCACCTGTCGCCGCTCGATCACGCCTGACCTGCGGTGATGTGAAAAAAGTCCGGTGCCCCCGAGCGAGGCCCGGCGAGCGGATCCCGCGGCCGGTCCCGGCGCCGCGCCGACCCGCCCCGACATCGAACACATGGTCGTCGGCGGTGTGTCCGTGAACGGTGGGATCACGGGGGAGGTACGACTGCGCCACCCGGGTCTGCTACGGCCCTCCCGGGGGGAGTCCGCCGTAGAGTCGGGACGAGGTTTCCGTCCGTCGAGGAGGACGTTCATGCTGCGAGGGATCGCGACGATCAACTTCTGGGCCGACGACCTGGAGGCGGCGAAGAACTGGTACACCGAGGTGCTCGGGATCGCCCCGTACTTCGAGCGCCCCGGGTACGCCGAGTTCCGCATCGGCGACCACCAGCAGGAGCTGGGCATCGTCGACCGCCGCTACGCCCCGCCGGGCGCGGCCGACAAGCCCGGCGGAGCGGTGGCCTACTGGGCGGTGGACGACCTGCCCGCGGTGCGGCAGCGGCTGCTGGACCTGGGGGCCGAGGAGTACCAGCCGGTGACCGCGCACGGTGACGGGGGCTTCGTCACGGCCGCCGTCACCGATCCCTTCGGCAATGTGCTCGGCATCATGCGCAACCCGCACTACCTGGAGGTCCTCGACGGGGCGACCCCGGACCCGGCCTGACCCCTCTCCCGCGTCGCTGAGATCATTCCGCCCATGGACGACGTACTGCGGCGACTGGCCGCCGTAGGACCCTTCTTCACCGTGCCCTTCGGGACGGAGCCCCCCGGCCCCGGTTTCCTCCCGCTCACCGCGCTGTACGGGGAGCGGCTCGGGCCGTACGTGGCCGAGGTGGGCCGGCGGATCGGCACCGGGCCCGGCCGGGTGGCCGCCTCGACCGCGCAGCTCGGGATCGCCTCCCGGCTCTGGTCGCTGGGGCTCGGGTGCGCGGCGCTGTCCGGCCGGATTCCGGACCTGGCCGCCGACCGGGTGTGGTGGCGGCTGCCGGACGCGGGATCGCTCCAGCTGTGGCTGCCCGAGCCCGCCCCCGGTCTGCCGGCCGAAGCCCTCGGGGAGAACGTCCTGGCGAATCTGGCGGTGCTCGACGCGGGCCTGCGCGAGGGCTTCGGGGTCTCGCCGAAGGTCCTGCGGGGGAACGCGGCGTCCGGGCTCGTCGGGGCGTTGCGGGTGCTGATCGACCGGGTGCCGGGCGGCGCGGCCGTGGAGCTGGCGGGCGCCCTGCTGGCCGACGGCGGAGCGCTGGGGGGCACCGGCACCTTCCTGCACGAGGAAGGGCTCGGGGTGGCCTTCGTACGGCGCAGCTGCTGCCTCTACTACCAGGTGCCCGGGGGCGGCCTCTGCGGGGACTGCGTGCTGCGCACGGGGCGGCGGAGGGGCTGACGGCCCCGGCCGGCGGGCGGCCGGCGCGCGGCCGTTCGGAGCAAGGGAGGGCGCGCCGACCCGGGACGGTCACGGGCCCGACGTACGGTCCGCTGCATGACCGCTCGTACACCGCTGCAGCCTTCCGCACTCACCCGTCGCGCGGCTCTGACCGGGCTCGCCGCGGGGGCGGGGGCGCTCGCCGTCGGGGGTGGTGCCCGCAGCGCGGCCGCCGCGCCCAAGCCGTCCGCCGAGGCCGTGGACCCCACCCCCGGGGCGATGAAGCTCTTCGACGACCCCGGCTTCAACTTCGCGGGCCTGCTCGCCCTGGGCGCCGCGGGGATGCGGGCCTCCGAGGTGGGCGAGGTCCTGACGGCGGTCAACGCCATCAACGCGGCCGGTCTGTCCGAGCAGACGTTCAGCGACACCTTCCGCGCCTGGGGGGACCGGCTCGCCGCACCCCCGGCCGCCGGCCGGCACGGCCACGAGGCCCCTTCGCAGACCCGTCGCTTCCGGTCCCTGCGCGCCGCCCAGTACTACGCGCAGTCGTTGTTCTACGTGCTCGGCACCGACCACCCCGGTGACGAGGAGGCCGTCTACCTGGCCGGGCGCAAGGCCTGGGACACCTTCACCCAGCTGTGCTCGCCCGCCGCCGTCCGCGCGAAGGTTCCGTACGGCCGGACCCACCTGCCGGTGTGGTTCTTCCGCCCGGACGGTCCCGCCGTACCGCGCCCCACCGTGATCCTGACCAACGGCAGCGACGGCCAGAACGTGGACATGTGGACGTACGGCGTGGCCGCCGCCCTGGGCCGGGGCTGGAACGCCCTCGTCCACGACGGACCCGGGCAGGGGCAGCTGCTGTTCGTGGAGGAGATCCCCTTCACCACCCGCTGGGAGAAGGTCGTCTCCCCGATCGTCGACTGGCTGGAGGAACGCAAGGACGTCGACAGCGGCCTGATCGCGATCACCGGCCTCAGCATGGGGGGCAACCTGGTCGCCCGCGCCGCCGCCTTCGAGCACCGGCTCGCGGCCGTGGCCTGCCAGCCCGGTTGCGTCAGCCCCTGGCTGGGATTCGACGCAGAGCTGCGCGCCGTCGTCACCCCCGACAAGGAGGAGACCAACCGGGTCTGGAACGAGGAGGTCGTCCCGGAGCTGACCCCGGAGCTCGCCTTCACCGTCAAGAAGCGGTTCGAGATCTTCGACAGGCAGGCCCTGCGCCAGGCCCGCGAGGGAGTCGTGCTCACGGACATCTGGACCCCGGCCCAGGTGGCCATGGGCCTCGACATCACCGCGGTGGTCGGGCGGATCAAGGCCCCGACGCTGGTCGTGGACTACGACTTCGAGCTGTTCTACCCGGGCCAGCCGCAGCAGATGTACGACCTGCTGCGCACGCGCCGTGAGTACGTGAAAATGACGGAGGCCACCGGGGCGCAGTTGCACTGCTCCCCGATGGCCCCGCAGCAGCACTGCGACGTCGTCTTCGACTGGCTCGCCGACGTGCTCCGGCGCTGACGGAACGTCCGACCTTCTAGAAGGTCAGGTTCCAGGAGTCGACCTTGCCGGTGTCGCCGCCGGCGTTGTCGTTGACCCGCAGCTTCCAGGTGCCGTTCGCGACCTCGGAGGAGGCGTTCACGGTGAAGACCTGGTTGATGTTGTCGGTGCTGCCGCCCGCACGGTTGTGCACGGTGTAGACGGTGCCGTCCGGCGCGACCAGGTCGACCTTGAGGTCACCGATGTAGGTGTGCACGATGTTCACGCCCACCTTGAGGGTGGCCGGGGCGTTGCCGGTGACACCGCTGACGGTGATCGGGCTCTCCACGGTGGTGTTGTCGCCGATGGCGACGTCACCGGTGTTCTCGAAGTACTTGCCGGGCGGCGGGGTGCTGCCGACGGCCTTCAGCGCGTCGACCTGACCCTCGCCGAAGAAGCCGTTCTTCGCCGTGGTGCCCTTGCAGCGGCTGTCCGACGGGCAGGCGACGTCATTGGCCTGGGTGGCCAGCTTGTCGCGCAGCTGCGCCGGGGTGATGCCCGGGTTGGTGCTGGCCAGCAGGGCCGCCACACCGGCGACGTGCGGGGACGCCATCGAGGTGCCGCTCATGGTGCCGTACTTGCCGCCCGGCTGGGTGCTGTAGATACCGACGGAGTCGCCGCCGGGGGCGGTCACGTCGACCACGTTCAGGCCGTAGTTGGAGTACGAGGCCTTCGCGGTGGTACCCATCGCCGAGACCGTGACCACGCCCGGGAGCTCGGTCGGGATGTCCAGGCAGGCGTTGGTGATGGTGCGGGTGACCGGCGTCGAGTCGTTCGGGCTCTCGGTGTCGGTCGTCTTGTTGGCCAGGTCGATGTTGGAGTTGCCGGCCGCAGCGACCTGCAGCGAGCCCTTGCCCTCCGCGTACTCCTGGGCGCGCTTGACGCCCTCGATGATCGCGGCCTGGTCGGCGTTGTCCGGGCAGTTGAACTGCCACGGGTCGGTGTAGTAGCTGTTGTTGGTGACCTTGAAGCCGTGGTCACCGGCCCACATGAAACCGCAGACGGTGTTCTCGGCGAAGAAGAGCGAGGAGCCCGGCTCGGCGATGCGCACCGAGGAGATCTTCACGCCCGGGGCCACGCCGATGACGCCCTTGCCGTTCTTGGCGGCCGCGACCGTACCGGCCACGTGCGTGCCGTGGGTGCCGACGTCCCGCCAGGCGCCCGTACGGGCGTCCGGCTTGCCGTAGGCGCAGGACGCGGAGTCCGCCGCGTTGAAGTTCGGGGCCAGGTCCTGGTGCTGGTCGTCGACACCGGTGTCCAGGATGCCGACCTTGACGGAGGCGGAACCGGTGGTGACGGCCCAGGCCTGGTCGGCCTTGATCTGGGTCATGTCGGCGCGGACCGGCTCGCCCGAAGGCGTCGTGGCCTGCGTCGGGTTGGCGGGAAGCGCCGGGTTGTAGGCGTCCGCCGGGACGTCCGAGGTACGAGTGGCGCCGACCTGCTGGACGCCGCTCACACCGCGCATGGTGGTGGCGAAGGAACCGGACGCGGAGTGGGCGACGATCACGCCGATCGCGTCGTAGTACTGGAAGACCGTGCCGTTGTTGGCGGTGACGGCGTTGCGTACCGCGGTGGTGTCACCAGGAGCGGTGATCACGAGGTAGGCGCGGGTACCGGCAACCCAGGTCGCACTCTGGGAAGTCGGGGCCGCGGCCTTCGGGGCCGCCGCGGGGGCGGGGGCCGACGAGCCGTTGGGCGAGACGGGGGCGGTGCCGGCGAGCGCGGCGGGGGCCCCGAAAGCGAGTGCCGCGCCGAGCGTGGCGGCCAGCACGAGGGTACGTCGAGGTCGGCTGGATATGTGGGGTATCAATGCGTCCTCCGAAGACCCGGTGGTCAGGCCGGGTCGAACGAAACAAGTGGTGGACGCAAGATGTCATGCACACAGCCGGTTACGGAAGTACCTTTTACAGCCGGGGGGTTCGGTTATCGGTGGCCGAATACCGACTATGGGTGCAACTGGGGAGAATGCGTCGGCCGACCGGGCTGGGCACCGTGGGGGCGAGCCCTGCCCGGTCGGCCCGTGGGGGCGCTCCGGTCAGACCGGTACCCCGTCCTTGGGGCTGCCCGAGGGCTGCGGCACGGAATCAGAGGTTCCGTCGAGCTCGGTGGACCGTGTCGGCTCGCCTTCGCCCTGCGTACCGTGCCCGTCGTCCACCAGCGTGCTCTCGTCGAACGGCAGTCGTCCGGCGAGGACTTCGGTGGCGCGCGCGTGGTCGAACTCCTTCGTCCACGTTCCGATGAGCACCGTGGCGACCGCATTGCCGGCGAAGTTCGTCAGGGCCCGGGCCTCGCTCATGAACCGGTCGATACCCACGATGAGGCCGACGCCGTCCACCAGTTCCGGCCGGTGCGACTGAAGTCCGCCGGCGAGGGTGGCCAGACCCGCGCCGGTCACCCCGGCCGCACCCTTCGAGGCGATGATCATGAACAGCAGGAGCGAGATCTGCTCGCCCAGTGCCAGCGGCTTGCCCATCGCCTCGGCGATGAACAGCGAGGACATCGTCAGATAGATGGCCGTCCCGTCCAGGTTGAAGGAGTAGCCCGTCGGCACGGTGATCCCGGTGACCGGCCGGGAGACCCCCAGATGCTCCATCTTCGCGATCAGCCGCGGCAGCGCCGACTCCGAGGAGGAGGTCGAGAGGATCAGCAGGAACTCCCGGCCCAGATAGCGCAGCAGGGCGAAGACGCTGACCCCGGTGCAGACCCGCAGCAGCGTGCCGAGGACCACGAACACGAACAGCAGGCAGGTCGTGTAGAAGCCGATCATGATCACGGCGAGGGACTTCAGCGCGTCGACGCCGGTGGCCCCGACGACCGCCGCGATGGCCCCGAAGGCGCCCACCGGCGCCGCCCACATGATCATCGCGAGGATCCGGAAGACGAGCTTCTGGAGGTGTCCGATGCCCCGCAGCACCGGCTCGCCCGCCGTGCCCATGGCCTGCAGCGCGAACCCGCACAGCAGCGCCACCAACAGCGTCTGCAGCACCTCGCCGCCGGTGAAGGCGGAGACCAGGGTGGTCGGGATGATCCCGAGCAGGAACTCCGGCGTGCTCTCGGCCCCGCCCGCCTTGGCCTGTGCCTCGCCCGCACTGCGCACGGCCTCGGTCAGGTGCAGCCCGCTGCCCGGTTCCAGCAGATTGCCGACCAGCAGGCCGATGGCCAGCGCCACCGTCGACATGACCATGAAGTAGCCGAGGGCCAGTCCGCCCACGGCGCCCACCTTGGCGGCCTTGCGCACGGACCCGATGCCCAGCACGATCGTGCAGAAGATCACCGGCGAGATCATCATCTTGATGAGGTTGACGAAGCCGGTGCCCAGCGGTTTGAGCTCCACGGCCACGCCGGGGGCGGCGAAGCCGACGGCGATGCCGAGCAGCACCGCGCCGATCACCGCGATGTAGAGATAGTGCGTTCTGTCGCGCCTGGCGGCCACGATGCCTCCCGGTGGTGATTACGTTCGGGGAGACCATCGCCCAGGGCTGTGACCCCGGTCACCCTTACGTTCATTGAGTTCACGACCCGGGGCACACTGAGCGCCATGTTCCGCTTCCCCCGCCCCCCGCGCAGCCTCGCCGGCCAGCTCTTCGCCATGCAGGTGCTGCTGGTCGCCGTGGTCGTCGCGGGCTGCGCCGTCTTCGCGTACGCCACGGCCCGCGGCCAGGCCGAGGAGGCCGCCCGACGCCAGGCCGGAGCCGTGGCCCGCGCGGTCGCCGACTCCCCGTCCGTACGCGAGGCCGTACGGGGGGCGGCGGGCGGGACGGACCCGTCCACCCTGCTCCAGCCCTACGCGGAGCGGGTCCGGGAGGACTCCGGGGTGGCCTTCGTGACGATCATGTCCCCGGAGGGGCGGCGCTGGACCCACCCCGACCCCCGCCGGATCGGCGAGCTGTTCATGGGCAACACCGCACCCGCGCTGCGCGGCGAGACCTTCAGCGAGACGTACACCGGCACCCTCGGCCCGTCCATCCGCGTGGTCACCCCGCTCGAGGACGAGGGCCGGATCATCGGCCTGGTCAGCGCGGGGATCACCGTCCGCGCCATCAGCGATCGGCTCGCCACGCAGCTCTCCGCCCTCGCCTGGGTCGCGGGCGGCGCGCTGGCCCTCGGCGGCGTGGGCACGTACGTCGTCAACGCGAGGCTGCGCCGTCACACTCATGGCATGAACGCGGCGGAGCTCAGCCGGATGTACGACTACCACCAGGCGGCCCTGCACGGGGTCCGCGAGGGTCTGCTGATGCTCGACGGGCAGCGCCGGATCACGTTGATCAACGACGCCGGGCGCGAACTGCTGGCCCTGCCGGGCGAGGTCACCGGCACCAAGGTCGCCGAGCTCGGTCTGCCGGCCCCGCTCACCGGGGCCCTGCTCGCGGACCGGCCCCGGGTGGACGAGGTGCACCTGACCGCGGACCGGGTGCTGGTGGTCAACAGCTCGCCGGTCGCCGGCGGCGGTCGTCGGGGCACCGTGGTCACCCTGCGCGACCACACCGAACTACAGGCGCTGACCGGCGAGTTGGACCATGAACGGGGCTTCACCCAAGCGCTGCGCTCCCAGGCCCACGAGGCCGCGAACCGGCTGCACACCGTGGTCTCGCTCATCGAACTCGGCCGCGCGGACGAGGCGGTCGACTTCGCCACCGCCGAGCTGGAACTCGCCCAGGCCCTGACCGACGAGGTGGTCACCGCGGTGGGGGAGCCGGTGCTGGTGGCGCTGCTGCTGGGCAAGGCCGCCCAGGCGCACGAGCGGGGCGTCGAGCTGGTCGTCACCGCCGACAGCCGCAGCCTCGCCGAAGGGGGCGGACTGCCGCCGGCCCGGGACCTGGTCACCGTGCTCGGCAATCTCATCGACAACGCGGTCGACGCGCTCACCGCCGTACCGGGGGCCCGGATCGCGGTGACGCTGCGGCCCGAGCCGGACGAGCTGCTGCTGCGCGTCGCGGACAACGGACCCGGGCTGCCCGAGGGGGTCGACGTGTTCCGCCGGGGCTGGTCCGGCAAGGGCGAGGGTCGCGGTCTCGGCCTGGCGCTGGTCCGGCAGGTCGCGGAGCGCTACGGCGGCGCGGTGGTCGCGGCCCAGGGCCCGGGCGGTGGAGCGGAGTTCACGGTCCGCCTGCCGATCGCGTCGGAGCCCGCGCCCGCACCGGCGCCCGCGCCCGCATCCGCGCCCGCCGGTCCGGGGGACCCGAGATGAGCGGCGGCGAGGTCCGCGTGCTGATCGTCGAGGACGATCCGGTGGCCGCCGACGCGCACGCGCTCTACATCGGCCGGGTGCCCGGCTTCACCGCCGTCGGCGCCGTCCACTCGCTCGCCGAGGCCACCCGATTCCTGGAGCGGACCCGCGTCGACCTGCTGCTCCTGGACCTCGGCCTGCCCGACGGGCACGGCCTGCGGTTCGCGCGCGGGCTGCGTGCCGCCGGGCATCCCGTCGACGTGATCGTGGTGACCTCCGCGCGGGACCTGGCCGTGGTCCGCGAGAGCGTCTCGCTCGGAGTGGTCCAGTACGTACTGAAGCCGTTCGCGTTCCCCACCCTGCGCGAACGGCTCCTGCGCTACGCCGAGTTCCGCCAGACGGCGGGCGAGGCGGTCGGCCAGGACGACGTCGACCGGGCGATGGCGGCTCTGCGCGCGCCCCGCCCGGCCGAGCTCCCCAAAGGGCTGAGCGGCCCGACCCTGGACCGGGTCGCCGCCCTGCTGCGGTCGGCGCCCGAGGGCCTGACCGCGGCGGGGGCGGCCGAGGCGGCGGGCATCTCCCGGATCACCGCCCGTCGCTACCTGGAACACCTGGTGGACACCGGCCGCGCGGACCGCACCCCCCGGTACGGCCAGGTCGGCCGCCCCGAACTGCACTACCGCTGGTTGGCGGCGACCGGTTCGGTGTCGAAGGTGTAGAACTTCCGGTGATCCAGCATGTCCGCCGGGGTCACGTTGTTCCAGGGCCGCATGGTGTCGTTCAGGTCGACGACGTTCTGCGTGCCCGCCCCCGGCAGGTACGTGGACTGGGGGTGCTTGGCCTGCCAGTCGGCCCACAGCTTGTCGATGAAGGCGTGGTGCATCCAGAACACCGGGTCGTTCGGGGAGACGCCGGTGGACATCTGCCCGCCGACCCACACGTGCACCCGGTTGTGCAGGTTGGCGCCGCGCCAGCCCTCCAGGTTGTTGCGGAAACCGTTGGAGGAGCTGTTCCAGGGCGCCATGTCGTAGACCGACATGGCGAGTTCGGCGTCCACCTCGGCCTTGGTCGGCAGCTGAGCGACGGCCGTGCCGAGATCGCGGCGCAGGTAGGCACGCCCGTCCACGCGAACGTTTATGTTCCACTTGCCGGTCGAGTACGCGAAGGCGCCGTCCATGACCTGCCCGTCACGGGCCCGTCCGGTGCCACCGAGGAAGTCGGGAGCCCAGAGGGAGGCGCGGGAGGTCCGGTCCACCGTCCAGTCCCAGTAGGGGAGCGCGACGCTCGCGTCCACTTTCTGCAGTGCCTCCTCGAACTCGAGGAGGAAGCGCCGGTGCCACGGCAGGAAGGAGGGGGAGCGGTGTCCGACACGGTCGCCCGAGTCGGTGTCGCTCATGATGAAGCCGTTGTGGGTGGTGACGAAGCGGTCGTAGACGCCGGTGCGCTTGAGCTCCTGCAGGGCCGAGACGAAGGCGCGCTTCTCCTCGGGCGTCAGCGTGGCCTGGTTCTTGCGTACGGTCATGCCGCACCTCCGAAGGGAACGAGGGCGGCGCCCTGGAGATCGCGGACCGCGGCCCGGGCGAGGAGCTTCGGGTCGGCGAAGGTCTCGTAGTGGTTGATGACGCTGATCCAGGTGCCGTCGGCGTTGCGCATGATGTGCAGTTCCTGGCCGTCTATTCGGACGGTGGGCTGACCGGGCGAGTGGTGGCCGCCGTGGTGGCCACCACCGCCGGCGGTGATCTGGATACGACGGCCCTTGTAGACCTCGTCGACCGCGCCCGGGGTGGTGGGCTCGGTGGGAGTCGCGGCGGCGCTCGTGGCGCCCGCGGCGGCGGCGGTCAGGCCAAGCACGGTGAGGGCACCGGCTGTTGTCCCCAAGGCCTGACGGCGAGTGATCTTCTTCATGGCCGAAGAGGTATCAGGACTCGGGAGAGGCTTGGCCTGTATCCGGACATGCGCGGATAAGTTTCCGGTAGAACAAGTTGGATGATCTTCCCGTTCGACGCGGCTTCGGGGGCCGGAACGGGAAGATCTGCTGGATAGACCTTACTCGACAGTAATTTCTTCTGGGCGAGGGGGTGGATATGTGCGGGATCACACTCCAGAGTCGGCCGGAAGCAGAGCGTCAGACCGGGCCCGCGGTGTCGAGTGGTCCCGCGGCGCGGCTCGGGAGTGCCTCCGCGGGGGTCCGTGGGGCGGCGTTCTTCGAGCCGGCCGGCGGGCCACGGGCCCCTGGTCGGTCGCGCCGGACGCCGCGCGCCGCCGACCTGGCCATCGGCATCCCCTTGTTGTCACTCGGGGCGGGATGGCTCGTGCGGGACGCCATGTCCGGTCACGGCCTGGACATCTGGGCGGCCCAGGGGGACCTGGGGCGGATCGAGACGGCGGACCTCGCCCACATGGCACGGATTCAGACCTTCCTCGTGGTCGCGCTCCTCGCCCTCGTGTCCCGGGCGCCTCGAACGGTGCTGTCGCAGGTACTGCTCGCCATCCTGGCCGGAGTCGTGCTGACGGCCGCGCAACACAGCTGGGACCGTCCCCATCCCGACTCGACCGGCTCGGTGCCGGAAGGCGAGGGGTCGCGCCATCGCGAGAACAACGCCTTCCGTATGCCGGGTGAGATGTCTCCCGCGAGCACCCAGGACGCCCGGCGGGACGCCGACCGCGTTGGCCGGCATCCGCGTCCATGACGACGCCTGTGTCACCGCCTTCGTGCAGAGGGCCGACTACGAGGTGAAGACCAACGGTTCGTACCTCGAAGGGGGCTGCTGCGAACCGCCTGCCGGTCACTGACCGACCGCACCGCCACCGCCGCTGCCGCATCCACCGTCGTCACGCACGCGCGGCCGCGCGAGGTCGGTCCGGGGTGACCGGTCATCCTGCCCGATAATGGATACTTCTGCGCCTATAGTCGCGATATGGCTCTTCACGAGACGAAGGACGCACGCGCCCAGGACGCCGACACGGACGTGTTCGCGTCCTCGCTGAGCGGCCAGATCCTCCCCAAGTACAAGATTCCTGAGGACCACTCACCCACCGAGGTCGTCTACGAGCTGCTCCGCAACGAGCTGCTCCTGGACGGCAACGCGGCCCAGAACCTGGCCACCTTCTGCACCACCTGGTCGGACGAGGGCGTCCATCGCCTGATGAACGTCTGCCTCGACAAGAACATGATCGACAAGGACGAGTACCCGCAGACCGCCGAGATCGAGTCCCGCTGCGTCAACATCCTCGCCGATCTGTGGAACGCCCCCGCGGGCGCCACCGCGGCCGGCTGCTCCACCACCGGCTCCAGCGAGGCCGCCATGCTCGGCGGACTCGCCCTCAAATGGCGCTGGCGCGAGCGCCGCCGCGCCGCGGGCCTGCCCACCGACCGTCCCAACCTGGTGTGCGGCCCGGTCCAGATCTGCTGGGAGAAGTTCGCCCGCTACTTCGACGTCGAACTGCGGCAGGTCCCGATCGAGGCCGACGCCACCGGCCTGCAGGCCCATCAGCTCGCCGAGTACGTCGACGAGAACACCATCGGCGTCGTCGCCATCCTCGGCGTCACCTACACCTGCGACTACGAGCCCGTCGCCGAGATCGCCGCCGAGCTCGACCGGATCCAGGCCGAGCACGGCTGGGACGTCCCCATCCACGTGGACGGCGCGAGCGGCGGGTTCGTGGCGCCCTTCCTCCACCCCGACGTGGTGTGGGACTTCCGGCTGGAGCGCGTCGCCTCGGTCAACACCTCCGGCCACAAGTACGGACTCGCGCCGCTGGGCGTCGGCTGGATCATCTGGCGCACAGCCGACCTGCTCCCCGCCGAACTCGTCTTCAAGGTGGACTACCTCGGCGGCGACATGCCGACCTTCGCCCTCAACTTCTCCCGCCCCGGCGGCGAGATCATCGCGCAGTACTACCTGTTCCTGCGCCTGGGCCGGGCCGGCTACCGGCGCGTCCAGGAGGCCTGCGCCGACACCGCCCAGTACCTCGCCCGGCAGATCGCCGACATGGGCCCCTTCACCCTCCTCTACGACGGCCAGGGCGCGCTGCCCGCCGTCTCCTACAAGCTCACCGACCCGGACGCCTCCCCCTTCAGCCTCTACGACCTCTCCGAACGGCTGCGCATGCGCGGCTGGCAGGTGCCCTCGTACCCGCTACCCGCCGACCGCGACGACACGGTCATCCAACGCGTCCTCGTCCGGCACGGCGTGACCCGCGACCAGATGGCCCTGCTCGTCACCGACCTGCGCGCGGCCGTGGCACACCTGACGGCCACGCCCCCGCCCGTACCGGCCGCCGAACCGAGGTCCGGCTTCCACCACTGACCGTCGGCCCCACCGTCCCGCCGTCGGCGGTGAGGTCGACATCCGGACCTCCCCCTTGATCGGGCGGGTCGACGGATGACACCTTGGTGATCATGAGTGAGGATTTCGAGGAACACCGGCGACTGCTGTTCGGCACGGCCTACCGGATGCTGGGCAGCGTCGCCGACGCCGAGGACATCGTGCAGGACGCCTGGCTCGCCTGGCACCGCACCGACCACGCGGCCGTCGAGAACCCCAGGGCCTACCTGGTGCGCACCGTCACCAATCTGAGCCTCAACCGGCTCAGGTCGGCCCAGGTCGTTCGCGAGGCGTACGTCGGGCCCTGGCTGCCCGAACCGCTCCTCACCTCGCCCGACATCGCCGAGGAGGCCGAACTGGCCGACACGGTCTCCATGGCGGTCCTGGTCGTCCTGGAGACCCTGAGCCCGACCGAGCGCGCGGTCTTCATGCTCCGCGAGGTGTTCGGGTACTCCCACACCGAGATCGCGGAGGTCGTCGGGAAGTCCGAGGCGAGCGTCCGGCAGTCCGCGCACCGGGCCCGGGAACACGTCCGGGCCCGCCGCCCCCGCTTCACCGCCAAGGCCGCCGAGCAGCGCGAGATCGTCGAGAAGTTCCGGCGGGCGTGCCTCGGTGGGGACCTCGGCGAGGTGCTCACGGTCCTCGCCCCGGACATCGTCTCCTGGGCCGACGGCGGCGGCATCGTCACCGCCGCCCGCCGCCCGCTGCACGGAGCCGACCACGTCGCCCGCTGGTGGCTCGGCGTCCTGGCCAAGGCCGAGGCCCGCGACGGGGAGATGCACCTCGCCGAGATCAACGGTGAGCCCGGCCTGCTGCTCGTCCACCAGGGCGCGACCGTCGGCGCCGTGACCTTCGAGGCCGCCGACGGCCGGATCACCGCACTGCGCGTCACCGTCAACCCGGAGAAGCTACGGGGCCTGCGGCCTGACGCGCCGACCGACTAGGGCGTCCAGGCCCCGCCGCCAGGGGTCGGGCGACCGCGGGTCGGGCGACCGCGGGCTACCGCGCGCCGAAGTTCTGGGTCCACCAGGGGCCGCCCGACCCCTGGTGGATGCCCACGCCGATGTCCTTGAAGGAGCAGTTGAGGATGTTCGCCTTGTGGCCCGGGCTCTTCATCCAGGAGTCCATGACCGACTGGGCCGTCTGCTGGCCCCGCGCGATGTTCTCCCCGTACGTCGACCAGCGGTAGCCGGCCGCGGTCGTCCGGTCGCCCGGGTCCTTGCCGTCCGGGCTGGTGTGCGCGAAGAAGTCCCGGGCCGCCATGTCGTCGGAGTGCCCCTGAGCCGCCGCGCGCAGCTGCGGGTCCTCCTTGAGGGGGCCGCAGCCGGCCGCCGCCCGCTCGCTGTTGACCAGGGCCACGACCTGGCCGGCGATCCCCGACGGCGGGGCGGGCGCCGGCTTGACCGGCGAGGCCTTCGGGCTCGGGGACTTGCTCTTGGACTGCGTCGGGCTCGGGCTCGCCGACGGGCTCGGCGAGGCGGATGCCGACGGGGAGGGCGAGGGGGAGGCGGAGGGCGAGGCCGACTCCGAGGGCAGAGCGGGGGATTCGGTCGCCGAGAGCGCGGCCAGCGGGGTCGCCGGCGCGGAGGCGCCGTCCTTCGTGTCGCCGGAACCGGGCAGACCCCCGAGGTACACGAGCCCGCCGCCCGCGACACAGGCCGCGAGCACCGCACCGCCGACCACCCGGCGGCGGCTCTGCCGGCGCTTGCGCAGCGCGCCCCGACCACCGCCGCCCATGTCGGCCACCGGGGTGAGCTGCGTCGCGGCATCGTCGAAGCCGCCGTGGAGGCCGCCGTCGAAGCCCCCGTCGACACCCTCGGCGAAGGCGACGCTCGCGGGGGCGAAGCCGGCCGCTCCGCCCGTCTTCATCCCCGCCAGCAGGGCCGCCGACACCGGGACCAGGGCCAGACCGGCCAGCAATCCCTCCGCCGGAACCAGTCCGCTCCACAGACCGGAGCAACGTACGCATTCACGGGCGTGCCGGGCTATTCGCTTGCGCCACAGCGCGGAGGGCTCCCCGTCCCAGCCCCCCATCACGGTCCGCAGCTCCTCGCACGCCGGGTGGGTGTCCAGCGCCCGCTCCACCACCCGGGCCGACTCCAGCTGCGCCTTCATCCGCTGCACCCGCACCGCCGTGTGCTGCGGGGACAGTTCCAGCGCGCCCGCCACCTCGGCCCGGGTCAGCTCCCCGGCGCACTCCAGCCACCACAGGGACAGCAGCGCCCGGTCCTCGGGCTCCAGCCAGCGGGTGGCGCGGGCCGTCTCGCGCCGCTGGCCGGCGAGGTGCAGGCGGGCGACGGTCAGGTCGACGAAGTCGGCACCCGGGTCGGCGACATCGCTCGCGGCCTCCAGGGTGCTCTCGCCGAAACCGCTCTGCCGGGCCTGCCAGTGCGCCCGTACGCGGTTCATCGCGATGGCCACCAGCCAGGACCGGAAGCTCTCGTCCACACGCAGGCCGCCCAGCCCGTCGAGCGCCCGCAGCATCGTGTCCTGCACCACGTCGTCCACGTCGCAGGACCCGTTGAGAGCCCGCCCGACGATGTTGTAGACGAGCGGGAGATGGGCGCTGACGAGCTCGTCCTGCGCGCGGGGGTCGCCCGCGCGGGCCGCTGCCACGAGCGCTGCGGTGTGCTGAGTAGTCATGTGATGTTCCCTGTCCGTACCGGCGGTCGATGATGCCCGATACATGGGAGACCGTCGACGGGGGCGTCGATAACAGTTATCCGGAAGAATTTTCCCGAAGAGTTCTCACCGCCCCTCCACCGGGGGTCACAGCAGCGGAGCCAGCGCCTCCGCGGCCGTGCGCAAGGCCGGTGCGTACGCCGCGATCTCCTCGCGGGACACGAGGAAGGTGACCGTGGTGACGCTGACCCCGCCGACCGGCCGGCCCGTCGGACCGAGGATCGCCGAGCCGATGCACCGGATGGTGGGTTCGTTCTCCTCGTCGTCGACGGCGAAGCCCTGGGCGCGGACCGCCGCCAGTTGGGCGTGCAGGGCCCGTGCGGTCGTGAGGGTGTGCGGCGTCCTGCGCGGCAGCCCGGTCGCGTCGATCAGTTCCCGTACCTCCTCGGCGGGCAGCTGGGCCAGGATGCTCTTCCCGATCGCGGTCGTGTGCAGCGGCATGCGCATGCCGACGCGGGAGGCCGTCCGGAAGGGCTGTTCCTCGCTCTCCAGCTTGCGGATGTAGGTGATGGTCCGCCCGCTGTGCAGGGCCAGATGGACCGTCTGGCCGGTGGCCCGCCGGAGTTCGCCGAGGATGCGCCCGATGCTGGGTGGTTCCCCGGCGTCGACCAGGGCGGACAGTCCGCGCAGCCGCGACCCCACCCCGTACCGGCTGTCGGCCTCCTGGCGTACGAAGCCCTGCTCGACCAGCGAGGCCAGGATGCGGAAGGCGCTCGACTTGGGCACCGCGGCCGCCGCCGTCACATCGGCGAGGCGGTGCGGGCCGCCGGGCGCGGCCACCGCCTCCAGGACGCGCAGGGACTTCTCCAGGGCGGAACCGGCCGCGGAGGTCCGCCCCGCGCGCCCGCCCGTCGCCGTCTCGTCCATTGACACGAGCGCTCCTCGCGTGGGTAGGGTCCCGATCACATGGTTCCGTCACACGTTACGACGTTCCACTACGTGGAACAAGCGGCGTGGAGCGAAGGGGAGGGTCCTGCGTTGCCCGATCACCTGCCCGATCACGTGTCCGGCCACATGTCCGGCCACGTCTCCGGCCACCTGTACGCGGCGCTGGCCGCCCAGCGCGTACTGCCCGTACTGCGCGAGGCCGACGCCGACGAGGCGGTCCGCCGCACCACCGCCCTGCTCGCCGCCGGCTGCCGCGCGGTCGAACTCACCACCTCCATCCCCGGCTGGGCCGGGGCCGTCTCCCGCACCGCCCCGCTGAGCGACGTCCACGGCCGCCCGGCGTTCATCGGCGTCGGCACGGTCACCAGCACCGCGCAGGCGGAGACCGCCCTGGACGCGGGCGCCGCCTTCCTGATCTCCCCCTATCCGGCCCCCGAGGTCCGCGCCGTGGCCGTACGCCGCGAAGCCGTCTTCATCGAGGGCGGGTTCACCCCCGGCGAGATCGCCGCCGCCGTCCGGGCCGCCGGAGCCGCCAAGGTCTTCCCGGCGCACGTGGGCGGCCCCGGATTCGTCCGCTCGCTCAAGGCCGTCCTGCCCACCGCGGTGATCGTCCCGACCGGCGGCATCCGGCCCGCCGAGGTCCCCGACTGGCTCGCGGCCGGCGCCACGGCCGTCGGCATCGGCGGCGGACTACCGACCGACCCGGACGAACTGGCCGCCGTGTTCGCCGGAGCGGCCCCGCCGTGCCCCGTGCCCCGCGACGCCGCCGCGGGGTGCTGACCGTGCCCGGACGAACCGAACCGCGCTACGACGTCCTCGTACTCGGCGAGGTCCTGGTCGAGATCCACGCGGACACCGCCCTGCGCGAGGCCGCCGACGGCACCCGGGCCCGTATCTCCTACTCCGGGGACGCCCTCAACGCGGCGGCCGCCGCGGCCGCGGCCGGCGCCCGTACCGCCCTGCTCGCCGTGGTCGGCGACGACGAACTCACCGTCCCGCTGCTCCGCCGGGCCGCCGAACTCGGCGTGGACGTCTCCCATGTCCGCCGCGCCCCGCACCCCAACGGCGCCTACCTGCTCTCCGCCGACACCGACGGCGACCGCGCGTTCGTCTACTGGCGCACCCGCAGCGCCGGTTCCACCCTCGCGCCCCATCACATCGCGTCCTGGCGCGCGTTGCTGACCCGTTGCGGAGCGCTCGTCACCAGCGGCGTCACCGGCGCCCTGTCACCGAGCAGCGGCGCCGCCGTACTGTCCGCCGCCCGCCTCGTGCACGGGGCGGGCGGGCACCTGACCTACGACCCCAACTTCCGCTCCCGGCTGACCGGCCAGGCCGAGGCCCGCGAGCTGCTGACCCGGATCGCGCCGCTGACCGGGCTGCTCAAGGCCTCCTGTCCGGCCGACGCGACGGCCCTGCTCGACACCACCGACCCGGGCACCGCCGCGGCCCGCTGCCGCGCGCTCGGCGCCCGCGCGGTCGCGGTCACCGCGGGCGCCGACCGGCTCCTGCTGGACGACGGCACGCGGGTGGAGTACCACCCCGTGCCCGTCAATCCGGAGCCGGTGGACGCGACCGGCGCGGGGGACTGCTTCACCGGCACGACCACCGCCCGGCTCGTCCTCGGTGACACCCTCGCGGACGCGGTGGCGTACGGCACGGCCGCGGCCTCCCTCTCGGTCTCCGGCCGTGGCGGCACCGGACGGGTCCCCGCCTTCACCGAGACGGCGGCACTGGCCGCCTCGCATCGCAGGTCCGGCCGGGACACGCCCTAGGTTCTGTCTCTTTGGTCAGTGTCGGGTCCAGATGAGGATGCCGGCGAGGTGGAGTGCGGCCTGGTAGGCGATGGCGAGTTTGTCGGTTCGCGTGGCCAGGCCGCGCCATTGCTTGAGGCGGTTGATGCAGCGTTCGACGGTGTTTCGTTGCTTGTAGGCCTCGCGGTCGAAGCCGGGCGGGCGGCCTCCGTGACGGCCTCGCCGTTGGCGGTGGCCGATCTGGTCGGACGGCTGCGGGATGACCGCGCGGATTCCCCGGCGCCGCAGATGGGCCCGGATCGCGCGTGAGGAGTAGGCGCGGTCGGCCAGGACGACCGCGGGCCTGGTTCGGGGCCTGCCCGGACCGGTGCGGGGCACGCGGATACGGTCCATCACCGTCTCGAAGGCAGGTGCGTCACCGGCCTGGCCTGCCGTGACGGTGAAGGCCAAGGGGCGGGCCCGGCCGTCGGCCGCGAGGTGGACTTTGGTGCTCAGGCCTCCGCGGGAGCGTCCGAGTGCGTGATCGGCCGGCTCCCGGCGTCCCGCCGCCCCTTTTTGAGTGCTCCGGCGGCGTGCTGGTGCGCTCGGACGACGGTCGAATCGACGGAGACGGTCCAGTCGATGTCGTCGGCGGCGTCCGCCGCGGCCAGGACCGAGGCCAGGATCCGTTCCCAGGTTCCATCGACGGCCCATCTGACCAGCCGTTTGTGAGCGGTCTGGAACGACCCGAGCTCGTCGGGCAGGTCCCGCCAGGGCGAGTTGGTGCGGTACTTCCACGCGATGGCTTCCAGGGTGCGCCGGTGGTCGGCCCACCGCCGTCCACGGACCGGATCGGCCGGCATCAGCGGCTCGATCCGGTCCCACATCGCATCAGTGATCACTAATCGGACAGACACATCCGATCAACTGACCAACCCATCAAAGAGACACGCGCTAGGGGGCGTCGGGCTCGGTGACCCAGCCGGCCGCCAGCACCAGCCGCGAGGTCCGGTGGACGGCCAGGAAGCCGAACGGCCTGTCGAAGCACACCTCGGCCCGGCGGGCCCTGTACCTGGGCCGTGCCGGCGCCGCGCAGCCGGCCGCCGCGCCGAAGGTGCTGACGGCGGCGGCCTCGAAGCCCGCGGCGTCGAACCGGGCCAGCGCGGACTGCCGTGCCGAAGTGATGGCCAGCGGCTGGGAACTGATGCCGGGAAAGTGGCCGTGATCCGCGTCGGTGGCGGTCTCCAGCCCGAACAGCCGGGCGTGGTCCAGGAGGTCGTGTTCCGACCGCACTTCGAAGGCCACCGTCTCGATGTCCAGCCGGGGTCGGGGGGAGAAGGCGGCCACCGTGCGGACCGCCAGCCCCGGACCGGGGCGCCCGTCCGGGAGCAGGCTCGCTCCCGTCGCGGGCCGGGCCCTGGTGACAGCGGCGATCCCGGTGGTGAGGGTGTCACCGACCGGTGCTTCGGGCTCGCCCAGCACGAGGTGGACGTCCACGCCCGCCGCCCCGACGACCTCCAGGAGGGTGACCGCACCGGAGGGACCGTGCGCCACGCCCACCCGGTCGAGCAGCGAGGTGCTGCGGTACAGACTGCGCACGGGGCGCCCGGCCCACGGGCCGGTGTGCGGCTCCCCTTCCCCGTCGACGAACGGCTGGATCCATCGCAGCCGCAACGTGAGCGCGGAGACGAGGACCATCAGGGTGCTCTCGTCCAGGACCGCCGGCATGCGCTCGATCAGCCCGTCCGTCCGGTCCGACGCCCACGCGTCGAGCGCCTTGGCATCGGCGTCCGGGTCCCCGGTCAGCGTCCCTCGGGCGCCGGTCGGGAGCTTCGCCGACCAGTCGTCCTCCAGCGGGAGCCCGGCATCGGTCCACAGGCCGGTCGCCGTCCGAAGACCCCGCACGCCGGCCAGTGCGGCCACCAGATCGCGGGCAGCCTGGCCCGCGCCCTCGGCGGGTATGCCCAGGGCCTGCGCCAGTTCGGCGCGGGCCGGGCCGTCCGAGCCGTCCGCGAGCAGGGCGAGCAGCGGCCAGAGCCCGGCCGCGGTGAACACCGTGCCCGGGTTCCCGGCCGGGGCCTGCGCGGCCGCGGCCCAGCGCGTCGTCAGCCGATTGACCGCCCGTACCGTCGAGTTCCTCATGCGGGGGAGCGTACGTGGAGGGGCGCCGCCGGGCCGGACGATTTTCCGCGGCCCGGCGGCGCCGGTCTCGGGCGGCCCGGGTCAGCGGCCGCGCAGGCCCCGGTCGACGGCGGTCATCAGCTCGCCGTCCGCGGTGTCCGCGTCGAGCGACCAGAACATCGCGCCGCCGAGGCCGTGTTCGCGGATGTACCCGGTCTTGGCGCGCAGCACCTGCGGGTCGTCGTACGTCCACAGGGTGGTGCCGTCGAAGAGCCAGGCGTGGCCGCCGCGCCGGTCCCGGTGGATCGTGTAGGTACCGGAGTCGGCCAGCTTCTTCAGCGCCTTGTAGTCCTCGTACCCGGCGGCCCAGGTGGCCGGTGCCGGGCCGGTGGCCGGCTGCCCCATGCCGTCCCCGCCGCCGCTGACCCCGGTCCAGCCCTGGCCGTAGAACGGCATGCCCATCACGAGCTTGTTCGCGGGCGCGCCGCGTCGCAGCCAGGCGTCCACCGTGCCGTCGACGCTGAAGTCGCCCCGTGCGCGGAGCGCGGACTGCTGGGCGGTCCTCGGTTCGCCGGAGACGTGGAAGTCGTAGCCCTGGAGGGTCACGAAGTCGAGGTCGCGCATGATCCGGCGGACGTCGAAGCCCGCGTCGATCTTGGCGGGGGCGGTCGGGACGAAGGCGCTGAGCTCGTACTTCGTCTTCTTCTTCTGGCTCCGCGCGTACGCGTCGAGCTGCGTGCGGAACTCCTTGACGAGCGCGGTGAAGTTCTGTTTGTCCTCGGGCCGGTACGTGGTGTCGGTGTCGCCCGCGGAACCGGGCCACTCCCAGTCGAGGTCGATCCCGTCGAACACGCCGGCGGCCGCGCCCGCGCCGCCGCGGGCGCCGTCCTGCGGAAGGTTGCCCTTGATGTACAGGTCGATGCAGGACTCGACGAAGGCCTTGCGGGAGGCCGGGGTGAGCGCGGCGTCCGAGAAGTGCGTGGACCAGCTCCAACCGCCCAGCGAGATCAGCACCTTCAGGCCGGGGTGCTCGGCCTTGAGCTCGCGCAGCTGATTGAAGTTACCGGCGAGGGGCTGCTCGCCGGTGTCGGCGACCCCGTCGACGGAGTTCGCGGCGTCGAGCGGGCGTACGTAGTCGGCCCAGGCGTCGGCCTCGCCGGGCACGTTCCCGGTGAAGCACCGGCCCTGTGGACTGATGTTGCCGAAGGCGTAGTTGATGTGGGTGAGTTTGCCGGCGGAGCCGTTCGCCTCCAGGTCCTGGACCTGGAAGTCCCGTCCGTAGACGCCCCATTGGGTGAAGTAGCCGACCTTCTTGTACGAACGGTCGTGGCCGCCACCGTCGGCCTGGGCGACGGCGGCGGGCGCGAAGGCGGTCAGCAAGGAGAGGGAGCAGGCGGCGACGGCCAGCCTGCCGAGCATGCTGCGGCGCATGGGCTTCCTTTGCGGATGCGGGGAGCGGGGCGTGTGCGCGTGCGCTGTGCATGCCGGAAACTATTGGTCTGGACCAGAGCGGTCAAGGGGGCGGCCGAAACTCGCCCGCTACGGGAGCGGCAGGCTCCAGTGCCCGACGTCGTCGGCGAGGCCGGCATCGAGGGCGAACTGGACCGCGGCCGGGTCGGCGTCCCGCGGCAGCCGGAAGGTGATGAAGCCCTCCGCCGTACCTCCGGGGTCGAGAGTGACGGTCTCGGGGAAGGACGGCCCCGCGGTGGTGGGGACGTCGTCGCCGGTGAACCGCCGCCCGTCGGTGTCCAGCAGGTGCGCGGCCGGCGCGGGGGAGTCCTGGTAGACGGCGGTCCCCGTGTTCTCCAGACGGAGGCGCGTCGCGACGAGCCGCTCGCTCCCGGTGGGCTCCTGACCTGCGGGGTCGGCCGGATCCACCACCCGCGTCAACGTGACGTCGAGCCGTTCGCCCGGCTCGTTCCCGGCGAGGGAGATCGTCTCCCCCGAGCCGCCCGGGGCCGCGCCCAGCAGGACGGGCGCGAGGAGCGCGAGCGCGAGGAGCGAGCCCCGCAGGCGCCCCGTTCGTCGGCTTCGGGGCATGACGGAACCTCCGCTCCACGGGTCCCCTCACCCACGATCCTCCGCACCCCGAGGTCGCGCCACCCCCGGACCGGCGGACGCCGGCTCCGCACGGTCCGGTCGACCGCCGAGGAACTCTCACCCGGTCGAGCCACCAATTGATTGGATCTCCGGGCGCGTTCGTGCCATGGTTGGTCCCACCGAAGGGGTGTAGCTCAGCTGGTCAGAGCGCCGGTCTCCAAAACCGAAGGCCGCAGGTTCGAATCCTGCCGCCCCTGCGACACCGACAGCGCACCTGTCGAGCACGCCCGGCCGAGAGCACCGCTCCCGGCCGGGCGTCGCTGTTTCCCCGGACCGGCACGGGGGCGCCGGCATCGTCTACCGTTCTCCGGATGGGGACAGACGTACGAGGCTTCGACGACCGATGGTCGGACCGGGACTGGGGGCCCCAGGCCGCGCCGCGGCTCCGGCAGGCCTGGTTGCAGGGGCTGAGCTTCAACACCGCCGCACCGGACCGCATCCGGATCCGGCTGCTCGACCACCTGGACCTGGCCCCGTACCTCCTGGCGCGGCGCGATCTGCCGCCCGCCGTCGTGGACGCCGCCGTCGACCACCCGGACCGCCGGGTGCGTGCCCGGCTCACCGAGGTACCCGCTTCTCTCGGACTCTCTGCCGGCCAGTGGTCGCGCCTGGTGCTCGGCGAAGCCGGCGGTGCCCGGCGCCACCTGTTCCTGGAGGCCGCGGCCCTGTCCGGGCGGGGGCTGACGCCGCAGGCGTACGAGACGCTGGCCGCGGACCCCTTCGGCCCGGTCCGGGAGGAACTGGCCCGGATGCCGACCCTGCCCCTCCCGCTACGCCTCACCCTGCTGGCGGACCCGGTCCCGAGGGTGCGGGCCGCCGCGTGCGAGGCCGCCTGGGGTGACCTCGACGACGGGACCCGGGCCCGGCTGGCGGCCGATCCCGCCCCCGCCGTGCGGACCGCCGTCACACTCGCCCGGCACGAGGAGGCCCCGCTGACGGCCGAGTTCTTCGAAGCCGCCGGCAGGGACCGCCACCTCCTCGGAAGCCACCGGCTGGACCAGGACCTCGCCCTGCGGCTCTGCGCGGACCCGGACCCCTGGCTGCGCCGGATCCTGGCCGGCAACCCCTACCTCGGGCCCGACCTGGTCGACGTACTCGCCGCCGACCCCGACGACGACGTACGACTCGCCGTGTCCGTGCGGCCCGAGCTGACGGAGGAACGGCGGGCCGCCGTCCCGGTGGACATCGACCCCCGGACGATACGGCGGACGGTCGGGTGGGTGGAGGCGCTGCACGAGGACGAGGAGGCCATGCGCCGCTTCGCGGCATCCGGACACCTCCTGCTGCGCAGCAGCGTCGCGAGGGCCCGACGCCTGCCGCCGGACGTCGTGGAACGGCTGGCCCGGGACGAGGACCGGGTCGTGCGGCTGTTCCTCGCCGAGCGGTGCGACGACGCTCCGGCGGACATGCTGCTGGAGGTGTGGCAGTGGTGGAACGGGAGCTACTCCACCCCCGACCGGCCCTACGGGCACCCGAACTTCCCGCGGCGCGACCTGCTCCGCCATGCGGACGACCCGCATCCGCGGCTGCGGCAACTGGCCCTGGACGACCCGGACTCGACGCCCGACCTGGTGGAGCGGTTCGGCGCGGACGAGGACGCCGAGGTACGGCTGCGCGCCGCCACCGACCCCCGGCTCGCGCCGGACTCGGTGGTACGGCTCCTCGACGACCCGGACAGCGGCGTGCGCGCGATGGCGGCGCGGCATCCGCGGGTGCCCGTACCGGTCCTCGTCGCGCTGCTCGGCGACGAGGAGACGGCGGCGGCCGCGGCCCGGAACCCGGTGCTGCCGGTGGCCGTCATGGAACGGATGACCGTCACAGGGTCATGAGGTGCGCCGCCCTCGAAGGGCCCTCAGGGCCGGCGCCCGGCCCAGGCCACGAGCCGGTCGATGGCCGGGGCCTCGGGGTCCACGACCACCACCTCCGCGAAGGGAATCCGTCCGCCGCGGGTTTCGGCCGGCAGCGCGCGACGTACGACGCCGATCACCCGCTCGATGAGAGCCGGGTCCCAGTCCGGGTCCTGCCCGGTCGCCCTGGCCAGGTCCCAGGTGTGCACCGTGAGTTCGTGCGTGTAGACGGCCGCGGCGGCCGCACCCGGCAGGACGCCCATCGGCAGGCGCAGCTCCCGGCCGAGGATGCCCGGATCCGCCCATACCTCCGCGACCTCGCGGGCGCCCGGCACCCAGGCCTCCGCCCACGCACCGTCGGCGATCTCGTCGGCGAAGGACGGGACGCTGAACGGGTCCTCGCCGCGCCCGATCACCGAGATCCGGCGGACGACGGCGACGAGGTGGCTCGACAGCCGCCGTACGTCGAACTCCTCGCAAGGGGTCGGGGCGTCGTACTGCTCGGGCCGGACGGCGGCCAGCGTACGGCCGGCCAGTTCGACGGCCGCGGCGAGGTCGGTCCGCGGATCGAAGGAGGAGGGGGAGGCGGCGGCGCCGGGGGAGTCGGACGGGGTCTCGATGAGCTGCTCGGTCTTGTTCATGGCTTCATCCTGCGCGCAGAAGTGGCCACCTTCTGGCCAGTTTTCCGAAGAGAATGAAAGACGACGACGCGGCACCCACGAAGGAGGCGAAGGGGCACATGAGAGCCGACCGGTTGCTGGCGACCCTGCTCTTCCTCCAGGAGCGAGGCCGTGTCACCGTCCCCGAAGTGGCCGCCGAACTGGAGGTGTCCGAGCGCACCGCGCGCAGAGATCTGGAGGCCCTGGCATCGGCGGGCATCCCCGTCTACTCGCAGCGCGGCCGCGGCGGCGGCTGGTCCCTCGTCGGCGGGGCCCGTACCGATCTCACCGGACTGACGGCCGACGAGATCCGGGCACTCTTCCTCGTCGCCGGCCCCCTGTCGGACACCCCCGAGCTGCGCACCACGTTGCGCAAGCTGGTCCGGGCCCTGCCGACGACCATGCGGGCGCAGGCCCAAGCCGCGACCCGGGCGGGGGTGGTCGACGCCACGGACTGGTCCCGCAACGCCGTCACCGCCGATGCCGCCCACCGCTCCGCGCTCCAAGGCGCCGTCGTGGACGGGATCCGCGTCCGCCTCGGGTACGCGGGCGTCGGCAAGCCGGCCGGCGAACGCACCGTCGACCCCCTCGGGCTCGTGGCCAAGGCGGGCGTGGACTACCTGGTGGCCGGTACGGACAAGGGCCTGCGCACCTTCCGGCTCAGCCGGGTCACCTCCGTCGAGCCGACCGGCGAACCGGTGACCCGACCACCCGACTTCGACCTCGCCACGGCCTGGCGGACGCTGTCCGGAGCCTTCCAGGACGGCATGTACGCGGTGACCGCGCGGGCCCGCGTCCACCCTGACGCGCTGGCCCTGCTGCAACGGTTCCTCGGCGGCCGCGTGCGCGTCGGAGGTCCGCTGCCCGACGGCTGGACCGAGGTGTGGGTCGACGGCCCGGCCTCGAAGGCCCTGGCGGGACACCTGGCGGGGTTGGGAGCGCGGGTCGAGGTGCTGGAGCCGCCGGAGGTGCGGCAGTGGCTGGCCCGGATCGGCGCGGAACTCACCGAGATGTACGCGGGGGAGGAGCCGCACGCACCCCACGGCTCGTAGCCGAGGGGGCGAACGGCTTCCGAGGTCTGCGTCCTCGTCCCTCGCCGTGCCCGACGTGCGGAGGGGGAGAGCCAGGACCCCGTTCCTCAGGCCGGGTCCGGTCCGCCGGCGCTGCCGAGGAGTCTGTCCACGAGGAGTTGTGGGTAGCCGGTGGCCGGCAGGCCGATGCCGAAGATCGTCCGGATGTAGAAGGGTGCGATCAGCTGGTCGAGGATCTGCTCCAGCGGCGGCGGGTGCTCGCCGCGGGCCGTGGCCCGCTCGCGGATCTGCTCGATGGAATGCATGCGGCGCCGGAAGTGCTGGGCGCGCTCGCTCCGCTCCTGGGTGTTCCTCGGCATGGACAGGACGACAGCGCGTACGAGGGCGTGCCCCTCAGGTGTGTGCATGCTCGCGACGCCGGCTTCGGCCCAGGCGATGAGGTCGCCGCGCAGGGTGCCGGTGTCCTTCAGCGGCGAGTTGCGCTCGAGGCGGGTGGCGACCGTGTCGGCCAGCAGTGCGTCGAGGCCGCCCCAGCGCCGGTAGAGGCTGGTGTGGTTGACGCCCGCGCGTTGCGCGATCGCGGGGATGGTCAGGTCCTCGCCCTCCGGGGCCGAGAGGAGGTCGAGGACCGCTTGGTGGACGGCTGCGCGGACCTGTTCAGGGCTTCTTCGGATGCGCGCGGCCGGTTGTTTCTGAGTCACGCCACCATCTTAAGCACAGATATTTGCTTCTGGCCGGGCGAGGCCCTACAGTCGATCCCGCAAGCACAGATCTGTGCTTGCGGGATCGACAGAAGGAAACTGCCATGAAGCAGCTGCTGTTCCCGAACAACACCCAGTTCTGGTACGAGACCCTGCGCTCGATGAGCCACATCGCCTACGGCGGCGCCGACTTCGGCGAGGTCGTCTCCACCGCCTCGCGGATCACCGAGGGCGACTACGACAGCTGGTACACCGAGTGGTTCGCGACCGCCGGCCGGGTGTCGTCGGAGGCCGAGAAGGCCCTGGCGGCCGGGCACCGGGTCAGCGCCCGCGACGGGTTCCTGCGCGCCTCCAACTACTACCGGTCGGCGGAGTTCTTCCTGCACGGCAAGGACTGCGACCCGCGCCACGACCACGCCTACGACCGCTCCGTGGAGTGTTTCAAGGCCGCCGCGGCCCTCTACACCACCCCGCGCATCGAGCCGGTCCTGATCCCCTACGAGAACACCACGCTGCCCGGCTACCTCTACCGGGTCGACGACTCGGGCACCCCCCGGCCGACGCTGATCATGCACAACGGCTTCGACGGCACCGCCGAGGAGCTGCACTTCTTCGGCGCGATGGCCGCCGTCGAGCGGGGCTACACCGTGCTCGCCTTCGACGGTCCCGGCATGCCCGGGCCGCGCCACCACCAGGGCCTCGTCTTCCGCCCGGACTGGGAGAACGTCATCACCCCGGTGATGGACTTCGCGGAGACGATCCCGGAGGTCGACAACAGCCGCATCGCACTGATCGGCCTCAGCATGGGTGGAGTCCTCGCCCCCCGGGCAGCCGCGTTCGAGCACCGACTGGCCGCGCTGATAGCCGTCGACGGCCTCTACGACCTCGGCGAGACCTCCGTCCGTAACATCCCCGGCGACCGCGAGGAAGCCGAACGCCTTCTGCGGGCGGACTCCGCCCCGGAACTCGATGCCGCCATCGACCAGATCATGGCCAAGGACCCGATCGCCCGCTGGGCGCTCAACCACGGCATGTACGTCATGGGGGTCGACACCCCCCGCGCCTTCAACGCCTCCTACCTCGACTACACCCTCGCCGGCGGGATCGCCGAGCGGATCCAGTGCCCCACCCTCGTCTGCGACGCCGAGGAGGACATCTTCTTCCAGGGCCAGCCCGAGCAGCTCTACGAACACCTCACCTGCCCCAAGACCCTCATGCTCTTCACCGCCGAGGAAGGCGCCGGTGCCCACTGCCACCCGGGCGCCATGCGTCTCGCCAACGCCCGCATCTACGACTGGCTCGACGACACCCTCGCCAACACCCGCCCCTGACTCCCGCCTCACCCGACCGCGCCCCACACCGCGGGACACCGCCGAGAACTCCGGCGGCCGAACCCACCCGAAGGACCCGATATGACCAGCAACGCGACCCGCACCGGCATCAAGGCCGCCCTCACCGACCTGCTCCTCGACCAGGACATCACCCTGGCCGAGGCCGCCGACCGGCACTTCACCCCCGACTACCGCCAGCGCACCGACGGCGAATGGGCCGACCGCTCCCAGTTCCTCGACCACATCGCCCACCTGCGTACGCTCGTCGCCGCAGGAGAGATCGAGGTCCACGAAGAGCTCCACGACGGCGACAAGTACGCCGACCGGCACACCTGCCACATCACCAAGAAGGACGGCACGACCGTGAGCATGGAGGTCTACGTGTTCGCCTCCATGGCCCCCGACGGACGCTTCCGGCGCATCGAGGAGACCACCTTGATGCTGGCGGGGACCGACGCCGACCGCAATCTCGGCAGCGCCCGCTGAGAAGCCGGTGCGCGCCCGTCAGACGAGCCAGCGGCCGTCCCGCATCAGCTCGCGGTCGGCAAGCTCGTCCTCCTCGCGCCAGGCCTGGACGCGGCGCGGGGTGATGTGGAACCAGCGGTAGGCCGTGGTGAGTGCGCGCGGGTCGAAGCCGGTGCGTTCGGCGAAGCGGTCACCCTGTTCCTTCGGGAGGGCATCGAGGCCGACGGCCTCGACCGTGCCGTCGATCATGACGACGTCGCGGGTGGGACCGAGCGCGAGGCGGACGGTCCCGGCAGCGGCCAGGTTCCTGCCGGTGGGGCTGCCCGCCGGGGTGGCCACCCGCAGGACCCCGCCGTCCCAGTCGAAGGACAGCGGCACCAGGTACGGTGCGCCGTCGGCGGAAGCGGTGGCCACCCACACGTCGACGTCGTGGGCGAGTCGCTGCTCGACGTCGGCACGGCGCCGGGCGCGTGAGCGGGGGGTGGCACCCGCCAGGTCCTGGAGGACGCCGAGGACGTTGCCGTCGGGGTCGGCGACCGTGGCCACCAGGCGACCGCCACCGACGTCATGCGCGGGCTCGGTCACGATCGCGCCCGACGCGGTCGCCGCGGCCAGTGCCGCCCGGATGTCCGGCACCTGCCAGTAGGTCACCGGCGACGTCATCGCCTGCGGTCCGCCGCCCGGCACCAGCCCGACGTGCTGTCCCGCGGCCTCGAAGCCGACGTAGTACGGCGATTCGTTGCACGGCGGTACGCCCAGCAGGGCCGCGTACACCCCCTTGGCCCGGCCCAGATCGGACACCGGATGGAGCACGGTCCTGATCCCCGAAGTGGCCGAGCCGGCCGAAGTGGTCGGGGTGGTCGGGGTGGTCGCGTCGGACATGGCGCTCCTTGAAGTCATGGGCCGCGAAAGGCCGTTCCGTGTGTCGTCACAGCGTCCCGTCCGGCACGGACGGTCGGCATCCGTGGCGACCACGGAGACGATCACGGAACGACCGCCACGGACACGCGTGCTGCACAATGGCGGCCATGGGAGAAGCAGCGGAGATCTCGCCGCGCGAGGCCGAGGTCCTGGAACTGGTCGGAGACCATCTCAGCAACGCCGAGATCGGGGCACGTCTGTACATCTCGGTGCGCACGGTCGAGACCCATGTCTCCTCTCTGCTGCGCAAGTTGGAGGTACCCGATCGGCGGGCACTGGCCCGCCGCGCGTCCGACCGGACACGCACCGACCGGTCACACCCGGCCCCGGCCCTGCCGACGCGTCTGACCTCGTTCATCGGCCGAGCCGGCGAGCGGGCCGCGCTGACCGCCCTGTTGGGGGAGCACCGGCAGGTGACCGCCCTCGGCCCCGGCGGGGTCGGCAAGACCCGCCTCGCGCTGACCGTGGCCACCGACGTCGCCGACGGGTTCGCCGACGGGGTGTGGTTCGTCGACCTGGTCCCGGTCACCGATCCCGGCATGATCGCAACCGCGGTCGCCGAGGCGCTCGGCCTCGGCGAGCAACCGGGCCACGACATGGCCGAGTCCGTGGCCGCCGCACTGGCCGACCGCAACACCCTGCTGGTGCTGGACAACTGCGAGCACGTCGTCGAGGGGGCGGCACCGTTCCTCGAACGCCTGCTGGCCGCCTGCCCCCGCGTACGCGTACTGGTGACCAGCCGGTCCCGGCTGATGGTCCCGTTCGAACGGGTCTACCCGGTCCCGCCGCTGTCACTGTCGACGGCCGGCGGCAACGGATCGGACGCGGTCGCCTTGTTCATGGACCGGGCGACATCGACAGGCGGCCGCCCGCCGGATGCGCCCCCGCACGAGCAGGTCGCCGAGATCTGCGCACGGCTCGACGGCATGGCCCTGGCGATCGAGCTCGCCGCCGCCCGCTACCCCACCCTCGGACTGGACGGCATCACCGCCGCCCTGTCCCACCCCCTGCGCATGCTCACCGGAGGCTCCCGCGCGGAGGACCGGCACCGCTCCGTACGGGCGGCACTGGACTGGAGCCACAACCTCCTGGACCCGGCCGATCGGACGCTGCTGCGCCGGGTGTCGGTGTTCGTGACACCGTTCACCGCCCCGGCGGCGGCGGAGGTCACCGGGCTCGACACGGCGGCCGCCGTCGACGGGCTGGCCCGACTCGCCGAACAGAGCCTGCTGACCGTCACGTTCTCCCCGGACGGAACCCGCTACAGGGCACTGGAAACGCTGCGCCAGTACGGTGCCGACCGCCTCACCGAGGCCGGCGAACTGCACGACACCCACGCCCGGCACCTGAACTGGTGCCTCGCCCGAAGCACCGAACTGGCCGCGCCACGAGCGGACTGGCGGGCCCGGTTCGATCAGACGGCCGACGAACTGCGCGCCGCCCTCGCCTGGGCGCAAAGCCGTCCGGAGCAGCGCGCGGACGCCTACCGACTGGCCCGCGCCATGGCGGAGCTGGCCTTCACCCGTCATCTCATCGCAGAGTCCCAGCAGCGGTACGAGCAGGCCGCCGCCCTCGCGACCGCCCCGGCCGACACGGCGTCGATGTACCGGCAGGCCGCGGCGGCGGCCGCCTGCCGGCTGCACGGCGATGACATGTACCGCCTGGGCCGTGCGGCGGCGGACGTCGCACGTCGAGCGGGCGACACCGCCGCGGCCGCCCGCGATCTGGCGGCCGCAGCCGGCAACGCGTACCGCTTCTCCAGCAAGTTCGCCCGCCCGCTCCCGCCGGAGGAGGCCGAGGCGCTCATCACCGAGGCACGGGAACTGGCCGGTGCCGATCCGTCCGCCCGGGCCGCGGTCGCGCTGGTCGAGGCCGGACGGGCCCTCACCCACGCGATCGACACCGAGCCCGGAACGGCCGACACCTCCTGCGAAGCCGCCCGCGCGGTGAGCGACCCCGGCGGTTCCACCGTTCAGGAGGCGCTCGCCGCCGCCGAACGAGCCGTCGAACTCGCCTGCCTCGAAAAGGACCCGCTCGCGCAGTCCGCCGCGCTCGACACCCTTGCCGGCGCTCAGAGCTGGGCCGGGGACGCGTTCGCGGCAGCGGCGACGACACGGCGCCGGACAGAGCTGATCTCGTCCGCACCGGACGGCGGCCCGCACGGCCCGCACTCCCTGGGCCCGGCCGGCACCCATGAACTGATCGAGGCGCTCGGCGAGGCCGCCGAAGCCGCCCTCGGCGTGGGCGACCTCCCCGGCGCCCGCCGGTGGGCCCGGCGGCTCGCGGAACACCCGCAGCTCGCCGAGGTCGGCCACCGCGCCACGGGCCGGCTCCTCGTCGCCGAAACACTGGCAGGCGATGCCGAGCAGGCACTCACCGCGGGCCTGCGGTTCCGCGACGCCTGGCAGCGGGCCGGCAGCCCCGCCCGAGCGGTCCTCGGCCCGCCCGCGGCGGCGATGGCCACCGTCCACGGACTGCGCGAGGACCATGAAGCCCGGCGCGAATGGAGCGCGTTGCTCGCGCAGGTCGACCCCTCGCCGTGGAACACCCACGGATACGGGGCGGTCTTCGACGCGATCCTCATGCTCCACCAGGGGCGGCCCGAGGCGGCGCTGGAACGTACGGCCCCCGAGCCCGGCCAGGTACGGCAGTGGACCACCTGGATCTGGCTCCACTGGTACGTGGCACTACGGGCCGAAGCCTCCGTGCTCGCCGGGTCCCCCGACGCAGCCGCCCGCCTGACGGAAGCCCGGACCACCGTGGCGGGGAACCCCGTCGCCACAGCCCTCGTGGAACGCGCGACGGCCCTGCTCGACGCCGACGGGCAACGGCTGCTCGCCACCGCGAGCGTGTTCGAGGCGGCCGGCTGCCCCTACCAGTCGGCGCGCACCCTGATCCTCGCGGGCGGCGAACACGCCGCCCGCGGCACGAGCGCCCTCGCCGACCTCGGCCTCGCCCCGAGGATCCTCCGGTAGCCGCGGCGCGGCGCGGCCTTTGCGAACGAGAGCGGCGACACAGCCGGACCGAGTCGCGGCCGCGCCGATCCGCCCACCGCGGCCGGCCGTCACACCGCCCGCTTCACCAACTCGGCGATCCGCGCCTCCACCTCGGGCGTCACCTCGGTCAGCGCGAAACCGGCCGCCCACATCGGACCCTCGTCCAGCTTCGCCAGGTCGCTGAACCCGAGCGTCGCGTAGCGCGCCTTGAACTTCTCCGCGCTCTGGAAGAAACAGACGACCTTGCCGTCCGACGCGTAGGCGGGCATCCCGTACCAGAGCTTCGGCGCGAGGGCCGGGGCATGGGCGGTGACGACGGCATGGACGCGCTCGGCCATGACCCGGTCCGACCCCTGCATCTCGGCGATCTTCGCCAGCACGTCCCGCTCGGCCTCGGCCGCCTTCTCCGCGGCCGAACCACGACGTGCCGCCTTCTTCTGATCCAGGGCGTGCGCCTTCATCGCGGCACGCTCCTGCGCGCTGAACCCCTCGTACGTGCTGCTGCCGGTGCCGGCCATGGTCACTCCCTCGGTCGCTGGTCACGATCGGCCCGGTCTGTCGCCGAGCCGATCGCCGTGACCACAGATTGCCCCGGCCAGGGCCCGCACCGCCTCCGTGCCGACCACGGAGAACACCACGGATCGCGAGCCCGTGTCCTGTCGTCCGACGATCACTCGGCGCTGGGCGTGCCGCGTCTACCGGGTCGTCCGCAGCCTCTCTCTCACCGGGCCGTACCCGAAGAGGTCGGCGCCGACGAGGGCGCAACCGGCCGGCCCAGAGCCGAAGACGGCGTTCCGCACGGGGCGCCGGGAATGAGGTTCGGGTCGGGGTCGGGGGCGACGGTCGTGTCCGGGCCGTCCGCAGGGTGCTCGCCGCCCGTCCGGCACCACGGCGGCGTACGGTCCTTGAACTGCTGTTTTCCGTCGGCCGCCACGGAGGCTCCGAGGGGGCTGCCCGCCGCGTCGAAGGCCTGCACCTGAACCTGCTGACGGATGCTCGCCGGGACGAGGACGGCGAAGAAGCGCGTGTCCGGCGCGGTCGGGGTCTCGACGGTCTGCGCCTCCGGTCCCGAACCGCCGGGGAGCACCACCTTGACCCGTGCCGCACCCGGCGGGGCGACCCCGACGACCGTGAACGGCTCGTCGGCCGTCCTCCCCGCGCTGCTCGACGATGCCGCGGCCCAATGGACCGCGGCGTCCCCCGTGGGAAAACACGCGGCGATCCCGATCAGCACGTTCCGGGAGACCAAGCACGCCTGGCCCTTGCGGCCATCGGCCGAACCCACCTGCCACTCGACCCCGGCGTGTGTCCCGCGCGCCACCCGGTAGACCTTGCCGGGCACCGTCTCGTAGCCCTGCAGCACCACGCTCGGTGACTCGATGGAGGAAGCCGCCGGCCTCTCGGACGACTGCCCGCCGCCCGGCAGCGCGACCATGACAGCGACCGACGTCGCTGCCACGGCGGTGAGCGACGCACCCACCATGGCCCGGTTCCTGCGCCGACGACGACGGACGGCCGTCTCGACGCGGGCGAACGGATCACCCGCCGGCCGGTACCCGTCGACCACCTCGTCGATCGATTCCTTCAGCACCCGCTCAGCACCGTTCATGCCGCTCATCGCGCGGCCTCCCCTCGGGTCAGACGAAAACCGGACACCGCTTCAGGAGCCGCCTGGAGCGCGGCCGTCCCGCGAAGCGCCGAAAGCCCGCGCGACGCGTGGGACTTGACGCTGCCGACCGAGCACCCGAGCAGGTCCGCGACCTGGCGTTCCGACAGGTCCTCGACGTAGCGCAGCACCACGACCACGCGCTGGCGCGCGGGCAACCGCGCCAGCGCGCGGCGCAGTTCGTCGCGTTGGGCACTGCCGTGGCCGGGATCGGACTCGGGATGACTCGCGACCTCCGGGACGCGTCCGAGGACCCGCTCGCTCCACCAGCGGCGCCGCCCGGCCGTCACGGCCAGGTTGACGAGCGTGCGGCGGACGTACGCCTCGGGCCGCTCGACCGCCACCCTGTCGCGCATGCGCCAGAAACGGACCAATGCTTCCTGTACGAGGTCCTCCGCGCGGCCGACGTCCAACGTCAGCCCGTACGCGAAGCGCACGAGAGGCCCCCAGCGGGCCCGTGTGAACTCGGCGAACTCAGCGTCACCGACAGCACCTTGCATGTCCCCTCCTAGGTGTTCACCCTCTCGACGACCTGGACCTTCGGCGAGGTTGAGTGATCCGCGACACATGTGTGGGCCCGGGGGCATCCGATGGTGTCTCCTCGGCGGGCGGTTCCGGTGCACGGGCGGTGCCGGCCGGTCACCGGCCCCGCGGACGGTGCGCCCGAGTGGGTGAAGCCGTAGGGGTGGGGTCTGGTTGGACGGGTGAGAGGCGCGGAAGGGATGGGGCCGCGTCGTCGGCTTCGGCGGCGCGTTCCTCGTTCAAGGAGCGCATGATGACGTTCTCATCGCTGATCGGAGGCCGAGCGGGCCGGTCCGTTCCCGGCAGCCGATCGCGGACGGGTGGTCGGCGGGGCCGCGTCCTGGCGGTCGCCGTCGGTGTGGTCTGCTCGGCCGGGATCGGCCCTGTCGTCGTGTCCGGTACGGCTCATGCACAGGGCGAGTGCGTCACCGCCGGCACGACCACCACGTGTACTTACACCGAGACGGGAGAGCACAGCCTGCTCCTTCCGGCCGGTGTGGGCACGGTCGACGTGACCGCGGTCGGCGCCGCGGGCGCGGCCGGCAACAGGCCGGGCAGTGGCGCCGGCGGCAACGGGGCGCGGGTCACGGCGACCGGTGTTCCCGTCACCGCGGGCAGCACCCTGTACGTCGAAGTCGGCGGCAACGGCTCCGACACCGGCATGGGCGGCGTCAACGGAGGCGGCGCGGGCGGAGTCCGCGGGATTTCCGGCGGTGGCGGCGGCGGGGGCGCGAGCGACCTGCGCACCGCTCCGAACAGCAGTCCACCGAGTATGGGCGACACGCGTCTCGTCGTCGCCGCGGGCGGTGGAGGAGGCGGGACGACGGGCACCGCCGGAGGCGGCGGAGGAGGAACGGCTGCGGGCCCCGGCGGTCTGGGCGGCACCAGTTTCGGCCCGGCTCCGACCGGTGTCACCGGCGGCGCGGGCGGGGGCTTCGGCACCGGCGGCGGCAACGGGGGTGACGGTGCCACCCCGCCGGCAGGCCCGGGTGCGGGTGCGGGCGGCGCGGGTGGCGCCGCTGCCGCGAATGTCGCCGGCGGCGGTGGGGGTGGTGGCGGAGGCACGGGCGCCTTGCCCGGCCCGGGCGGTGGCGGCGGTGGCGGGAACACCGGCGGCGCAGGAGGCGGGGACGGCTTGCCGCCCGGCAGCGCCGGAGCGGGAACGATCGGAGTCGGCGGCGCCGGTACCGCGGTCGGCGCCGCCGGTGGTGGCGGGGGCGGCGGCTACTACGGTGGTGGTGGCGGCGGGAGTGCCCCCGACGCTGCCGCGGGGGGCGGTGCGGGATCGTCGTTCGTACTGCCGACGGCCGCCACCCGGACGGCCGCTCCCGCCACCGTGGCCACCGCGAGCGTCACCATCACCTTCACCGTGCCCGTCGTGGCCGCGACCTGTACCACCAGCCCCGCCGTCCTGCAGGCCCAGGGCTTCAACGTCATCACCGGCAACGACCGGAGCAACATCCTGGCCGGTACCGCGGGGCGGGACGCGATCTTCGGGCTGGGCGGCAGCGATGTCATCGACGGCCGCGGCGGCGATGACCTGCTGTGCGGGGGCGACGGCAGCGACGTCCTGCAAGGCGCCGCCGGCAACGACGACCTCTTCGGCGAGAACGGCAGCGACGCCCTGGACGGTGGCACCGGCACCAACTCCAACAACGGCGGCCCCGGCACCGACGCCTGCCTCCGCCCCGCCACCGGCCCCGGCGCCACACAGTGCAACCCCTGACCAAGATCTGAGGTTGCCCCGCCCCACAGGTGGCATGGGGCGAGGCGGGTCAGCCACGCCGAGGGTGTGTGCGTGGTGAGGGGCGGGATGCTACGGCCAGCCCTGCGTCACCTTGGCGGGGGCGGTGTTCCAGCTCTTGGGTATGAAGGTGACGATGTAGGTTCCGCGGTCGAAGTCCGTGTAGCCGCTGGACCAGCTGCGGAACTTGCTCTCGTACACCTGCATGGCTCCCATGGCGCCGCCGGGCGAGTGGTAGTGGTTGGCGTGGGTCCAAATGGTGTTGTCGGGGTTCGCTTCCTTCTGGTCCCCGAACCAGCCGTAGTCGAAGTTGACGTAGCTCCGGCCGGGCTCGGCGGGGCTGCGCGAGGTGTTCCTGTCCTTCGACATGTCGACCAGGCCTGTGTTCCGGTTGGGTCGGAAGGCCTCAGGGTCGCCGTACTTCCTCTTGTCGGAGGAGGCCCTGGGGTCCTGTCCGCTCCAGAAGTGCTTGGAGTAGATGACCGCCTTCATCGTGGACGGGTCGTGGTTGCCCCCGTTCCTGTCCTTGAAGGAAGGCGTGTTCCTCAGGGCCGAGTAGAAGTTCGAACGACTGTCTTCATTGGACAGGGCGTCGTTCCTCTTCGTGAGCTCTGCCTTGAGGTTGCTGAGATAGGTGCCCTCGTCGTGGGCGCTCTCCAGAGCCTTGTTCATGACGGACGCAACATCACGAGCCCGGTCGAACCCCTTCGTCTCGTCGAAGCTCTGCTTGGCGATGCGTCCCTCGAACTCCGCCCGCGTCTCGCCCGGCCGTGGGCCGGTGTTCTCCAGAGCGTCCTTGTACCGGTCCTCGTCGAAGGACGCGAAGGCCAGCTTGTTCGTCGGGTAGGGGCCCGAATTGACCCAGGTGACACCGACGCATCCGTAGGACAGCTGCTCTCGCTGCGCCGTGGTCATCTGCTGAGGTCGGCCGTCGCGGTGGCTGTAGGTCTGCTGCCACTTGCGTATGTAATTGCTGATGCCGGTGGTGGCCCTGTCCCCTCGGGCTCGGTACGCGTCAGGCATGCTGCCGAGCGGCTCGGCGGGAGGCGTCACCCTGTCGTCGGCCGACGCGGAGGCTCCGAGGGATTCGGTGGCGCTCGGCGGTAACCCTCCCGTCGGACGGCCGGGCCGACCCAGATCGAGAGCCTTTTCGTTCAGCGCGTTGATGTGCCCGATGTCATCCACTGTCAGGCCGTGCGTTTCGGCGTAGGACCCGCTCCCGCCGTCGGCGCTGCCGGCCGCCTGGCTGACCGAGGGTGCGAGACCGGCGGTGCACATCATGACGCCCACCGTGGTGAGGGCGAGAAACCCTGAGCGTTTGTACATGTGGATCGAGAACTCCTTCGGGAGTGGATTTCGTGCATGCAGGGCATGCGGGAGAGCGGCACGGTGGAGGGGAACGCGGCGAGCCGATGATCAGGTCAGGGGCGCACACGCATGAGGCAGCCATGGCCGTCATCCGTCGGCCGCCCGACCCGTTCGGGCCGGGTCGGCTGCGTCAGGCCGCTGTGATGACGACGCGTGCCGGACCGAGTGGTCCGGGGAGGCGCAGGTGTGGAGTCCGGCGTACGGGGCGGCGCCATGCCGCCGGCGGACCTGCTCGGCACGAACGGCCGTGCCTACGCGAATGTTGTGGTGCGGGAGAAGCTGAGAACCGCCGCAGCGAGGCCGAGACGACGAGCGTCCTCCGAGCTCCTCCGGATGGTTTTACAGGTGAGTTCGAGGAACCTCCGTTGTTCAGTAGTTGAATTCCGCACCGTGGCTCCGAAGTTGCGCATCTCGGAAGGCGGTCCAGCGATCATTGCCCGGGCTCGACCCCGTGACAACAGCGTGGCTTCACTATCGGCCACACTGTTCGACAGGGCGGTATTCGGTCATCAAGGCGGGTGAGTTCGGCATCGGGACAGGGAGCGGAAGTGTTCTCCTGCCGCTGGCATATGGCCCGCGGCGAGGTCGGTAACGGTGACCTCGGAACTCCTGAGGAGTGGTGCACGACGGCGCCGGCGGCCGGGCAGAAGCGCTTCGTGCGCCGGCGGCGGCGATCCGCATGCGCGGGCTCCGGTCCCCACGCTCCGGCTCTCGACCGGAGGAACGCCCACCGGAAGGACCGCAAGATCCTCGCCAGTTCCCGCTGCGGGCCTTCCGTCGCCCGACTGTTCGTTCCCGGGCCGCCCTTCGCCCTCGGCCTCCGGAGAAGGGCTGGTTGCGATCTCTCCCCGACCGCGAGGCCGACGACGGTGAGGGGCGAGGAGGCCCCGTCCCTCACCGCGGGCCTGCTCCGCCGGCGGCCGGGGCTACTCGGCGGCCGGCTCCTGGTAGCCGTACGGGCGGGTGATGATCTCCATCCCGTGGCCGTTCGGGTCCGTGAAGTACACCCCGCGGCCCCCGTCGTTGTGATTGATCTCGCCGGGGTGCCGACCGTGCGGGTCGGCGAAGTACGGGACCCCCGCCGCCCGGATCTTCGCGAACGCCACGTCGAACTCCTCCTCGGAGAGGAGGAACGCGTAGTGCTGCACGGTGATGGATTCGGCGGGGATGGTCGCGAAGTCCAGGGTGACGCCGTTCGCGGTCTCGACGGGGATGAAGGGTCCCCACTCGGTCCCGACCTCCAGGTCGAGGATGTGCGCCAGGAAAGTGGCGGACTCCCGGTTGTCACGGGAGTGGATGATCGTGTGGTTCAGCTGGACGGACATGGGTGAATGCCTCCGAAAGGCACGTCACGGCACCTCCATGCCTCACCCGGTCGGTGACCGACACGCGATGCCGTGATCACGATCCTAAACACCCCCTTCGGGCGAGGTCCACCCTTTTCGCCCGCCGGTCGCACCGGGCCGCGGACCTCACGAACTCCCGTACACCGCCTTGACGTTGTCCTGGGCCGGATGGGTCCGGCCGGCCGGACCCGCCGCGAACACCCGCAGGAGGTTCTCCGTCACCCGCGTGGTCAGCGCCCCGGAGCGCGCGTCCAGGCCGTGGTTGCGTCCGCTGCGGCCGTCGCCCGTCGCGTCCAGGGCCTCCACCCAACGCATCGTCCCGGTCGCGAACACCCCGGCCCCGCTCGGCACCGTGTAGTAGGCGGTGTCGTGGTGGCTGGGCCGTCCCTCGCACACCACGGGGGAGTGGGCCAGGATCTCGATCGGCCGAGGGGTGGGGAAGCCGGTGGAGACCTTGTCGTACTCGACGCCCACCAGGTGCTCGAAGCGGTCGCCCGCCCGCGCGCCGGTGCCCTCGAACAGCCAGTGCCCGGGGTTGGTCACCACGTACGGGGCGTCCACCGGATAGCCGTCGTAGATCACGCCGAGCAGCGAGCTCTCCGGATCCGCGCCGGGCGCCGAGCGGAAGTCCACCGTCGCGGGATGGCCCCGCTTGAACCCCGGGTCCTGTTCGTAGGAGGACTTGTAGCAGACCAGCGTCCGGTCCGGCCCCAGGTCGGAGGCCTCCAGGCGGATCCGGCGGTAGCAGCAGTTCGCGCCCAGGATCGCGATGTTGGTACCGGCGTCGCGGGCGGCGGTGACGTGGGCCCGCTGCTCCGGCGACCAGTACTCGTCGTGCCCGAGCGAGAGCACCGCCGCCGCTCCCTCCAGGAGCCGCTTCTCCCGCGCCACGTCGGTGGTGGTCGTGTAGGCGAGGGGTATGCCGAGCCGCTCGGCCAGCGCGATCAGCGGAGCCTCGTACACGAGGAACAGGCCCGCGCCGTCGTCGTACTCGTACGGCCGGTCGAAGCTCACGGCGAGGGAACGGGAGGCGAAACCGCCGCCCGGGCCGTCGTAACTGCCGTAGCCACCCCACCGGTTGTACGCCTGCCAGGTGGCCACCGCGCCCACGACGACGGTGCGGCCGGCGGTCGTCGCGGAGCGGACGGTGAGCGGGACGAAACGCCGGCCCTCACCGCCCTGCGCGTCCAGCCGCAGCAGATAGCTGCCCTCCGGCCAGTCCTTCGTCTCGACCGTGGCGGTACGGGTCCACCGCGTGCGGACCATCCTGGTCCCGGCGTCCACCGTGGGCTCCGGCTGGCGGGCTCCGGGCAGCGCCTCGGAGCGCCACACCAGACGCGCGCGGGCTCCGCCGTACCAACCCATCCGGTAGGCGGAGACGGTGAACCTGGGCGCGGTCGTCGACACGTGCAGCCCGAAGGACTCGCCGGGCAGGACGCTGACCTTGTCCGCGAACCCCTCGATGGCCCGCGCCGGGCCGGCCTTGCCCACCGGCCAGTCGGCATGGCCCGGGAGGGCGTTCTCGGCCTTGACGTCGAGACCCGGTGTCCGGGCAGGCGACGGCTTCCCGTCGGGCGCGCCGGACTCCGACGCAGCCCCGGACCCCGCCTCGGATCCGCCGTCGCGGTCGCCGTTCCCGCAACCGGCCACGGCCCCGAGCCCCGCGGCCGTGGCCGCGCCCGTCGCGACCCCGAGGAACCACCGCCTGCCCGCGCCTTCGCCGTCCGCGGCGGGCCCGGCCTTGTACTCCTGATGCATGCAGGGCACGTTATGTGACGCTTGGGCCCACGCTTCCACCGGGCGGCCGGAACCGTCCGCGCGCGACGAGGCACCCGAGGCACCCGAGGCACCTCGGGAACGACGTGGCGGACGGGAACGAGATCATTGGTGTCGAACCGGGGCGCCCCGGCACCGTACTGCCGTCGCGCGCCGGCCCGACCTCGGCCGCACCACGGTCGTCACCCTCCAGTGAGAGAGTTCCTCCCGTGAAGCGCACGAGTACCCGCCTCGCCGACGGCCGCGAGATCCTCTACTACGACACCGGCGACGGCGCCGCCGCCCGTGCCGTCCCCGACACCCGCCCGCTCGACGCGCCGGCCGACGGGACGGGGACGGGCACCGGGCCCGAGGTCCGGCGTGATCCGCTGCTCGGCGACCCGGTCGTCATCGCCGCCCACCGGCAGGGCCGCACCTACCACCCGCCCGCCGACGCCTGCCCGCTGTGCCCCTCCACCGAGGGGCGCGCGAGCGAGATCCCGGCCCCCGACTACGAGGTGGCCGTCTTCGAGAACCGCTTCCCCTCCCTCGCCGGCGACACCGGCCGCTGCGAGGTCATCTGCTTCACCCCCGACCACCGGACCTCCTTCGCCGAGCTCGACGAGGAGCGCGCCGCGCTCGTCCTCGCCGCCTGGAGCGACCGAACGGCCGAACTCTCCGCCCGCGCGGGCGTCCGGCAGGTCTACTGCTTCGAGAACCGGGGCACCGAGATCGGCGTCACCCTCGCCCATCCGCACGGCCAGATCTACGCCTTCCCCTTCGTCACCCCGCGCACCACCCGGATGCTCGCCACCGTCGCCGCCCACCGCGAGCGCACCGGCGGCAACCTCTTCGAGGAGGTCCTGGCCGCCGAACGCACCCAAGGCACCCGCGTGGTCCTCGAAACGGAGCACTGGACCGCCTTCGTGCCCTACGCGGCGCGCTGGCCGTACGAGGTCCACCTCTACCCCCGCCACCGGGTCCCCGACCTGCCCGCCCTCGGCGACGCGGCCCGCGGCGAGTTCCCCCGGGTCTACCTGGAGCTGCTGCGCCGCTTCGACCGACTCTTCGACCGGCCCGAGCCGACCCCGTACATCTCCGCCTGGCACCAGGCCCCGACGGGCGAGGGCCGGGCGGACTTCGCGCTCCACCTGGAGCTCTTCACGATCCGCCGGACCGCGGACAAGCTCAAGTACCTGGCCGGCACCGAGTCCGGCATGGAGGCCTACATGAACGACGTCCGGCCCGAGGACGCGGCCGCGCGACTGCGAGAGGTGGCGAGCGCGTGAGCGGGATCAGCGGGAGCAGCGGGAACGGCAAGAAGGGCGGGAACGGCGGGAACGGCGGGAACGGCGGGTCGGCACAGGACGGCTTCCAGCAGCTGTACGGGTACCCGCCCGAAGGCGTCTGGGCGGCACCGGGCCGGGTCAACCTGATCGGCGAACACACCGACTACAACGACGGCTTCGCGCTGCCCTTCGCCCTCCCGCAGCGCACCGATGTGGCCGCCGCCCGGCGCACGGACCGGATCCTGCGGGTCCACTCCGCCGACGCCCCCTCCGGTGCCGTCACCCTCGACCTCGCCGGTCTCGACCCGGCGCACCCTCCGCAGGGCCCCGCGAGCTGGGCCGCGTACCCCGCCGGGGTCGCATGGGCCCTGCTGGACGCGGGACTTCCGGTCGGCGGAGCCGATCTGCACGTACGGTCCGACGTACCGACCGGCGCCGGCCTGTCCTCCTCCGCAGCCCTGGAGGTGGCCACCGCGCTGGCCCTCACCGACCTGTACGCGATCCCGCTCACCCGCCCCGAACTGGCCGCACTGGCCCGGCGCGCCGAGAACGCGTACGTCGGCGTCCCCTGCGGGATCATGGACCAGACGGCCTCGGCCTGCGCGACCCGGGGACACGCCCTCCACCTGGACACCCGCAGCCTCGACCGTCGCCACATCCCCTTCGACTGCGCGGCGGCCGGCCTGCGCCTCCTCGTCATCGACACCCGGGTCAAGCACGCACTGGCCGACGGTGCCTACGCCAAGCGCCGGGCCTCCTGCCACGGGGCGGCCGAGGCCCTGGGCCTGCCCGCCCTGCGCGACCTCCCGTACGAGGAGCTGGAACAGGCCCTGCCCCGCCTGCCGGACCCGATCGCGCGCAAGCGGGTCCGGCACGTCGTGACCGAGAACGAACGCGTCCTGCGCGTCGAGGAACTGCTCGGCGCGGGCCGGTTGCGCGAGGCGGGCCCGCTGCTCACCGAGGGCCATCTCTCGCTGCGCGACGACTACGAGGTCTCCTGCCCCGAGCTGGACCTGGCGGTCTCCACGGCGAACGCCGCGGGCGCGTACGGCTCCCGCATGACCGGCGGCGGCTTCGGCGGCTCGGCGCTGTCCCTGATCGACGCGGACGCCGAGGAGGAGGTGACCCGAGCGGTGACGAACGCCTTCCTCCGCGCGGACTTCACAGCGCCCCGCGTCACGACCGCCTCCCCGTCCCCCGGAGCCGTCCGGCTCCTCTAGGGGGTGTTCCGGGGCTGTCACACAGCGTTCACACCGGGCCGTGCGGATTCCCGGCGGGCCTTCGGCCCGGCGTCCTAGACTTGCCAGTCGGTTGATCATTTATCGTCGAGTCGGAGGAACGAACACGCATGCGTCATCTCCCCCTGGGCAGTTCGGGACTGCAGGTCTCCGCCGTCGGCCTCGGCTGCAACAACTTCGGCGGCCGACTGGACGCCCAGGCCACCCGCGCCGTCGTCGACGCCGCTCTGGACGCGGGCATCACCCTCCTGGACACCGCCGACATCTACGGCGGCGCCGGCGGCTCCGAGGTCCACCTCGGGCAGGCCCTCAAGGGCCGCCGCGACCAGGTCGTCCTCGCCACCAAGTTCGGTTACGACGGCGTGGACATGAAGTACGGGCCCGCCGCCGGTTCCCGCGGTGGCCGCGCCTACATCCGGCGTGCCGTCGAGGAGTCCCTGCGCCGCCTCGACACCGACCACATCGACCTCTTCCAGCTGCACAGCCCCGACCCGGCCACCCCGATGGCCGAGACCCTGGCCGCGCTCACCGAGCTGGTCGCCGAGGGCAAGGTCCGCTACATCGGGCACTCCAACCTCTCCGGCTGGCAGCTCGCCGAAGCCGCGCACATCGCCCGCGAGACCGGCTCGGTCCCCTTCGTGTCGGCGCAGAACGAGTGGTCGCTGCTGCAGCGTTCGGTCGAGCGCGAGTTGGTCCCGGCGGCCCTCCACTACGGCGTCGGCGTGCTCCCGTACTTCCCGCTCGCCAACGGCCTGCTGACCGGCAAGATCCGCCGGGGCGCGCCCGTACCGGCCGGTTCCCGACTCGAAGGCCGCGACGCGTACCTCACCGAGGAGCGCCTCGACGTCGTCGAAGCGCTGGCCGCGCTCGCCGAGAAGCACGACCGGACCGTCCTCGAACTCGCCATCGGCTGGCTCTCCGCCCAGCCCGGCTGCGCGTCCGTCATCGCGGGAGCCACCTCCCCCGAGCAGGTGCGCGCCAACGCGGCCGTCGCCGACCGCCCGCTGGACGCCGAGCTGCTCGCCGCGATCGACGCGATCCCGGGGGCGGGCAAGCCCGAGTGACCCGCCGGTCCGAAAGGCCCTAGGTGGGCGCGCCCGTCAGGACGTCCACCTTGCCGGTGTCCAGCGAGTAGTAGGCGCCGACGACGGCCAGGGCGCCCTTCTGTACGAGGGGCGCCAGGTCGGAGTTGGTGCGCAAGTCGTCCGCGGTGACCCGGATCTGCTGGTGGATCATGGTGTCGACCGGGTCGGCGCCCGGGTTCTCGACGGTCAGCAGGTACGCCGGTCCCAGCGCCTTCACGATCGACTGGAGGTTCCCGGGCAGCGGCGTGCCGTCCTGCAGCGACTTGTAGGCGGCTTCGATGGCGCCGCAGCGCTGGTGCCCGAGCACGACGATCAGCGGGGTGCCGCCCGTCATCGGCCCGTACTCGACGGAGCCGGTGACCACCGGGCCGATCGCCTGCCCGCCGGTGCGCAGGACGTACAGATCGCCGAGCCCGGTGTCGAAGACGAGCTCGGGCGCCACGCGGGAGTCGATGCAGGTGAGGACCACGCCGAACGGGTCCTGTGCCTCGGCGACGAGTTCGCGCCGCTCGGGATCCCGGTCGGGGTGGTCCAGCTCCCCGCTCACCCAGCGCGCGTTGCCCTCCATCAGGCGGGCGAACGCGGCTTTCGGCGTGTCCGGCCGCGGCTCGGGCGCGGCGGTCGTCTCCCTCGGCACGCGCGGCGAGGAGCACCCCGCGAGCCCGACGGCGACGGCGGCGGCCGCGAGGCCACCGGTCAGCACGGCCCTGCGGGCCGGAGGTCCTGCGGTGCGCATGGGCGGTACCCCTCGGTCGTGATGACCGCGATTGTTCATCGTGCCGGGGGCGTGCGGACCGCAGCCACACACGGGCGCCGCCGCATTGCCACGGACGGCCCACGGCCACGGCCCGCGAGCCGTCCGCGAGCCGCCCGTGGGCCGTCGGTGGGCCGTCCGTGCGGGCTCAGGACACGATGTCCTTGCGGGAGAACCCGCGGAAGGCGAGCGCGAACAGCACCAGCGCGTAGGAGGCCGACACCACCGCCCCCTTGACCATCCCGCCCCATTCCAGCTGCGGCTGCAGGGCGTCCGCCCACGCGAACTGCCAGTGCGCCGGAAGGAACTCCCGCCACGAGCCGAGCGCGGTCACCGCGTCCAGCACATTGCCCACGATCGTCAGCCCGACCGCCCCGCCCACCGCGCCCAGCGGCGCGTCCGTCCGCGTCGACAGCCAGAACGCCAGACCCGCCGTGACCAGCTGCGACACGAAGATGAAGGCCACCACCAGCGCGAGCCGCGGCACGGTGTCCGCGGCCGCCAGCGCCCCGCCCGTCGGGAGCTTCAGCGGGCCCCATCCGTACGCGGCCGTGCCCGCCGCGAGCGCCACCACCGGCAGCAGCACCATCGCCGCCAGGCTGAAGCCCAGCGCCACCACGAGCTTGCTCCACAGCAGCCGCGCCCGTGGCACCGGCGAGGCCAGCAGGTAGCGCAGCGAGGACCAGCTCGCCTCCGAGGCCACGGTGTCCCCGCAGAACAGGGCCACCGGCACCACCAGCAGGAAACCGGCCGAGACGAACAGGCAGGTCGCGGCGAAGTTCGCCCCCGAGGCCGTGGCCGTGTCGATCAGGGTGACGCGGCCGTTCCCACCGCCCCGGCTGCCCGGTCCGCCGCCCACCGCGAACGCGATCATCAGGACGAACGGCAGTGCGGCCAGCACCCCGGCCATCACCAGCGTCCGCCGCCGGCGCCACTGCCGCAGCGCCTCCACGCGCAGCGGGAGCGTACGGCTCGCCCGATAGCCCGGAGCCACCTCCCGCACCGTCGTCGCCGTACTCACGCCGCACCTCCGATCAGGGTGAGGAACGCGTCCTCCAGTCGCCGGTGCGGTCCTACCCCGCTCACCGGCACCTCCAGCCGTACGAGTTCGGCGATCAGGCCCGCGGCCGTCGCGCCGTCGAGCCGTACGAGCAGCCCGTCGTCGGCGGCCACCACGGAACCCACTCCCTCCAGCGCCGCCACCTTCTCGACGCACACCTCGTCCACCGGCTCCGCCAGGGTCACCAGCAGCGTGTCCCCGCCGCCGGTGATCTCGGCGACCTCGCCCGCCGCGACCCGCTGTCCGCGGTCCATGACCACCAGGTGCGTGCAGGACTGTTCCACCTCCGACAGCAGGTGGCTGGAGACGATGACCGTCCGGCCTCCCGCGGCGTAGCGGATCATCACGTCCCGCATCTCGCGGATCTGCGGCGGGTCCAGACCGTTCGTCGGTTCGTCGAGGATCAGCAGGTCCGGCATCCCGAGCATGGCCTGCGCGATCGCGAGGCGCTGGCGCATGCCCTGCGAGTACGTGCGTACCGCGCGCTCGAGGGCGTCGCCGAGGCCGGCGATCTCCAGGGCCTCCGCCATGTGCGAGTCCTCGGCCGGACGGCCGGTGGCCTGCCAGTACAGCTCCAGATTGGCGCGGCCCGTCAGGTGCGGGAGGAACCCGGCACCCTCGACGAAGGCCCCGACCCGCGACAGCACGGGCGCCCCGGCCCGTACCGCGTGCCCGAACACCCGGATCTCCCCGGCGTCCGGGGAGATGAGCCCCATCAGCATGCGCAGGGTGGTGGTCTTCCCGGCGCCGTTGGGCCCGAGCAGTCCCAGTACCTGCCCCTTCTCGACGCGGAAGGACAGGTCGCGCACCGCGTACCGGTCCTGCGCCTTCGCGTACCGCTTCGTCAGTCCGGTGATCTCCAGGGGTACGTCGGCCAGTGCGGGGTCCGGCCGTGGGGCGCCGGACCGCGGCCCCGCGGAGCCTCGGCCGGGCCGGCGGATCCCGAGCAGCGCAGCGGCCAGGGCCACCGCGCCCAGCGGCAGCCACCAGGTCCAGGCGGGAGTGCCCGCCGAGGCGGTCCGCACCTGGGCGGCGACGGGCACGGCCAGCGGGCCCTGGGCGGCGACGGTGTAGGTGGCAGGCGCGGCCGGGGTGGCGTAGCCGAGGTCGGTCGCGGCGACCACCAGCCGCAGCCGGTGCCCGGCCACGACCTCGTGGTCGATCGCGGGAAGGCGCAGGCGCACGGTCGTGCCCTCCTGCGCGTTCTCCACCCGCACCGGTGCGACCAACTGGCTCGGCAGCACCTGCTGCCGGCCGTCGGGACCCACGTCGTACACCTTGCCGAACAGGACGGCCGAACCGTCGGCAGCTGTCGACCTCACCTTCAGGGTGAGGGTCGGGGTGCCGGTGATCCGCAGGTCCTCGGTCAGCGGCGCCGACTCGAACCGGGCGTTCTGGCCGGGGAAGTCCAGCGAGAGCCCGGCCCCGAAGGCGGCCAGCTGCCCACCGATGCCCGGCAGCGAGGACAGGGCGGGCGGCGCGCCGCCCGCCGGATTGGCGAAGGCCTGCTCCGGTCCGGCCAGCGCGAACTCCCGCGGGCCGGATTCCAGCCCGGGGTACCGGTCGCCGGTCGCGCCGCGCAGGGTGACCTCGCCGTCGGTGGAGTCGATGCCTCCGGAGCGGGTGACCCGGAACGCCGGGCCGGTGTCGGCGCCCTCGTCCCCCTTGAGATGGCGGTCGAACCAAGAGGCCACGCGGGCCTCGGTCCGGTCGGCCTCGCGCATGCCGCCGTCGTGCCCGCCGGCCGCCCAGTCCACGGACACGGGCGCGCCGTTCGCCGCGATGGCCTTGGCCATGGCATCGGCCTGGTCCAGCGGGAAGAGGGAGTCGTCCTGGCCCTGGACGATCAGCGTCGGCACCTTGATCCGGTCGCCGACGGCCGACGGACTGCGCTGCTCCAGCAGGGCGCGGGCCTCGGCGTCGGGCTTGCCCGCCACCGCGACGCGTTCGTACATCGCGCAGAGCTCGGGCTGGAACCGTCCGCAACCGGGCGCCGCCGCGGCATCGGGCCGCGGGCCGCGCGGGGCCTGTTGCATCCCGTCCGTCGAGCCGCTGGTGAAGAAGATGCCGGACCAGAGCTTCTTGAAGACGCCGTTCGGGAAGAGGGAGTCCGCGAGGTTCCAGTAGGTGATCTGCGGGGCGATCGCGTCGACCCGCGGGTCGTGACCGGCGGCGAGCAACGAGATCGCGCCGCCGTAGGAGGCGCCGGAGACGCCGACGCGCGGGTCTCCGGCCGCGTCGAGCTTGACCTCGGGCCGGGCCGCGAGCCAGTCGATCAGCCGGGAGACGTCCTTGACCTCGTACGCGGGGTCGTTCAGACCGATCCGGCCCTCGGAACGGCCGAAGCCGCGCGCCGACCAGGTCAGGACCGCGTACCCGTCCCGGGCGAGGCGCTCGGCCTGCGCGCGGACGTCGTCCTTGCTGCCGCCGAATCCGTGCCCGAGGAGCACGGCGGGACGTTTTTCCCCGCCGCCGCCCGCGGTGAAATAGGAGGTGTCGATCCCGGCGCCGGGCATGTTCATGATCTGGTCTTGGCGGTGCACGGCGGGTTCGTCACCGGTCGCGGACGCGGCCGTCCACGTACCGGCCCCCGCCACGACCGCGAGCGCGGCGGCGCCCGCGAGCAGACGGTCTCGGCGACGCCGGGGCATTCGGAGCTTCATACGGGCACCCTAAGGGCCCGTTCGTCGGGCTCCGAGCACCCACAGGCGGAACCGCCCACCTTCTCAGGGACTATGCAAAGCCCCGCGCGTACCGCACCTGCGGTACGCGCGGGGCCGCTCGGCCTTCCGGTGACGTGACCGGAGAGGTTCACCGGGGCAGCGTCACCGCTGGACGTTCGGCACGTGGTCGGGGTTGTCCTTCTCGACCTTGGCCGGGTCCGGCTGCGGGGCCGGGGCGGGCTTCGGTGCCGGGTTCGGCTGGTGCTCGCAGTAGACCTTGCCCTGGTAGAACTTGCACCCCGGCATGTTCTCGACGTCCCGGACCTTGCCCTTCTTTCCGCGCTGGTCCTTCTTCCCGTGGTGGCCCTTCTGCTCGCCACGGTGATCCCGCTGACCCTGGCCCTGATGGCCGCCCTTCTCGTATCCGGCCTGGTGGACGGCCGTCGAGGTCGTTTCCAGGGCCTGCGGAGCGGCGAAGGCCGTCCCGGGCAGCAGCACGCCTGCGGCGACGAACGCGCCCGACACGGCGACCATCGCGAAACGCTGCTTGCGGGAGGTGCGGATCATGAGAGTTCTCCAGGGAGGGGGAGTGGCGGTGGGGGTGGGGACGAAAGGGACGGTTGGTCGATATGTCGCTTTTGTTCCTACTTACGAGACTGGCGGCCGCTCCTCACGAGAGCGTCCCCCGATCGTCACGAGCGCGTCACAGCGCCACGCGCCCGACCGACCTGCGCGAGACGTCCCGGGGCGGGAGGATGGCCGCATGCTGCTGGCCGAGGTCGCCCGTGTGTCCCGGGAGGTCGCCGAGACCTCCGCCCGCTCCCGCAAGACCGCCCTGCTCGCCGGACTGTTCGCCGCCGCACCCGCGCAGGAGGCCGGCCTGGTCATCGCGTACCTCTCCGGCCGCCTCCCCCAAGGCCGCCCCGGCATCGGTTGGCGCACGCTGGGCCAGGAGACCGCACCGGCGGCCGAGCCCACCCTGACCGTCCTCGACGTCGACACGGCGGTGGCGGAACTCGCCGCCACCCGGGGCGCCGGATCGGTGGAGCGGCGCGGTGGCATCCTCGCCACCCTCATGGGCCGCGCCACCGCGCCCGAGCAGGCGTTCCTGCGCAGCCTGCTGTCCGGCGAGGTGCGCCAGGGCGCACTCGACGCGGTGGCCCTGGAAGGCGTGGCCGCGGCCGCCGGGGTGCCGGCGGCCGACCTGCGCCGGGCGGTGATGCTGGACGGCTCGTTGCCGCGGGTGGCGGCCGCCGTACTGGCCGACGGGCCGCAGGCGCTGCGCGCCGTCACCCTGCGCGTGGGGCAGCCCGTCCAGCCGATGCTGGCGGGCACGGCCGGATCGGTCGCCGAGGCGCTGGCCGTGCTCGGGCCGTGCGCGGTGGAGGAGAAGCTGGACGGGATCCGTGTCCAGGTGCACCGGGACGGGGGCGACGTACGGGTGTACACGCGCTCCCTGGACGAGATCACCGGGCGCCTGCCGGAGGTGGCGGAGCTGGCCCGGTCACTGCCGGGGGAGCGGTTCATCCTCGACGGTGAGGTCATCGGCCGGGCGGCGGACGGCCGCCCGGTCCCCTTCCAGGAGATCGCGAGCCGCGTCGGCTCCCGGGTCGACGTCGAGGCGGCCCGACGGACGCTCCCGGTCGCCCCCTACTTCTTCGACATCCTGGTGGCGGGCGACGAGGTCCTGCTCGACCTCCCGGTGCGCGAGCGGTACGCGGCCCTGGCCGCGCTCGTACCCGAACACGCGCGGGTCGGCCGCCTCGCCGTCGAGGACCCGGGGGCGCAGGCGGCCGAGGCCGAGGCGTTCTGGGCCGAGACGCTGCGCCGCGGCCACGAAGGGGTCGTGATCAAAGCACTGGACTCGTCCTACGCGGCCGGGCGGCGCGGCAAGCACTGGCTCAAGGTCAAACCGGTGCACACCCTGGACCTGGTGGTCCTCGCCGCCGAATGGGGCCACGGCCGACGCACCGGACTGCTGTCGAACCTGCACCTGGGCGCACGCGCGGCCGACGGCACGTACGCCATGCTCGGCAAGACCTTCAAAGGGCTCACGGACGAGATGCTGCGCTGGCAGACGGAACGGCTGCGCGAGCTGGCCGTCGAGGACGACGGCTTCACCGTCCGGGTCCGCCCCGAGCTGGTCGTCGAGATCGCCTACGACGGCCTGCAGCGCTCCTCGCGCTACCCGGCGGGGGTGGCCCTGCGCTTCGCCCGGGTCCTGCGCCACCGCCCGGACAAGAACGCGACCGAGGCGGACATGGTGGACACGGTCCTGGCGGTGCGCACCCCCTAGTACTCCAGCCGTAGATCGTGACCTGTGGCTGCTCCTCGTCTGCTTGATCGGGCGCGGTCGGCCAGCCGTCCGATCCCGTGCGGTGCGCGGCGACCGTCCGGCGGATTCCGCTGCTCTGGGAGAACCCGACCAAGGATCCGCCAGCAGCCTGAGACGGGGCTCACCTCCGCCGCGCTGCCGGGGAAAAGCGCTCGCGCACGCTGCCAGCTCGTTCACGAGGGCGGAGAACTAGAGTTGTTCTCGCGCCATGCCCGTCGTTCCGGGCCTGCGGTCGCCGTGCGATCGGCGGCCGGGCTCTGAGCCCCCGTTGACCAAGGATCAGTTGGCGGGCGGGCCGTCGGCGAGGGGATGCATGTTCCGAAGTGACCGATTGTGGAGTTCCATGGATTTCAGAGCGCAGGTACCGCCGCGAAGGCTCGGGCCGTTCCGGCTGACCGAGGAGGGCATCGCTGCCCTGCTGGGCCGGTACGAGTTCGGGGACTCCTGTGTTCGGAGGGTCGTACTCGACCAGGAGTTCGGCGCGCAATCGCGGGGCCGGGCGGTCCGGATCGTCATCGATGCCCAGGTGAGGGACGAGGATAACCTCTGGGAAACCGTCTGCTTGGACTTCGAGGGAGTCTCGCGCTTCCGGATCGACGAGAGCAAAGGCTTTGCCTGGGTGCTGTACGACCCTCCGATGTTCTCCCGCTTCGACGACCAGTTGTACGTGGACTTCTGCGCCGAGTGGTTCGACGGTCCGGGGCCTGCCGACGCGGAGCAGGTGTTCGAGTGGTCGCAGTTGGTCTTCGCCATAGCAAGTGGCTCCTGGAGTGTGCTCCAGGACTGGGGCGACCGAACAACGATCGCGCCACCACGCTGAGGCTTCGGCGTGCGTCAGCGGCCGGGGCCGGCGTCTGGGGCACCTCACGGGGTCCCCGGCCGCTCCGGTGTGGGGAACCCTGAGCACCTCTCCACGAGGCAGCTTGGTCGGCTCCGGCTGAAGCCGACTCCACTCGTGGATCGTGCTCTTGCCGGCGAGGGCTGGCGCTGGGATGGGTGCGGTCACCGTTGATCATCGGTGTGTGGAAACAGAAGATCATGCGGTGGCCGCAGGTCACAGCGCAGACCCTGCCCGTTGGCGCGAGGCGTTCGAGGTTCTGATGGGCCGGATCGCGGGCCGGTTCAAACGGGTCGAGCCCCGGCGCCGGGTGCGGCAGCTCGTGCCCGGGCTGCTGTCGAATCTGCCGCGCAAGAACTGCTGGACCGTAGCCGAATGGGCCGGAGAGGCAAGTCCGGACGGGGACGCAGCACCTGCTCGGCCGGGCCAAGTGGGACGCCGACCGGATTCGCGACGACGTGCGCGAGTACGTGGTGGAACATCTGCACGACGACGAGGCGGTGCTGGTGGTCGATGAGACCGGGGACGTGAGGTAGGGCACGCACACGGTCGGTGTCCAGCGCCAGTACACCGGCACCGCGGGCAGGATCGAGAACTCACAGGTCGCCGTCTACCTCGGCTGAGCCGGACGCCGTGGTCATGCCGCGGTGGACCGCGAGTTGTACGTCCCGCGCTCGTGGACCTCCGAGCCCGACCGCTGCCGGGCCGCCGGGCTCGGCGAGGAGACCGCGTTCGCCACCGAGCCGGAGCTGGCCGCCCGCATGATCGGCCGGTTCGTGGACGCGGGCCACCGAGCCCCGTGGGTCGCCGGCGACGAGGTCTACGGCGGCAACCCGAAGCTGCGGGCCGCACTGGAGGAACGTGTCTGCGGCTACGTGCTCGCCGTCGCCCGCACCCACGAAGTCCCCACCCTTGCTGGGAAGTTCCGAGCCGACGCCCTGACCAGGAAGCTGCCGAAGCGGGCGTGGCAGAAGCTGTCCGCGGGAGCCGGCACGAAGGGGCACCGCTTCTACGACTGGGCCGTCTTCGACCTCGCCCACCCCGGACCCGGCAGTCACCAGCTGCCGATTCGCCGCAACCACAACAGTGGCGAACTCGCCTTGTACCGCTGCTGTTCGCCCCGCCCAGTGCCGCTGACCGAGCTGGTGAGAGTCGCGGGATCAAGGTGGCGGGTGGAGGAGTTCTTCCAGTCCGGTAAGGGCCTGGCCGGACTGGACGAGCACCAGGTCCGCCGTTTCGCGTCCTGCTCCCGCTGGGTCACCCTCGCCATGCTCGCCCACGCCTTCCTCGCCGTCGTCCGCGCCGAGGAACACGCCCGCCACCCCGCACCAGACACTCTCAGGTCGTTCACCTGCAACGAGATCCAGCGCCTGTTCATCACCCTCGTCGTCCGACCCGCCCTCGACGCCGCTCACCGGCTCGACCGGTCCGACTGGCGACGCCGCCACCAGGCCCGATCCCAGGCCGGCCACTACCGGCGACAAGCCGCTCAGGCATGAAGATCACGATCTACGGCTGGAGTACCAGCAGTGCTTACGCGTCGTCGGGGTCGCCGTCGTCCTCGCGCAGCCTGCGCCAGAGCCGGGTGCGGTGGAGCACGTAGAGGGCCGCGAGGAGGAAGAGCACCTGCAGGCCCACGGCGAGCAGCCAGAAGACGGCACTGCTCTCCAGCTCGTCCGTCAGGTAGGCGAAGTTCATGCCGAAGAACCCCGTCAGGAAGGTCAGCGGCAGGAAGATCGTGGACACCACGGCGAGGCGGTTGATCACGCCGTTCTGGTCGCCCGACACCAAGGAGGAGTAGCTGCCGAAGGCCCGCCGAGCGGTTTCCTGGAGGGACTCGATGTCGGAGAGCACCAGGGACGCGGTACGCCGGTACTCGCGGACGAGCTGCCGGCGTTCCTCGTGGAAGCCCCGGTTCATCACCCGGCGGGTGACGCTCTCCTCCGCCACCCGGTGGTAGGGGAGGAGGGTGTGGTGCAGCAGAGCGGCGGTGCGCCGCAGCCGGGCCAGGCGGTAGAGCTGCTCGGGCTCGCGGCGGCGGAACATGGCGTCCTCCAGGTCCTCCACCTCCAACAGGGCCTGCACGGCGGCCCGCCGGTAGGTCTCCATGGCCTCGTCCAGCAGCAGGAACAGCATGGCCACGGAGTCCGCGGGGTTCTCGACCGGGAACCGGGCGGTGAGGTTCCCGATCAGGGCGGCCGGTCCCCGGTGCACCGTGACGAGGTACCGCTCGGTCACCAGGGCGTGGACATGGACGACCCGGTCCGCGTCGACCGCGGGCACGACGAACGCGGCGCTGTCGCCGAAGATCTCCACCCGGGCGGACTCCTCCTTGCGTCCGAGCCACGCCACGTCCTCGGCCTCCAGGCCGAGCAGCTGGGCGATCGGCTGTTCGTCGGGCGAGGCCGCCTCGGGCAGTTCCACGTCCACGAACAGGAAGCGGGACACGGCGAGGCTCTCGCGCGCCTGCGCCACAGGGCCGCGCGTCAAGGTGCCCTCCGGCATGGACATCATCGATACGATCATCGTCCCTCGCCGTAGGTCACCTGGTGCGATGCCTCCCAGCCTGTACCGCTGGGGGACGGTCGCAACCGTGGTCACGCGTTCGCCCGTGATCGCGCCCCCGAACAGGTGAAGGCTGCGCCACACCGGAACGCTTTGCCTCAGAGGCAAGGAGGTTTGCCAGGTAGGCAAGAATCTGGCTCAATCGGGGTATGACACCCGGACCCGACACCGGCCCCGACCCCGAAGGCGCGGCCGGTACCGACGAGGCGGCGGACGAGCTCCCCGCCGTGGCACCGCAGCTGCGCGAGCTGCGCCGCCGCGCCGGACTCACCCTGGAGGCCGCCGCCGCGCGGGCCCGGCTCTCGCCCGCCCACCTGTCCCGCCTGGAGACCGGTCGGCGCCAGCCCTCGCTGCCGCTTCTGCTCGGACTCGCCCGCACCTACGGTACGACCGTCTCCGAGCTGCTCGGCGAGACCTCCGCCGTCGCGGATCCCATCGTACGGGCCGGCGGTCCGGGCGCCCGCGAGGCCGACGGCTGGACGTACTGGCAGGCGGGCGGCTCCGGGCGGGGGATGCAGGCGCTGCGCGTGCACGTGCCTCCCCCGGCCACCGCCGGGAGGGGCCCCCGGGGCCGCAGCCAGGGCGAGCTGGTCCGCGTACATCCCGGCGAGGAGTGGTTGTACGTCCTGGAAGGGCGGCTGCGGCTGCACCTGGGCGAGGCCGAGCACCTGCTGGAGCCGGGGGACAGCGCGCACTTCGACTCGCTCACCCCGCACCGGATCGGCGCGGCCTCGACGGGCGGGGCCGACCTGCTCTTCGTCCACACCCTGCTGCAGAGCAGCCTGGCCGGGCTGTGCCTCGGCGGCGCCACCACGCACACGACCACGCACCACCGATAGCCGAGGAGTCGTACCCATGTCCCAAGCCCAGCAGCCCGCGGACCCGACCGCGACGTCGAGCGCGACCACCCCCGCACCGGAGCCCCGGACCATACGGGCCCGGTTCGAGTCGAAGTTCCCGCGCGGCCTGATCATCCGACTCATCGCCTACCTTTTCGTCGGCCACCTCTTCGCCTTCTTCGTCTACCTCCTCTTCGTCCTGGGTGGCCAGAACCAGTAACCCACCCAGGAAGACGAGTTCGGGCCGCGCGACTCTGGCAACGTCAAGGCCCTGTGGCTACCCTCCGCGCATGATTTCCACGGTTGTCTGGGGTACCGGCAACGTGGGCCGTCTGGCGATCCGCGCCGTCGAGGCCCATCCCGCGCTCCAACTCTGCGCAGTCATCGTCCACAATCCGGCCAAGGTCGGCCGCGATGCCGGTGAACTCGGCCGACTCGACCGCCTGACGGGGGTCGAGGCCACCGACGACATCGAAGCCGTCCTCGCCGCCCGCCCCCAGGCCGTGGTGTACGCCGCGTCCGGAGACATCCGGCCCGACGAGGCACTCGCCGACATCACCCGGGCCGTCCGATCGGGCGCGGTCGTCGTCAGCCCCGCCCTCTACCCGCTCTACGACCACCGCAATGCCCCGCCCGAGTTCCGCGACCCGGTGCTCGCCGCCGTCACGGAGGGCGGCGGCTCGCTCTTCGCCTCCGGCGTCGACCCCGGGTGGGGCAACGACGTCCTCCCGCTCCTGCTCAGCGGACTCGGCACCACCGTCGACGTCATCCGCTGCCAGGAGATCTTCGACTACTCCACCTACGACCAGCCGGACTCCGTCCGTGACCTCGTGGGCATGGGCCGGCCCATGGACCACGAGCCCATGATGCTGATGCCCTCGATCCCCACCATGGTGTGGGGCGGTCAGATACGGATGATGGCCCGCGCGCTCGGGGTCGAACTCGACGAGATCCGCGAGACCTCCGAGCGCCGCGCGCTCGACACCACGGTGACCACCAGGACCATGGGCACGTTCGAGGCCGGCAGCCAGGGCGCGATCCGCTTCGAGGTGCAGGGCATCGTCGGGGGCGAGCCCCGCATCGTCATCGAGCACGTCACCCGCATCCACGCCTCGTGCGCACCGGACTGGCCCATGCCGCCCGACGGCGGCGACGGCGCCCACCGGGTCGTCATCGAGGGCCGCCCGCGCATCGAGGTCACCATCGAGGCCACGGACGAGGGCGAGAACCGCTCGGCGGGCGGCAACGCCACCGCCGTCGGCCGCCTGGTCGGCGCCATCGACTGGCTCGTCGAGGCGGAACCGGGCCTCTACGACGCCCTCGACATTCCCCTGCGCCCCGCCATCGGCAGACTCGGAAGGACGAAGTCATGAGGATCGACATTCCCGAAGGCCAGCACCCGATCGAGTACGTGTGGGGCGACATGGTCCCCGGCATCGGCATGGCAGCCGCCAACTTCTCCCTGTCGGTGTACGCCCACACCACCCTGGGCCTGCGCGAGTTCGAGGCGGCCCGGCTGCGCGTCGCGCAGATCAACGGGTGCGTCTTCTGCCTGGACTGGCGCACCGAGCGGGAGGGGGAGAAGGTCGAGGAGGAGTTCTCCGACGCCGTCACCGAGTGGCGTACGACCGACGCGTTCGACGAACGCACCCGGCTCGCGGCGGAGTACGCCGAGCGGTACACCCTCGACCACCACGGGCTCGACGAGGAGTTCTGGGACCGGATGACCGCGCACTACAGCCAGCTGGAGATCGTGGAGCTGACGATGAGCATCGGGTCCTGGCTGGCCTTCGGCCGGCTCAACCACGTGCTCGGCCTGGACAGCGTCTGCGCGCTGCCGGGGCACTGAGCCGAGCACGAACCCGCGGCACGGGGCGCGAGCGCGGCACACGGGGCGTGGCACACAAGGAGAAGGGGCCGTTCGGTGAATCCGAACGGCCCCGGCCGCTGGGGGGAGGACGCGGCCCTACGGGAGGTCGGTGGCGATGATCTTCTCTATGTTGCGTTCGGCGAGTGCCGTGATGGTGACGAAGGGATTCACGCTCGCGTTGCCGGGGATGAGCGCGCCGTCGATCACGTACAGGCCGGTGTAGCCGTGCAGCCGACCGTAGTTGTCGGTGGCCTTGTTCAGGACCGCCCCGCCCAGCGGGTGGTAGGTGAGGGTGTCGTTCCAGATCTTGTTGCCACCGAACAGGTCGGTCCGGTAGATCGTCCCCTCCTTCGAGTTGATCTTGTCGAAGATGGTCTTGGCCATGGAGATGGACGGCGCCTTCCAGGCGGTCTGCCAGCTCAGCTCGGCCTTGCCAGCGGCCGCGTTCCAGGTGAACTCGGCGCGGTTCGGGTTCTTGGTGATCGAGAGGTAGAACGAGGCGTACGTCTCGATGCCGGTGGGCAGCGGGGCCACCTCGGCGAAGGCGCCGCCCGCGTCCCAGTTGTCGATGCCGGAGCAGGGGATGGTCGACTGGAGCTTGCCGGTCGGGTCCCACAGGTGGTTGGCGCGGCCGCACATGACGTTCCCGTTCTCGCCCCAGCCCTTGCCGACCTCGCCGTTGAGGTTCGCCAGCGCGCCCGTGGCCTTCAACTTGACCAGGAGCTTGCTGGTGCCGACGCTGCCGGCCGCGAAGAAGACGCGGCCCGCGGTCACGGTCTTGGTGGCCACGGTGTCACCGGTGGTGTTGATCTGGTCGATGGTGACCGTGTAGCCGCCCCCCGCCGCGGGGGAGACCGAGGTGACCTTGTGCAGCGGCGAGATGGCGACCCGGCCCGTGGCCTTCGCCTGGGCGAGGTACGTCTGCACCAGCGATTTCTTGCCGTGGTTGTTCCCGTAGAGGATCTCGCCGGCCAGGGCCGACTTGGTGGCGGTGCCGGCGGCCTCCCGCTTCATGTAGTCCCAGTCGTACACGTCGGGCACGAAGGTCCAGGCGAAGCCGGAGCGCTGGGCGTGCTTGCGGCCGACCCGGGAGAACTGGTAGCAGTCGGCGGTGTCGAACCAGGCCGGGTCGATCATGCCGACCCCGAGCCCGGCGTTGGCCCTCGGGTAGTAGGTGTCGTACATCTCGTCGGCGTCCACCGAGGGGAGGACGGCGGCGAAGTTGGCCCGCTTGGGCGTGACCGCCATACCGCCGTTGACCAGCGAGCCGCCGCCGACGCCGCGGCCCTGGTAGACCGTGATGCCCGCGAAGTCCTCCGCGTCCAGGATCCCGGTGTACTTGGGTACGTCCTTGTCGATCGGGAAGCCGAGGAAGTTGCTGAGCGGCGCCTTGGTCCGGGTGCGCAGCCAGAAGGACCGGTAGTCCGGGGTGGTCACCTTCGGGAAGATCTTGCCGTCGGAGCCCGGGGTGTCCCAGGACATGCCCATCTCGATCATCTGCACGTCCACGCCCGCCTGTGCCAGCCGCAGGGCCGCCACCGATCCGCCGTAACCGGTGCCGATGACGAGGGCCGGTACCTGGGCGCCGTCGGAGATCGGGCCGGGCGGGGCGGCCGCGGCCGCGTGTGCCGGGGCGAGGTGACCGGCCAGGGCCACCGCCCCGATAACAGAACCTGTTCTACCGAGAAATCCGCGACGGGAGATCCCGTTGGAGCTCTTCCTGGACAGCGGTTTTTCGTCCATGTGACGTTCCTCACTCGATGACAGAATGGGAACGAGTTCTACTGCCGCCTGCATGCGAAGTCACTACATACGTCTAGGTAACTTTCGGTCGATCACGTGACAGGGGGAGCGCCGCGCGGGCGCCGTACCCAGCCCAGGACCAGCAGGGACGCGACGGCCGCGAAGGCGCACCAGGTGGAGGCGAATTCCGGCCGCCACAGCGCTGAGCAGGCCGGCGCGCCCGCCGTCAACACCGCGCCGAGGGTCCGCAGCCGCCGGTCACCGCCGGGCAGCAGGGCGCCCAGGGTGGCGAAGAGGTAGCCCGTCAGTCCCAGCGGCATCCACGGAACATTCACGCCGTAGCCGATGGTGCGGCCCCGGATCTCGGCGGTCACCGGCCGGGTCGCGAGGCAGTCGCGGGCCCGACGCATCCGGGCCAGGCATACGATCCCGGCGGCCGAGATCACCGTGCCCGCCACCAGATCGGCCGTCGCGCTCCAGCACCCGGGATCAGCCGCGCTCCTCACGGGGTTCGAGCGGCGGGGCCGACACCGCGCAGTACGTGTGGCACTGGGGGTGGCACGCCTCGGGCGCGGGGGAGCGTACGGTCGCCCAGGCCAGGGCGGCGCCGGCGACGAACGCCCCGGTGCACCAGAGCATGGCCCGCCCGAAAGCGGCGTCGAACTGGGTCGCCGAGCGGTACGCATCCGGCCCCATCCCGGACAGCAACGGGAGGGCGGCCACCGCGAGCAGCCCGGCGACGCGCGCCGCCGCGTTGTTGATGCCGCTGGCCAGGCCCGCCCGGCCGGGATCCACCGAGGCGAGCACGGTCGACGTCAACGGGGCCACCAGGGCCACGAGGCCCATGCCCATGACGACCATCGCCGGCAGCACGTCCCGTACGTACGAGGCGGCGGGCCCCACCCGCAGCATCAGCAGTGTCCCGGCCGCGCACAGCAGCGGCCCCACCGTGAGCGGGACGCGCGGCCCGATCCGCTCCCCGAGCTCACCCGAGCGCGCCGACAGCAGGAGCATGAGGAGGGTCGTCGGCAGCATCGCGGCCCCGGCGGCCAGCGCCGAGTAGCCGGACACCACCTGGAGCTGGAGCACGACGAGGAAGAAGAACCCGCCGATCGCCGCGTACACGCACAGGGTGACGAGGTTGACGGCGGTGAACAGTCGGGACGCGAAGATGTCCGGCGGCACCATCGGATCGGGCCGCCGCCGCTCCACGGCGACGAAGGCGATGCCCAGCAGGACTCCGAGCACCGCGGCGACGATCACCGCCGGCGCGCCCGACCGGGCCTCGATCAGCGCGTAGGTGACCAGCCCCAGGGCGCTCGCGCCGAGCGCGGCCCCGGCCACGTCGAACCGCCCGTGCGCCTGCGGGTCCCGCGATTCCGGTACGTGCCGCAGGGCGACCGGCACGCACACCGCGGCCAGCGGCACGTTCAGCAGGAACACCCACCGCCAGCCCGGCCCGTCCACCAGCCAGCCGCCGAGGAACGGCCCCACGGCCGCGCCCACACCGCCGAGCCCCGACCACAGGCCGATCGCCCGCCCCCGGTCGTCGGCGCGGATGGACGCCTGGATCAGGGCCAGGGAGCCGGGCGCCAGCAACGCCCCGCCGATGCCCTGCAGGGCGCGGGCCGCGATCAGCACCCCGGCGTTCGGCGCGATGCCGCACAGCAGCGAGCCGACCGCGAACCACACCACGCCGAGCACGAAGATCCGCCGCCGCCCGAAGCGGTCGCTCAGCGATCCGCCGACGAGGATCAGCCCGGCCAGGGTCAGCAGGTAGGCGTTCACCGTCCACTGGAGCACCGCCAGATCGGCGTCGAGATCCTCCCCGATGCGCGGCAGCGCCACGTTCACCACGGTCCCGTCCAGCATGGCCATGGTCGACCCGAGCACGGTGGTCAGCAGGATCCACCGGCCGCGTGCGGACGCGATCGGGACACCGGCTCCGGACGGCTCGGCGGGCGCAGTCATGTCTTCAGGCTGGCCCGCCCGGCCGGAGCGGGCCACCGGGGCGTACCCAAGGACGGCCGAAAAGCCCCCCTTGTAATGAACATGACCTCTCGATCACCATGACCCGCGCACGTCACGCGCACCCTTCCCGCACAACCCGCACACGGCGTACGAGGAGACAACACGTGGCCCAACGCGACAACCGGTCCTCACGAGCCTTACGACCCACAAGGTCATCACGGCCCGCGCGGTCCTTACGTACGGCGCTCGCCGCTCTCACCTCGGTCCTGCTCCTGCCGATCGGCGCGGGCGTCGCCGCGGCCGCGCAGGACCCCGGCCCCGCCGCCCTGACCGCGGCCGAGCGCAAGATAGAACCCAAGCTCCGCGCCCAGCTCGACGACTCCGCCAAGGCCGCCTTCTGGGTCTATCTCGACAGCGCCGCCGACCTCACCGCCGCGGGGAAACAGCAGACCCGCGCCGCCAAGGCGGAAACGGTTCTGCGGATCAAGAAGGACCACGCCGCGCGCAGCCAGGCCGATGTCGTCAAGGCCCTGCAGAACGCCGGAGCCGACTACACCTCGTACTGGATCGTGAACGCCGTGCGCGTCGTCGGCAGCGAGAAGCTCGCCGGCAGCCTCGCCCAGCGGCCCGAGGTCGCCCGGATCGACGCCGACGACAAGGTCGCCCTCCCCAAGCCCACCGAGGGCAAGCGGGAGAAGGCCGTCGCCGACGCCGTCGAGTGGAACATCGACCGGATCAAGGCCCCGCAGGTCTGGGACCAGGTCGGTGTGCGCGGCGAGGGCATCGTCGTCGCCAACATCGACAGCGGCGTGGACTACACCCACCCGGCCGTGAACAACCAGTACCGCGGCAAGAAGGCGGACGGCACCTACGACCACGCCTACAACTGGTTCGACCCGGCGGGCGTGTGCACCACCGCGGCCCCCTGCGACAACAACGACCACGGCACCCACACCATGGGCACGATGGTCGGCGACGACGGCGGTGCCAACAAGATCGGCGTGGCCCCCGGCGCCAAGTGGATCGCGGCCAAGGGCTGCGAGTCGAACTCCTGCTCCGAGGCCTCCCTCCTCGCCTCGGGCCAGTGGATCGTCGCCCCGACCGATCCGAGCGGTCAGAACCCGCGCCCCGACCTCGCCCCGCACATCGTCAACAACTCCTGGGGCGGTGGCGGCGGCGACACCTGGTACCAGCAGATCGTCGACACCTGGCGGGCCGCCGGCATCTTCCCGGCCTTCTCCAACGGGAACTCCGGCCCGAGCTGCAACACCGCCGGCTCGCCCGGCGACTACGCCAGCTCCTACAGCTCCGGCGCCTTCGACATCAACAACGCGATCGCGTCGTTCTCCTCGCGCGGCGCCGGCCCCGGCGGCATCGTCAAGCCGAACATCGCCGCACCCGGCGTGAACGTGCGCTCCTCCGTCCCCGGCGGCGGGTACGAGGCCTTCTCCGGCACCTCGATGGCCTCGCCGCACACCGCGGCCGCGGTCGCCCTCCTCTGGTCCGCCGCGCCCGCCCTGGAGGGCGACGTCGCGCAGACCGAGTCGCTCCTGGACGGCACCGCCCTGGACACCGACAGCAGCCAGTGCGGGGGCAACGCCGCCGACAACAACGTCTTCGGTGAGGGTCGCCTCGACGTCCTGGCCGCCGTGAACGCCGCCCCGCGCGGAGCCATCGGCTCGCTCGGCGGCACCGTACGCGCCGGCGACCAGCCCGTCGCGGGCGTGAAGATCACCGCCGACGGCCCGATCGACCGTACGACCACCACCGCGGCCGACGGTAGCTACCGCTTCACCTCCCTCTCGGTCGGCGACTACACCCTGACCGCCGCCAAGTTCGGCTACGGGCAGCAGACCGCGACCGCCACGGTCACCGAGAACGCCACGGCCACCGGTGACTTCACCCTCACCCAGGCGGCCTCCGGCAAGCTCACCGGCACCGTGTCCTCGGCCGCCGGCCCCGCCGCGGGCGCCTCCGTCACCATCGCGGACACCCCGGTGACCGCGACCGCCGACGCCCAGGGCCGCTTCGAGGTCACCCTGCCGCACGGCACGTACGACGTGAACGCCACCCACGCCTCCCGCTGCGTCACCGGCGGCACGGCGAAGGTCACCGTCGCCGGCGACGCCACCGTCGCGGTGAACCTGCCCGAACGCACCGACGGCTACGGCTACGCCTGCGCCGCCGCCGGCGACCGCCCGTACGTCGAGGGCACCCGCCAACTCGCCCTCACCGGCGACAACACCACCGAGCGCGTCGACCTGCCCTTCCCGCTGCCCCTGTACGGCAAGACGTACGGCCAGGCCTGGATCGGCACCAACGGCACCGTCAGCTTCGGCGGCAACAACACCGGCGACATCAACGGGGACCTCCCGAGCACGGCCACGCCCAACGCGGCCCTGTACCCGTTCTGGGACGACCTCGTCGTCGGCGCCCCCGGCAGCGGCTCCGGCGTCTTCACCGCGGTCACCGGCACCGCCCCGCACCGCAGCTACGTGATCGAGTGGCGCCAGGTGTCCCACTGGTCGGCGCAGGCCGACAAGTTCTCCTTCTCGGCCACCATCGGCGAGGACGGCACCGTCTCCTACTCCTACAAGGGGACCGGCGGCACCGGCATCAAGGGCGGCTCCACCGCCACGGTCGGCGTGGAGAACGCGACCGGCACCGACGCCTTCAAGTACTCCTTCAACACCGCGGTCATCACGGACGGCCTGTCCATCGCCTTCCGGACCACCAAGAGCGGCGTGGTGGCGGGCCGGGTGCTCGACGCCAACGACGGCAACGGCGTCGCCGGCGCCACGGTGACCGTCGGCACCGGTGACACGGCGGTCTCCGCCACCACGGCGGCGGACGGCGGATACGTCGTCCAGAGCCCGTCCGGCGCGCTCCCCGTCTCGCTGGCGGCGCCCCAGTACGAGTCCGCCACGGCGACCGTGAACGTGAAGGCCGCCGACGTCACGGCCGTCACCCAGTCCCTGCGCACCGGAAAGGTGACGGCCTCCAAGCCGTCGGTCGAGGTCGTGCTCCCCGCGAACCAGCAGCGGACACGGACGCTGGACCTGACCAACCCGGGCCTCGGCACGGCGTTCACGGTGTCCGAGGACGCGACCTGGTTGACCGCCACCCCGGCGACCGGCGACCTCGCGACCGGCGCGAAGGTCCCGGTCACCCTTTCGGTGGACACCACCGGACTGACCCCGGGCGCGGTCCTCACCACCGACCTGAAGATCGGCTCGGCGAGCGGCCGGACCCCGGTCCTCTCCGTCCCGGTCAAGGTCGTCGTCCCCCGCTACCAGGTCGGCCTGGACGCGGGATCCGGCTACACGAGCACGGACAGCCTGGGTGACGCCTGGTCCCCGGACCGCAAGTACACCCCCGGCTCCTACGGCTACCAGGGCAACAGCACCGTGGAGGCCACCGGCCGCACCATCGCCGGTACGGACGACCAGCGGCTGTTCCGCAACGCCCGTGAAGGCATGTACGAGTACCGCTTCGACAACGTGCCGAACGGTACCTACACGGTGGAGCTGGGCTTCGCGGAGCTCTCCTCCACCAAGCCGAACAAGCGCGTCTTCGACGTCCTGGCCGAGGGCACCCAGGTCCTGCCCTCCCTGGACATCTCCCTGGAGGCGGGCACCTACAAGGCCCTGACCCGCACGTACACGGTCACGGTCACGGACGGGGTCCTCAACGTCCGCTTCGTCACGCACAGCGGATTCGGCAAGCCCCTGCTGAACACCCTGCGGGTGACCGACCGCCCGGACAAGAGCTGATCCTGTAGCAGGCGGGGCGGGGTGCCCGAGGGCGCCCCGCCCCTTCCTGCTCCTCCCGCCCCTTCCCGCCGCGCGGGCATTCGGGTGGCGGCGGCGCGCACTTCGCGGCGGCCTGCCACCAGGGCGGCGCCCAGCTCGTTAACGTGGGCCACCATGATGCCCCTGTGCGACCAGGCCACCGCAGTCCGGGCCCTCGTGGAGTCCACCGACCCCGGGGCGGTCTGGGCCGTCGGCGGCCCCGAGGGCCCGCACGCGGGCTCGGACGGCGAGCACCCGGCTGGCATCGCCTTCGACGTGGACGGCCTCGCGGCCGTCCTGGCGCTGTGGCCGGCCCTCGGCAGCCTCGTCGACGAGGGCGTGCTGAGCCTGCACACGCCACTCGCCGCCTACGGGGAGCCGGCGGCCGAGGGAATCCCCGCGGGGACCACCGCCCACCACCTCCTCACGCACCCCGGCGGTACCGCCCACCTCACCCACCTCACACGCCTCGTCGAGCACCTCTCGGGCAGCCCCCTTGCCGATCTCGTGACCACCCGGGTCTGGCACCCCCTCGGCATGACCGGCACCGGCTACACCGACGGCACCCTGCACGCGCCCCTCGCCGACCTCGTCCGCTTCCTGTGCCACCTCCTGCCCCCGGCGGACCCGGCCGCGCCGACGGGCATCAGCCGCACCTGGACCACCGAGTCCCTCCGGATCCGCACCGGCGAACTCACCCCCGCCCGGGGCCTGCTCTGGGACCCGGCCCCGCACGGGGTCTGGACCCACCACGCCCCGAAGGACGCGGGCCCGACCCTGTGGATCTCCCCCCGCCACCACCGCTGGGCACTCCTCCTGCCGACCGCCGGGCGAGGGATGTCCCGTACCGCCTTCCGCGAGGCCGCCTTCACCCCAACTGCCCCTGAATGAGCGATGGTTGTGTGAGATCCTGGAGGTCGTCCCCAGGAGGTCGCGGGACCGGACGCCGCGCTCACCGCCGACCAGCTGCACACCGTCCGACGCCTCGCGCGCACCGCGGGACTCGCCCTCGACTCGGGCCTCACCACCCTCGTCCGCTGCCACTCGGGCTACAACCGGTCCGGCCTCGTCGTCGCCCAGTGCCTGGTCGACCGGGGACTCGCACCCGCCGAGGCCATCGCCCGGGTGCGCCACGGTCGCTCCCCGTGGGCCCTGAACAACGAGGCCTTCACCGCCTACCTCACCGCCGGCCTCGACATCGCGGCGCTGCTGGTCGCACTGGACCCCTGAGACGGTCCTCGGAGCGCGGAGTGCCCAGGTGGGACGTACGGTGATGCCGTTGTCGCCGAGCGTTGTCGCTCCCGCCGCGGAGGTACACGGATGCGTACGGTCCAAGGAGCCGCCCTCGACGGTCTTCGAGCCCGGGTACGGGCCCTCGCCGCCCGGCGTCGCCCCGAGCACGCCGGCCGGACACCCCGCGGTGAGGCACCGGGCGCGGGCCGCCGGCCCACGATGCCGGGGCCGGGGACGGAAACCCCCGGCCGGCGGACCCCCGTCAAGGAATCGTCGCGGTACGCGGTCCTCGCCCCACCCCCCACCGCGGTCCGAGGAACCACCGCCCGAGCGGCCCTCACCGGCGTCGGCGGCCTGCTCCGCGGCCTCGCCCGGCCGCGCCCCGGCGACGTGCGCACCTCCGCCGCCGCGCTGCGTGCCCTGCGCGCCCGCCGAGGGGACGCGCCCGCCCTGATCCGCACCCGCTCCGGGCAGACCTTCCTCGTCCTCCTCGACCCGCAGGACCTGCGCCGCTTCTACGCCGAACCCGTCAGCCTCCTCGCGGCCGCCGCGCCGGACAAGTGCCGGGGCCTGGCCCCCGAGGAGCCCGCCGACTCCGGCTGCTCCCGAGGCGACCTCCGTGCGGAGCAGCGCCAGGTCGGCGCCGAGGTGTTGGCGTCGGACCGGCCCGTGCACCCCTCCTGCGGGCCCTTCCTCACCGCCCTCGCGGACGAGGCCCGGCACCTGACCGCCGCAGGGGGCGCGACCGGCGCCCGCACCGCCCCCGCCTCCCTCGATCTCGCCCGCGCCCGGTACGCCGTACATCGCGCCGCCCGGCGGATCGTGCTCGGTGACGCGGCGGCCGCGGACGAGGAGCTCAGCGGATGGCTCACCCAGCTGCGCGCCGAGGGCCGGAGCCCGCGCGGCGGCCGGGTGCGCGCCGCCCGCTCCGTGCACGACAAGGCCCGCGCCCGCATCGAGGAGTACGCCGACCGAGCCACCGACGACACCCTCGTCGGCCGGGCCGCCCGCCACGCCGATCCCACCGGCACCTTCGACCCCGTCGGCCAGGCCCAGCACTGGCTGCAGGCCCTGGACGCCGTACCGGACACCCTGTTGCGCACCCTGCTCCTGCTCGGGGCGCACCCCGCGGAGCAGGACCTGGCAGCTGCCGAGGCGGCCGCCGAAGCCGTCGCCGGGGCGGACCGGGGCGAACTGCCCCGGCTGCGGGCCTGCGTCCGGGAGTCCCTGCGGCTGTACCCGGTGGTGCCCGACCTGATCCGCGTCACCCGCGCCGAGACCGAGTGGCGGGGCGTGCGCTACCCGGCGGGCACCTCGCTGCTGGTCCCCGCCGCGTTCCACCAGCGCGATCCCGAACGGGTGCCGGCCGCGCATGTGTTCGTGCCCGGACGGTGGAAGAATCCGGGCGCGGACCAGGACATCCGGATGGCGCCCTTCAGCCACGGCGGCGGCCGCTGCCCGGGCGACCAGCTCGGCCTGATGGTCACCGCCGCGCTCTGCGCCGAGGTGCTGCGCGGCCATCGCGTGGCGAGCACCCGGCCCGTGCTCGACCCGGTGGGGCCGCTGCCCGCGACCCTCGACCCGCAGGGCATCCGGCTCACGCTCACCCGCCGCTGAGGACGCCCCCGCGCCCGACCGGGCTTCCGTCCCGAGTCGCATATCTGTTCGCACCCGACCCGGTCTGATCCTGCTCCACCCGGCCCGACCGTCCCCGCCCGTCCCCGAGACCCTGCCGAACCCCACGAGGATGACATGCCCGACGCCGCGACCTCCGCGTCCACCGCCCCGGACATCGAACTGCTCGACGCCCCGTGCCGCGCCCTCGCCGAGGCCGCCGACGCGGTCGGCGAGGCCGCCCGCCATGCCTCCGGCCTGGCCTTCGGCGCCCGTCTGCCCGCGGCCGCCCTCGCCCGGGGCGGCCGGACCCGGCTCGGCTGGCGCACCCTGCTGCGTACGCTCACCGACCCGGCGGGCCTCGGCTGGGCCCCGCGCGGCCGGGGGGTGGCCCGGGCCGGCCGGCTCGCCGGCATCCTGGCGGGCCGGGAGAGCCTCGCGATCAGCATCGCGGTCTGCGGGCTCAAGGCCCGGATCCGGGCCGCGAGCGCCGACCGACCCGAACTGTTCGACGATCCCGGCGCGGCCGCCGTCCTGGGAGCCGTCGGAGCGGGCCACCAGGGCGAGGCCGTCCGGCTGTTCCGCGCCATGATGCGCGAGCGCGGCGCCGAGCACGCTTTCGCGCTGCTGGCCCCGTCCTTCGCCGACATCCTCGCGTGGGACGCGCTGACCGACGCGAACCCCTTCAACGACCACGCCGGCTGGCAGGTCGCCACGGGCCGGGCCGAGACGGCCGAACCCGTCCTCGGACTCGGCGCCGCCTTCTGGGCCTTCTGCGACCGCGGCCCGGGCCTCCCCGAAGGACCGGCCGTAACGGGGGTGTCGCCCGCCCGCGGCACGGCCCGCCGCCGGGTCACGGAGCGGGCGCCCCGGCCGGCGCCGCGACCGCCGGACGGCGGCCTGAGCGGCCACGCCGCCGCGTTGCGCACGCACGCGTTCCGGCTGCACACGGCGGCGGGGGCCCCGCAGTGGCGCGGCCCGGAGAACGAGGCCCTGCGGGCCGAGGTCGCCAGGCTCGCGGCCCGTTGCGCGAGGGCGGCGGGCGGCCTCGCCCTGGCCGCCGCCCAGCTGAAGGAACCGCTGAAGGAACCGGCGGCGTAGCCGCTACAGGACCAGTGACAGCAGCAGGACGAGACCCAGGCCGACCACCGAGATGATGGTCTCCATCACCGACCAGGTCTTCAGGGTCTGACCGACGGTCATCCCGAAGTACTCCTTGACGAGCCAGAAGCCGGCGTCGTTGACGTGGCTGAAGAACAGCGATCCGGCCCCGATGGCCAGGACCAGCAGTGCGGTTCCGGTGGCGGACATGTCCGCCGCGAGCGGTGCCACCAGGCCCGCCGCCGAGATGGTGGCCACCGTCGCCGAGCCGGTGGCCAGCCGGATCGCCACGGCGATCAGCCAGGCCAGCAACAGGGTCGGTACGGCCCAGTTCTGGGACACGTCCAGGATCATCTGCCCCACGCCGACATCGATCAGCGTCTGCTTGAAGCCACCGCCGGCGCCCACGATCAGCAGGATGCCCGCGATCGGCGCCAGGGACTTCTCCACCGTGGTCGAGATCCGCGCCCGGGTGAAACCGGCCGCCCGGCCGAGCGTGAACATGCCCACCAGCACGGCCGTGAGCAGCGCGATCATCGGGGAGCCCGCGACATCGGTCACGCGCTGCACCGGGTCGGCGGGATCGTCCACCACGATGTCGACGAGAGCCTTGACGAGCATCAGCGCCACCGGCAGCAGCACGGTGAACACGGTGGCCCCGAACCGCGGTCGATGCGCCGACCCGGCCGAGGGCCGCGCCTCGACCACGCGTTCCGGCGCCGGGATGTCCACCCAGCGTGCCGCGTAACGGGAGAACAGCGGCCCGGCGATGATCACGGTCGGGATCGCCACGAGCACCCCGAGCCCGAGGGTGATCCCGAGGTTCGCGTGGAGCGCGTCGACGGCGACGAGAGGTCCGGGGTGCGGCGGGACCAGCCCGTGCATCACCGACAGCCCGGCCAGCGCCGGGATGCCGATCCGCATCAGGGAGTAGTTCCCCCGCTTGGCGACCAGCAGCACCACCGGGATCAGCAGCACGATCCCGACCTCGAAGAAGAGCGGCAGCCCGATCACCGAGGCGATCAGTACCATCGCCCACGGCATGGCCCGGCCCTTGGCCCGGGCGAGGATGGTGTCCACGATCTCGTCCGCGCCACCCGAGTCCGCCAACAGTCTGCCGAGGATCGCGCCGAGCGCGATCAGTACGCCGACGCCCGCGACCGTGGCGCCGAGTCCGGCGGTGAAACTGGCGACGGTCTTGGCCATCGGCGCGCCCGCGAAGACCCCGAGGGCCAGCGAGCCGACCGTCAGGGCCAGGAACGCGTGCAGCTTGAAGCGGGTGATGAGCAGGACGATGACGGCTATGCCCGCCAGGACGGCTATCCCGAGCCGGGCGTTCCCGGCCGAGGTGATCGGTCCGGTGGCGGCCGCTGCCAGAGTCTCGACGCTGAGACCGGTGGTCACGGTGACGTTTCCTCAGTTCTGTTGTGCGGGGAGCCTGCGCAGCGCGGCCAGCGCCCGCTCGGTGATGTCTTCCGGGGATCCGGACACGTCGACGACGACGCCGAGTTCGTCGTCCTGGAGCGGCTCCAGCGTGGCGAACTGCGAGTCGAGCAGGGTGGTGGGCATGAAATGGCCCTTGCGCGCCGCCATGCGCTTCTCGATCAGCGGGCGCTCACCGGCGAGGTGGACGAAGACGGCCCCGGGGGCCGCCGCGCGCAGCCGGTCACGGTAGGCGCGCTTGAGCGAGGAGGCGGCGATGACCCCACCGCGCCGGTCGGCGCTGTTGCGGATCCATTCGCCGATGGCATCCAGCCAGGGCCGGCGGTCGGCGTCGTCCAGCGGGATGCCGGCCGACATCTTGGCGACGTTGGCCGCCGGGTGGAAGGCGTCGCCCTCCGCGTACGGAACGCCGAGTGCCTCGGCGAGCAGTTGACCCACGGTCGTCTTGCCCGTGCCGGCCACGCCCATCACCACAATGACGCGCTGGGTGCTCACGCCTACCTCGCTGTCCTCGTCGACATCGGTTCGTGTGGCACCACTGAAGCGTATTAAGTACTACGTATTCAAGCCTCAGGTCGGAAACATCACATCTTTTGTCGGTGGGGGCGTCACCGTACGCTTACGCCATGACCACCGAAGGCAGTCCTGGACAGGGGCAGGGACTCCACACCCACGTGCTGGACACCCTCGGGCTCGCGATCACGGCGGGGGAGTACCCGCCCGGTAGCGTCCTGCGCACGGACGAGATCGCCGAGCGCTTCGACGCCTCCCGCACCGTCGTCCGGGAGGTCGTCCGCGTCCTGGAATCGATGCACCTGGTCGAGTCCCGCCGCCGGGTCGGCGTCACGGTGCGCCCCACCGACGAGTGGAACGTCTACGACCCGCGCGTGATCCGCTGGCGCCTGGCCGGCACCGACCGGCCCCGGCAGCTGCGGTCGCTCACCGTGCTGCGCTCCGCGATCGAGCCGGTCGCCGCCGGGCTCGCCGCGAAGCTGGCCACACCGGAGCAGTGCGCCGAACTCACCGAGGCGGCCCTCGGCATGGTCCGCACCTCGCGCGGCCACCAGCTGGAGGGCTACCTGCGGCACGACATCGCCTTCCACCGCGTCGTACTGAACGCCTCCGGGAACGAGATGTTCGCCCGCCTCGGGGACGTCGTCGCCGAGGTCCTGACCGGCCGCACCGAACACGCGGTGATGTTCCACGATCCCGACCCCGCCGCCGTCACCCTGCACGTCCAGGTGGCCGAGGCGGTCCGCGAGGGCGACGCGGCGCGCGCCGAGGAGCTGACCCGCCGGATCGCCGTGGGCGCCCTGGAGGAACTGGACGTACTCGCGCCCTGAACGCGCTCTGATCTCGCCCTGGACGCCCGCTCCCGGGGGCGCCGGTCAGCCGCAACCCCCGCAGCCCGAGTGGCAGCGCGGCCGGCAGGACGGTCGCCGCGAACGTCCGCCCCTCGGTGTTCTGGCGGACCGTCAGCAGGATCGAGACGACGACCGGGATCACGAGGAGCCGGCGCCGGGCGTGGTCGACCTCCCGGACGGCGACCGGGCCCTGCGGTATCGCCGCTGTGGGCAGGTGCTTGACGCAGTCGGTCACGGCGCCGGTATGGGAGCGTCGTGCCGCGGCCCAGGAGAGCCGGCCGCGGCACGGAATCGCTCCGGCCGCTTCCGGTGGCGGCCGTCCGCCCTCAGACGTCGAGCGCGGCGAGTTCGAGTGCGCCGAGGCGCTCCGGTTCCGCCACGATGTCGATCTCGGTGATCAGACCGTCCTCGATCGTGAAGCCGAGCACCAGGAACAGTCGTCCCAGCGGGGCCATCGCCAGGCCGACCACTCCGTCGACCAGGGCCGGCGCCGTGGCCCGCGCCCGCTGCATGGCGGCCATCGCGCTCGTGGCGACGGTGTCGGCGCCGCGCAGGAGGATCGGGGCGGCGGTGGGGACGACGGCCTTGTCGGCCCGGAGCACCACGTCGGGGTGGAGCAGGGTGACGAGCGCGTCGAAGTTCCCGCCACGGGTGGCGGCCAGGAAGGCGTCCACGACGAGGCGCTGACGGGTCAGATCGGCCTCGGGCACCAACGGGGCACCCTTGACGCGGCGGCGGGCCCGGCTCGCGAGCTGACGGGTCGCCGCCGGGGACTTCTCGACCATCGGGGCGATCTCGTCGAAGGGCACGGCGAACAGGTCGTGCAGCACGAACGCGAGCCGCTCGGCCGGCGCCAGCTGGTCGAGCACCACCAACAACGCCAGCCCCACCGAATCGGCCAGCAGAGCTTCCTGTTCGGGGTCGACCGTGTCCACCCGGTCGACGGCGGGGTCGGCCGGATACGCCTCCATGGGGTCCTCGCGCCGGGACTCGCGCGAGCGCAGCATGTTCAGACAGATACGCGACACGACCGTCGTCAGCCAGCCGCCCAGGTTCTCGACCTCGCCGACATCGGAACGGTCGAGGCGCAGCCAGGCTTCCTGGACGGCGTCCTCGGCCTCGGCGAGCGAGCCGAGCATGCGGTAGGACACCGCTCTCAGATGAGAGCGGTGCTCCTCGAAACGTTCCGTCAGCCCTGCATTCCCGTCCACCGGACCCCCCAGTCGATCGCACCCGGTGGATCATCAAAACAGATCACGGGAGCTGCTGGATAATGGCCCCCTGAACAGCACAAGCGAGTGGAGACGCCGGATGCGCGACGCGGTCCGGCAGGAGAGGGAGCCCCCGATGGACGTGCAGCACTTCGAGCGGATCACCGCATTCATCGAGGCGCGGCTCACCCCGCTGTTCGACGAGGCGACCGGCAGCGAACACGGCTTCGCCATGGACGACGCCTCCCGTGCCCTGCGCGCGCTGCGCAACTCGGTCCTGGAGGCCTCCGCCATCAAGGGCCTCATCGAGAAGCGGGAATCCGCCGAGCCGGCCATGCGTCGCGTCATCGACCAGTCGGTGGAGCACAACTGGGACGTGTTGCGCGGCATCGCCCGCCAGTGGGAGGACCACGCCGACTTCCGCCACGAGTTCAAGCACCACGCCTGGGAGCTCGACCACCACCACGCCACCGTGGAGGCCTGAGCTCACCGCGGCGGTACGAGGACTCCGCGCGCGGCGACGGCCGCGCGCAGGAGCCCCGCCGTGGCGGCCCGTTCCGCGGGCGACGGCGACAGCACCCCGTTCTCGGTCATCAGGGAGTGGAACTGCTGTTGCTCGTAGGGGACTCCGGGCGGCAGCGCCGCGATGTGCCAGTGCAGGTGGGCGTTGCCCTGTCGGCTCCCCAGTGAGTAGAGGTAGGTGCGCTCGCTGTCGAAGACGTCCTCGACGGCGAGCGCGACCTCCCGTACGACCAGCATCAGCCGGGTGTAGGCCGCGGGGTCCAGATCGCGCACGGCGTGCTCGATGTGCGCCTTGGGGGCCACCAGGACCTTGCCGGGGAGCGTGGGCCAGCGGTCGAGGAAGGCCACGTGGTGCTCGTCCTCGAAGAGGATCTCGTGTGCGTAGTCGGGGTGACCGGCGAGGAAGGCGCAGACGAAGCATGGCCCGCCGCGCGTCCGCTCGACGTAGGCCTCGAGATCCATCGGCTCCCGGTCCATCGGTTCGCGGTCCAAGGCTTCACGGTCCAAGGGTTCACGGTGCGTCGGCATCTGCACATCCTCCCACCGGCTCCCTGCCGTCAGGGTGCGAATCGGACGTCCGTGAGGTGGCCGGTCACCACCAGGTCGCCGGCCGGGGTGCGCCGTACGAGGGTGCCGGTGCGGAGGTAGCCGTCGGGGGTGAAGGCGCGCGCGGTGCGATGGGGCGCCCGGTAGTAGCCCCGCGGGAGGTGGGGACCGCGGGCGAGGAGCTCGCCGGACACCCCCTCCGGCACGTCCTGGCCGTCGGCGTCGACCACGCGGATCTCGACGTCGGGCGAGAGCGGGCGCCCCCGCGTGCCGAGGACGGTCTCGTCCGGATCAGCCGGCCGGGTGAGGGTGAGCACCCCCTCGGCCGTGCCGAAGACCTGTTGCAGGCGGCAGCCCAGCACGGGCCCCACCCGAGCGGCGGTCGCCCGCTCCAAGGACCGGACCCCGCCGATCTGGGCGAGGCGCAGACTGCTCACGTCGGCCTGGGCCGAGGGAAGCAGATCGAGCCAGAGCCGCGCGTCGCCAGGCTCCAGGAAGGTGACGGTGACCCGCTCCCGCTCGACGGCCGCGAGGCATGCGGCGGCCCCCGGGTCCTCGGCCATGACGACGGTGCCGCCGACCGAGAGGGTGCCGACGATGCCGGGGCAGCCGAAGGCGAAGTCGGACGCGGCGGGCAGCGCGGCGAGGTACACGTCGTCCTCGGTGAGCGACACCAGCTCGGCGGCGGCCCTGACCTGGTAGGCGTAGGCGTCGTGGGTACGCGGAACGAGCGCGGGCTCCGCGCCGGCGACGCCGGAGAGCAGGAAGAAGGCCACCTGGTCGGCGCTCCGCGCGAGCGGCCGGTCGGGCGGGGAGTCGAGGGAGCCCAGGGGGTAGTACTGGCAGCCTGCGGGGTCGACGGTGAAACCGCCGTACGGGGAGGACTCGCCCGGCGCCTCGAAGGTGAACACCCGGCGCAGGAAAGGACCTCGGGCGGCGATGTCCGCCGCCATCGCCGTGAGGTCGAAGCCTTGGTGGGCCCGGGGCCCGACGTAGCCGACGGCCTGGCCGACCCGCACGAGGTGGGACACCTCGGCCGCGCGGTGGGTCATCGGGCACAGGACGGGGACCGCGCCGGCGCGCATCAGCGCGAACACGGTGATGACGAACTCGGGAACGTTCGGCAGCTGGACGACGACCCGCTGCCCGGGCCGCAGACCGCGCAGCCGGAACCCGGCGGCCATCCGGTCCACGGACCGGTTCAGGCGCGCGTACGTGAGGCGGGTACCGCCGTGCACGAGCGCGGTCCGGGGCCCGTACCGCAGGGACCGGTCGCGCAGCAGGTCGTCCAGCGTGTCGCCGCGCCAGAGCCCGGCCGCCCGGTAGCGGTCGACGAACTCGGCGGGCCACGGCGTGCAGCCGTCGAGCAGGGATGTCATTCGCTTCCTCGGGGAGAACCGCACCGTTCCGATCCGGACAAGCCAAGCCGTCAACACGGCCTGCGGCAATGCGCTTTCCCGACCACGGCCGCGCCCCACCCTCGGCGGAAGGTCCAACGGGCGCCGCTGACCAGGGGGATCGGTCAGGCTCGCGGCCGGCGTCGGTCAATGTCCTCGAAATGATCAAGAACCCGGGCGGCGCGCTCCTGGCCCGCGCCCGGAAGGGGGAAGAACACCATGCCCGACCGGACCGACGCCGCGAGAGCGGCCCGCCTTGCCACGACCGTGCTGATGACCGCCGCCCTGACGGCCTGCGGATCCTCCGAGCCCGCCCCGAACGACGCCGGGTCGACTCCCCAGCCCTTCGGGAATCCGACGGCCGTGAGCGACGACGTCCAGATCACCGCCGCCGCCGAAGGATTCATGAAGGCGTGGATGCTCGACCCCGCCGACGTCAAGGCCATGTGCGAGCACCAGACCAAGGCGGCACGCCCCAACTTCACCGATGACGGCGGAACCGTCGAAGGCTGCGTCGCCGAACGGAAGTCCCTGACCGAACGGACCCCGGAGCCGGGGCGCGCCCCGCTGCGGTTCACCGTCGACCACGTCCAGGACGTGAAGGCGTCCCGGAAGCACCCGGCCGGCAAGGGAGTCCTCGCCACGGGGCAGCGCGACGGCAGCAAGCCCTTCCGCTACGCGCTGCGCCTCGTCAAGGAGGACGGCCGGTGGCGGGTGGAGCAGCGCGAGGACGTCGCAAGCCGCTACGACCACACCGCCGACCCGGTCGCCGACGTCCTGTGGTCCATGGGCTGACCCGGCGGGGCGGCACTCAGGCCCGGCGGAGTCCGCCGGGCCGGGCTGTGGCCCCCGCCGGGGCCGTCGGGCCCGCCGTCAGGCGGGGTTCGCCGTCTTGCGGGGCGTGGTCTGCTGGACCGCCCAGCCGTTCCCGTCGGGGTCGGAGAAGTAGACGAACGAGCCCCACGGCAGGTCCTGGATCTCCGTCACCTCCACCCCCCGGCCGCGCAGGTCCTCGTACGCCTCCTCGATGTCGGTGACGACGACCTGCATGTTGTCCAGCGACCCCGGGGTCATCCGGGTCAGCCCCTTGCCGATCGCGATCGAGCAGGCCGAGCCCGGCGGGGTCAGCTGGACGAAGCGGATGTCCTCGCTGACGGTGACGTCGTGGTCGGCGTTGAAGCCGAGCTTCTCGTAGAAGGCCTTGGCCCGGTCCACGTCGGTGACGGGGACGGCGACGAGTTCCAGTTTGATGTCCATCCCAGCATCATGGCCCCGACACCGGTGCCTCGCCGCCCGACACCGCGAACTGGGTGCGGTACAGCTCCTCGTACCGTCCGCCCGCCGCCAGCAGCTCGGTGTGCGTGCCCCGTTCCACGATCCGGCCGTCCTCGACCACCAGGATCAGGTCCGCCGCCTGCACGGTCGACAGCCGGTGCGCGATCACCACCGCCGTCCGGCCCGCCAGGGCCTCGCCCAGGGCCTCCTGCACCGCGGCCTCCGAGGTGGAGTCCAGGTGCGCGGTGGCCTCGTCGAGGATCACCACCCGCTGCCGGGCCAGCAGCAGCCGGGCGATGGTCAGCCGTTGGCGTTCCCCGCCCGAGAGCCGGTAGCCGCGCTCCCCGACCACGGTGTCCAACCCGTCCGGCAGCGAGGCGACCAGCCCGTCCAGCCGCGAGCGCCGCAGCGCCTCCCAGATCTCCTCCTCGGAGGCCTCCGGGCGGGCCAGCAGCAGGTTGGACCGCACCGACTCGTGGAAGAGGTGCCCGTCCTGGGTGACCATGCCGAGCGTCTCGCGGATCGAGTCGGCGGTGAGGTCCCGTACGTCGATCCCGCCGAGCCGGACCGCGCCCGCGTCGGCGTCGTACAGCCGCGGCAGCAGCTGCGCGATCGTCGACTTGCCGGCGCCGGACGAGCCGACCAGAGCGATCATCTGGCCCGGCTCGGCCCGGAAGGACACCTCGTGCAGCACCTGCGTACCGCCCCGGGCGTCCAGGGTGGCGACCTCCTCCAGGGAGGCGAGGGAGACCTTCTCGGCGGCCGGGTAGCCGAAGGAGACCCGGTCGAACTCCACGGCCACCGGCCCCTGCGGCACGCGGCGGGCATCCGGCTTCTGGGCGATGAGCGGCTTCAGGTCGAGGATCTCGAAGACCCGCTCGAAGCTGACCATCGCGCTCATCACCTCCACACGGGCGCCGGCGAGCGCGGTGAGAGGGGCGTACAGCCGGGTCAGGAGAAGGGCGAGGGCGACGACGGAACCGGCGTCCAGGGAACCGCGCAGGGCGTAGAACCCTCCGAGCCCGTACACGAGTGCCAGGGCCAGCGCGGAGACCAGGGTGAGGGCCGTGATGAAGGCCGACTGGGCCATCGCCGTACGGATCCCGATGTCCCGTACCCGTGCCGCCCGGGCCGCGAACTCCGCGGACTCGTCGGAGGGCCGGCCGAACAGCTTGACCAGCGTCGCGCCGGGGGCCGAGAACCGCTCGGTCATCTGGGTGCCCATCGCGGCGTTCAACGCGGAGGCCTCCCGCTGCATGGCCGCCATCCGCGTCCCCATCCGACGGGCCGGCAGCACGAACACCGGCAGCAGCACCAGCGCCAGCAGGGTGATCTGCCAGGAGATGCTCAGCATCACCGTGAGGGTCAGCAGCAGGGTGACGGTATTGGCGACCACTCCCGACAAGGTGTTGCTGAAGGCCCGCTGGGCGCCGATCACATCGTTGTTGAGGCGGCTGACCAGCGCCCCCGTGCGGGTCCGGGTGAAGAAGGCGACCGGCATGCGCTGCACGTGGTCGAAGACCGCCGTCCGCAGGTCCAGGATCAGCCCCTCGCCGAGGGTGGCGGAGAGTCGGCGGGTCAGCAGTCCGAGCCCGGCCTCCGCGACCGCGATCAGCGCGATGAGCAGGGCCAGCCGGGTGACCGCGGAGCTGTCGCGGCCGTCCACGATGGCGGTGACGACCCGGCTGGCGAGCACCGGCGTGGCCACCGCGAGCAGCGCGGTCACCACACTCAGCAGCAGGAAGAGGGTGAGCCCGCGGCGGTGCGGGCGGGCGAAGGCGGCGACGCGGCGCAGGCCGGCCCGGGAGAGCGTGCGACGGTCCTGCTGGGCGTTGATCGCGCTGTGCAGCGACGTCCAGGCGGTGACTTCCATGTCCATGGCTCGAACGCTAGGACCTCAACCAAACCTGAGGTCAAGCATTCGATCCGGGGTCGCCCGCACGGGGCGTCAACTCCCGCCCGTACGAGCGATTTTGCCGACCTCCGCCCGTTGTCGGTGCCCGGTGGCATCATCGGTCCATGACGCAGGGATCCGAGTCCGTACGCTTCGACAAGCGAACCACCGACACCGTCCTGCACCGCTTCGAGCAGTGGGCCCGCGACACCCCCGAGGCCCGCGCGCTCATCGCCGGCCCGGACAGCCTCACCTACGGAGAACTGGACGCGCGCGCCGAGCGGCTGGCGCACCGTCTGCTCGGCTCCGGTCTCCCGCTCGGCGCGCTCGTCGCCGTCGGCACCGCCCGACAGGCCCACCTGGTCGTCGCCGTCCTCGCCGTCCTCAAGGCCGGCGGGTCCTACACCGTGGTCGACGTGGCGAGCCCGCGCTCAGGGCGCCGGCAGCTCGCCGCGGCCGAGCCCCTCCTCCTGCTCACCGACGCCGCCCGGCAGGCCGCCCTCGACGACGGCGGCGGCCCCCGGGTGATCCGGCTCGACGCCGAGACACCGACGATCGGCCGGCCGCGCACCGACCAGCCCGCGGACCGACCCGGGAACCGGTCCACGGATCCGCTCCCCGGGGCGGCCGCCGTACCGCCGCGCCGTACCGCCGCGGTCCTGTTCACCGGAGCGGCCGAGCCACGCGCGGTCCCGGTGGGCCACGGGCTGCTCCTCGCCGCCCACGACGCCTGGGCCGAGGTGGCCCGGCCGACCCCGCGCGACCGCCACCTGTTCACCCTCGGTACGGACGTCACCGCCTTCGCCGCGGGCTGGACCCGGGCCCTGTGCTCGGGCGGCGCCCTCGTGCTCTCCCCGCGCTCCGTCTGGAAGCCCGAGGAGGTCCGCGCGGCCGTCGCGACCGAACGCGTCACCGTGCTGCACACCGACCCGGCCGGCGCCACCCTGCTGTTGATCCGGGACCCCGAGTCGGGCACCCTCGCCCCGGTCGCCCATCGGCCGGCCGACCCCGCCTGCCGGTCCCTGCGGCTGCTCGCCGTCACGGGTGACCGGCTCTACCTCGACGAGCAGGCCACCCTGCAGGCCCGGCTGCACCCCGGCGCCCGCGTGCTCAACGTCTACGGCTCCGCGGAGTGCGCCGGGATCGGAACCTGGTTCGAACTCCCGCAACTACCGCACCCGTTGGACGACCTGGAAGAGATCTCCCTGCTCGGTACCGCGTTCCCCGGCTTCCGGATCGAGACCCGCGGCAGGGAGATCTTCCTCGTCACGCCGGACGGCGGTGACGCGATACCGACCGGCGACGTCGGCCTGCTCCGTGACGACGGCCTGCTGGAGTACGGCGGCCGGATCCGGGACCGGATCGCCCTGCCCGGCGGCCGGTGGGTCGACCCGTACCCCGTCGAATCCGCCATCCGCCGTCACGAGGGCATCGGCGCGGTCATCGTCAAGGCCGTCGACGGCCCGCGCGGCCCGCGGCGGCTCGTCGCCTACGTGGCCCCACCCCCCGGCGGCCCGACCTGGCCGGCCGGGGCCTTCCTGCCGGACATCGAAGAGCTCCGCGACCACCTGGCGGGCAAGGTGCTCCGGGAGGAGGCCCCACGCACCGTGATCCGGCTGCGCACCCTGCCCCGCACCGCCGCGGGCCAAGAGGACCGCGACGCCCTGCCGCTGCCCATCATGCCCGCGGCGGCGAAGGCCGCCGGAAGCAAGTCCGGCAAGTCCGGGGCCGCCGCGGGCACGAGCGAAGCCTCGGCGGGCTGCGCGGCCGGCTGCGGGGGAGTCGGACTGGGCTTCGTCGCCATGATCCTGACGAACTTCCTGTGGCCCGGATCGACCGACCTCACCGGAGTACCGCAGCCCTGGGCGTTCCTCTTCTTCGTGCTCTACCTCTTCGAGTGCGTCGCCTTCGGCGTCGGGGTGGTCTTCCTCATCGGCGGCCGCGCCCGGATGCTGCGCCAACGCCGTAGCCCCTCCCTGACCGTGGCCGCCCATCTCGCCGTGTCCTACCTGCTGTTGTCCTGGTGGCCGCAGGACAACCTCTACCGGCTGGCCGCCAAACAGGACTGGCCGCGCCAGGCCGCGCTCGTCTACGCCTTCAACGTCCCCCTGATGATCGCGGGCGTCCTCGTCGCGGCCTACGTCGTCAGCAAACCGGCCGACCCCTTCGACTTCCACGACCCCCTCGACGACCACCCCGACCGCTGACCGGAGCACAGGGCCCGCGGCCGGCCGCGTCCCGCCTACGACGGGCCGAACATCGCCCCGACCGCCAGGGCCTCGGCCCGTACCCACGCCTCTGCCGCGTCCAGCACCTCCCGGCCGCGCGCGGCCACCAGCACACCCAGCCAGGGCGCCGGTTCGAAGGCCCCGGTCGGGATCGCCGGGACGAACACCGCCCCCAGCTCCGCGCAGCCCCGGGCCAGGGCCGCGCACAACTCGTCCAGCTGCGCCTCGGGCAGCCGCGCGCCCAGCTCCACCCGGTCCGCGATCCGTACGAGATGACCCGCGCCCCGCAGCGCGTCGAGCCGGGCCGCCACCATGAAGGCGATGGACGGCCCGGTCAGCCGCAGGTTCGTCTCGGTCGGCGCGAGCCGCCCCGTCCCGTCCGCGACGAAGTCCACGTCGAACCAGCCCCGGTAACCGGAATCCGCCAGCTCCCGGCCCACCGCCGCACCGAACGCGGTGAGGGACTTCTCCGCCCACCCGGGCACCACCCCCGGGCCCACCGTGGCCCCCCGGTAGCAGCCGTCCGCCACCTCCATCACCGCCCCGCCCACCTCGTGGGCCCGGCCCGCCTCGTCGACGAAACCGTCGTAGGTCAGATCCCGCGGGCCCTCGTCGCCCCTGGACGCCGCACCACCGACGTACTCCTCCACCAGCAGCGGCCCGCGCGGCAACCGGCGCAACACGGCCCGCGCCCCGCCCGCGGCGCGGACCCGCGCGGGGGTGAGCACCGTGGTGCCCGAACCCCCGACCCCGTGCTCCGATTTCAGAACGGTGCTCTCTCCCGCCCTGGTCCGGGCCGCCAGCATCCGGGCCGCCGCCCACCGCCCGTCGACCCGCCACTGCCGGGGGAGCACGATCCCGGGATGTCCGCCGTCCGCCAGGATCCGCCCGAAGAGCCCGTGCGCCGCCGACTTCGACTCGTAGCGCAACTCCCCGTCCCGCCAAGGCCGGCCCGCCAGCCGCCCGAACGCCCTGGTCCGCCCCCACGGTACGAGGGGCAGCCCGGACCCGGTGAGCAGCGCGGCCAGCGCCGGCCGGGCCCGTACGGCTTCGGCGAGGCCGGGATCCGCGTCCAACAGGCCGTCGTACACCTCGACCCCGGTCCAGCCCAGTTGGCGACAGACCAGCTCGGTCCAGCCCCGCGGCACCGGCCGCGGCAGCACCAGCGCGGCCGGGTAGGGACTGTAGAAGGCGGCGAGGCACGCGTAGTGGTGCGCGGGCCGCTGTTCCCGGTCCAAGGTGGCGTCGGCGAACTGCGCGTTGAACTCACCGACGTTGCCCAGGTGCACGGCCCGCCCGCCGCCGGTCCAGGCCCGCGCCCAGTCGGCGAGCGGGACCGGAGCCGCCTCGAACCGGACCAGCGCCGTACCACCGGCTTCCGCGGCCGACGCGGCCGGCGACGCGGCGGATGCGGCGGGTTCGGCCACCGGCACCGCTCCCATGGCCCGGTAGAACCCGGTCGCGTGCGGATCGGAGTCGATCACCAGCCGGCGCACCCCCAGCTCCACGGCCCGGCGCAGCACGTCCCGGTACAGCAGCCGGCCCACGCCCTGCCCGACGGCCGACGGCTCCACGAAGAGCAGCCCGAGCTCCGCCCGTGGGGGAGTCCCCTCCAGCGAGGCGACCCCGACGACCTCGCCCCGCCCGTTCTCGGCCACGACGACACGGCGGGCCGTCACGTCGCCGGCCCGGATCCGTAGTTCCGGCGCACACGCGGCGAGGAAGGCCGCGTCGTACCCCCAGTGCGCCTTGGACCGCATCACCAGCCCGGTCAGGTCCTCCGCCTCGGCCGGCCGCGCGGCCCTGACCTTTACCATCTGCTGACCTCCCCATGGTCCGCGTCAAGGCCGTGCGATACATTCGGCCTCCCCACGGCACATACTTTCCCACCCACGCGGAGACAGGCTTCTCAATGAGCGACATCATCAACGGACTCGGCCGCACCAGCGCCTACGGCGCCCTCGGCCTGGTGCTGCTGATCCTCGGCATCGTCCTCGTGGACGTGCTGACGCCCGGGAAGCTTCCCAAGCAGATCTGGGAGGAGCGCAACCGCAACGCGGCCCTCTTCCTCAGCTCGGCGCTCCTCGGCATCGGCGGCATCGTCTTCACCTCGATCTGGACGACGTACGCGGACTTCGGCAAGGGCCTGCTGTCCACCGCCGCCTTCGGCGTGCTCGGCCTGATCCTGATGGCGGTGGCGTTCCTCGTGCTCGACCTGGTGACCCCGGGCAAGCTCGGCGCCATCGTCGTCGACCCCGAACCGCACCCGGCGGTCTGGGTGTCGGCCGCCTGCAATCTGGCGGTGGCCGCGATCGTCGCCGCCTCGATCGCCTGACGCGAAGCGCCCGTACACGGCGAGAGCGCCGCTCCCACGAGGGAGCGGCGCTCTCGCCGTTTCCAGGACCGGCCCGGGCGTGCTCAGGCGAGGCCGAGCGCGAACACCGCGAACCCCGCCGCCAGCAGCCCGGCCAAGGTCCGACGCAGCGTGCTCGCCCGCCGCCCCTCGCGCGGGGCGACCTCGAACCGCCGAGCGTAGCGGGCGAGAGCGACGAACAGCGCCGCGAACACCGGCATCCAGGCCAGCCGGGCCGCGATCCACCCCAGGCTGTCCGGCGCCGTCGTCAGCCCGGCCAGCTCACCCACGAACGAGCCGGGCACGGCCGCCGCCAGCATCGCCGTCTGGTGCCAGCACAGGATCGTCATCGCGGACAGGTTGATGACGACCACCGGCGCCCACAGGGCCGGGCGCGCCAGCAGTTTCGCCAGCCGGTCGCGCAGCAGGATCGCCGCCCCCGACTGCGCCGAGGCCAGGGCCGGTACCAGGAGCGACGGCGGATGTGAGTTGGTGCGTGCCGCACCCGGCACGCCCACCATCGACGCCGGATAGTGGAAGACCGTCAACAGCGCGGCGAAGAGCAGGGTCCCGCCCGCCAGCAGCAGCCAGGCCCCGCGCCGCGCGATCCGCCGCTCCGCCCAGGAGACGCCCAGCTGGTACGCGAACAGCCAGCCCGGCAGGACGTTCACCAGGGCGAGCCACGACGGCACGGAGTCCGCGAGCGGCCCGTAGCGCAGGAAGTCCACCACGGCGACGCAGCCGAGCAGCGGGGCGGCCGCCCAGCCGCCGAGGCTTCGAGCCGCCCGCACGCAGTACGGGGTCAGCGCGGTGACCACCACGTACACGCCGACGAACCACAGGGGTTGGACCACCAGCGTCGCCCCGGTCCGCAGCGACGCCTCCGGTACCCCGGCCGCGTACAGCACGGGCGCCGCCACGGCCCACACCACGGTCACCCCGAGTACCGGCCGGCCCAACCGGACGATCCGGCCCTTCAGCCAGGCGCCCGTCGACCCGGTGCGGCGCCCGAAGGAGAGCGCCGAGGCGTATCCGCCGACGAGGAAGAAGATGCCCAGCATCTGGAGCACCCAACTGGCCGGGGCCAATCCTCCGAAGGCGGACAGCGGGCTGGCGTTGTGCAGGCCGCCGTCGGCGTCGAGGGTGAAGCCGCCGAGCAGCCAGTGGCCGGTGGGCACGGCCAGCAGCGCCAGGGCGCGCAGTCCGTCGATCGCCCGGTCGCGGTCGGCGGGAGTCCGGCCGTCGATCCGCGCGGCGACCTTCCGTAGCGGGGCCAGGGCGGCGGAGGCGCTCATCGGGCCGCTCCCTTCGCGATCGTGGCGAAGGCCGCCAGGGACTGGGTGCCGGGCACGAAGTAGCCGGTGTGGCCCTCCACGTCGGCGGCGGGCACCCGGCGGGCGCCGAAGGCCGCGGAGGTGGGGTCGACGCCGTGGCCGATCCCGGCGAACTCGACGTTCGGGACGTCGGCTATCCAGTCGGAGGGACCCCGGGCCGCCCAGACGCGGGCTCCGGTGCGCAGTGCGGCCGCGGTGTCGGCGCGCATCCCGGGGGAGCCGAAGGCCACGATGTCGGCGGCGTCGGTGTGGCGGGCCGCGAGCCCGCACACCACGGAGCCGTAGCTGTGGCAGAACAGCACCGGGTCCGGTGCGCCCACCGCGTCGAGTCCCGCGGTGAAACGGGCCAGCCGGGCCGCCCCGGCCCGGGCGAGGCGGCCGTCGGCCGCGTCGAGCCCGACACCGACCGGGGTGGTGTAACCGATCCACGCGACGACGGCGAGGGACCCACCGGACCCGGACCCGGACCCCGTCCCGGACTCCGCCCCGGTCGCCTCGCGCAGGGACCGGGCCATGCCGGCCGGCCCGGTGGCGGGCTTGCGCCGGGTGTCGTACCCGGCGGCGTCGTTGTCGGAGCCCGGCACGATCACCGAGACGTGCTCCGCGCGCTCCAGGTCCCCGAACACCTCGACCACCTGGCCCCGGCCACGCGGGTCGAAGGCCAGGATCTGCCGGCCCGGAGCGGCGAGGGAGGCGTACCGCGCCTCACCCGTGGCGGCGACCGCGATCCGGTTCGCCTCGTACCGCAGAGGGAGCGGCGCCCCCTCCAGATTGCCCACCACCAGCGGGTGGGACCGCAGCAGCCGGTGGCGTGCCGCGTCGTCCAGCCCGGCGAAGAAGGCGGCGACCTCGCGCGGGGCCGTGGTCGCCGGATCGGGCAGCGACCGGCCGGAGACCGTATCGGCCTGCCAGGCGTCGGTGCCCGGCGGCGGCCCGGTGACCGCCGTCTGGCTGTCGCCCGAGGCCCACCCGGCGGTCCCCCCGACGAGGGTCACCGCCAGTGCGGCCGTGACCAGCGTCCTTCCGAAGCGGCGCATGCCCCTTCTCCTCTCCTCGTGACGAGGAGGAAGGTAAGGAGGGGGTATCGGCCGTCACGTCGGACCGTGGAGCCAAGTCGTATGTCATACCCCGGTAGGGGGTGGAGGAGAGGCCGTCAGTAGACGAGCAGACGGTCGCAGGTGTTCGTTCCGCTGGGGAGCGAGCTGTCGCTGTTGAGGATGTAGAAGGACCGGTCGAATCCCGTCGCCGTCATCCTCGGGACGACGATCAGGGTCTGGCCCGCCATGTCGAGCCCCAGCGGCCGCACCACGTTCTGGTTCAGCAGGGCGAAGAGGTTCTGCGTGAGCGCGTCGAGCCTGAGGATCCGGTACGTACGGTCGCCCGACCCGTCCGCGCTGGTGATGAGCGCCTGGTACTGCGGGGCCCGCCATTGCGACGGCTGAGGAGCGACGCGTCCGGCGGCCTCCAGGTCCTGCAGCCGCCGCTGGGTGCTCGGCAGGACGCCGGCCATGTGGATGTGCATCTGGTGGAGCCGCCGGGCGCTCACCGAGTTGATGCCCAGCCCGATGTTCGCGTACTGCACGGGGACGTCTCCGCCGCTGCGACCGGTCTCCCACGCCTCGTGCCAGTAGTTCGCGGCATTGGGCGACACGAGGAAGGGGCACTCGATTCCCCTGATCCGGCAGCTCGGCAGAAGCAGGTAGTTGTGCGGCGACTCGGGCTTGCCGTGCAGCACCACGTAGTTGGGGGTCGTCTTGAGGCAGACCGGTCGCTGCCCGGACGGTGGAACGATGCCCTGGGTGCAGTACTGCACGTCCTGCCACAGCGGGTCGGTATCGGCGGGGCTGCCGCAGAGGTTCTGCATCTGGGGCGGAGGACAGGGGCTCTGTCCGCCGCCGGGCGGCGCGGGATCCGTGGGACAGGGACAGCACGAAGGATCCCCGAGGGCGCCGAGCGGACCCGCCGCCGACGCGCTGCCGCTCGCACCGGTGAGCAGGGTTCCCGCGCCCAGGGCGCCGGAGAGGGCCACGAACTGACGCCGTGGCATGTGGTGGGTCCCGCCGATGGCATTCATGGGTGAGCTCCGATGGTCGACGTCCGCTGCTTCGGTGTGCCGCGCCGAGCGAGGGCCGACGGTCCCGGCCGATCGAGCCCTCGCCGATCCGGTCACAAAGTTAGGCGGTGATCCGTCCGATTCCCGGCAAGGGAAGGGGGGAGCGCCCGCTATTACGCCGGAAGGCGGGCATACCCGCGGCGCACCGGGCCGCAGGAAAGCCACCGGGAACCGTCGGCAAGCCACCGGGAAGCGGCCGGGCGGAGGGGAGTGGCGGGGATCAGCCGGAGTCGCCCGGGCGTACCAGCCCCGCCTCGTACGCGAAGATCACGGCCTGCGCCCGGTCCCGGAGGTCGAGCTTGGCCAGCACCCGCCCGATGTGCGTCTTCACCGTCTGCTCCGCCAGCACCAGATGCCCCGCGATCTCCTGGTTCGACAGCCCGCGCGCGATGAGCTCCAGCACCTCGGTCTCGCGCGGGGTGAGCCCCTTCAGCCGCAGCGCCGGATCCTTGCGCGGCGCCGGGCGCTGCTGCACGAAGTCCGCGATCAGCCGTCGGGTCACCGAGGGGGCCAGCAGCGCCTCGCCCGAGGCCACGACCCGGACCGCCGCGATCAGATCGGCCGGCGGAGCGTCCTTGAGCAGGAACCCGGAAGCGCCCGCGCGCAGCGCCTCGTACACGTAGTCGTCGATGTCGAAGGTGGTCAGCATCAGCACCTTCGGCCGGTGCACCACCCCGGGCGGCGGATCGAGGATCTCCCGGGCGGCCGTGAGCCCGTCCATCTCCGGCATCCGCACGTCCATCAGCACCACGTCGGGGTGCGTGGAGCGTGACACCCGCACCCCCTCCCGCCCGTCGGGGGCCTCGCCCACCACATCGATGTCGGCCTGCGCCGACAGCAGCGCGGCGAACCCGGCCCGCACCATGGCCTGGTCGTCGACGATGATCACGCGAATGGTCAACTGGGGTCCTCGGTCGGATCGTGCAAGGGCAGCCGGGCGGCGACCCGGAAGCCGCCGTCGGGCAGCGGACCCGTGTCGAGCGTCCCGCCGGTCAACCGTACGCGCTCGCGCATCCCCACCAGACCGTGCCCCGTGCCCGAACTCTCCAGCTCCACCACGGCATCCCGGGCCGGACCGTTGACCACCAGCACGAGGACCTCGTCCTCGTCCACCGTCACCGAGACCCGGGTCGGGGCGCCGGGCGCGTGCCGCACCACATTGGCCAGCGCCTCCTGCACGATCCGGTACGCCGACAGGTCCACCGCCGGTGGAGCCGCCCCGGCCGCCCCGGCCGCCAGCGACAACTCCACCGGCTGCCCGGCCCGTACGGTCGCCTCCACCAGCTGCTGGAGCCGGTCGATCCCCGGCTGCGGGGCGCGCTCACCGTCGGCGCCGTCCGAGGAACCCGCCCCGTTCGCGCCGTCGCCGCGCAGCACGGTGAGCAGCCGCCGCATCTCGCCCAGCGACTCCCGCGCGCTCGCCGCGATCGCCGCGAACTCCTCCCGTACGGGCTCGGACATGCCCGGCACCCGGTACGGTGCCGAATCGGCCTGAACGGTGATCACCGACATGTGGTGGGCCACCACGTCGTGCAACTCGCGGGCGATCCGCGCCCGTTCCTCCAGCAAGGTGCGCCGGGACCGCTCCGCCTCACTGATGCTCTCCTGTTCGGCGACCCGCTGCTGCGCGTCGCCGAGTCCCCGCAGCGCGCCCGTCAGGACGAGCATGACCCCGCCGAGCACGAAGAGCAGAGCGTTGGTGTTCGTCACGCCCGCGGGCTGGGAGAAGCCCAGGACCGTACCGACGACACCGGTCGCCAGCCACACCCCGACCAGGGTCCGCACGGGCTCGCGCAGCCCCAGGCAGGCCATCAGGACCAGATAGCCCACGATGGTCATCGGCGGCCACGGCCAGGAATGCCCGGCGACCTTGTCGGCACCGATGAGCAGCACCGCGGCGACGGTGTCGGCGGCCAGGACGACGATCCAGGCGTGGAGCGGCCGGGTCAGCGCGAGGAGCAGCGGCACGGTCTGCGCCACTCCCAGCGCGCCCGCCCAGCCGCCACCGACCCCGTAGTCCTCGGACAGCACCGTGATCGTCACCGGCAGCAGGGTGACGACGAAGACGCCGACGACGAGGAACGGCATCGCCCGCTGCCACCGCTTGGGCGCCTGCGCGAACAAGGGTTGCGCCGCCCCGGCCGGCGTGCGCAGCACCAGGGCGAGCCGTGCCAGCGCGCCGGGCACCCGGGCACCGGCCGCCGAGGACGTACGGATGTGCGCGCGGGTCCGGCCGCGCGGCCGGGTGCGGGGTTCGTCGCTCATGATCTGTCCAGCCTATGCGCCGGTGGCCCCGACGGCGGGCGGGGTTAGTCTGCTGGCCTGTCGATCATGGGGGATGCGGGCATGGGTGGCGCTGCGGCGTTGGAGAAACTGGTGCCGGTGCTGCTGGCGTTCGGCGGCGGGGTGCTGCTCGCCCGGCGGAAGATCGTGCCGGCCGAGGCCTCCAAGGTCTTCTCCGACTACGCGTTCCTCTTCGCCGTCCCCTGCTACCTCTTCGGCAACATCTACGTCAGCGACCTCGGGGCCCTGTTCAACTGGCGGGCGATCGGCGGCTACGCCGGGGCCGCCGCCCTCGCCGTGGTGACGGTGGCCGTCGTGGCGGTCGCCCACGGTCTGCGCGAGCCTCGCGACGTGGCGCTGCGCGTGATGGCGGGAGTCCAGGTGAACACCGCCTACTTCGCCGTCCCCGTCTTCATCACCGTGTTCGGGACGGCGGCGCCGATCTTCCCGATCCTGCTGTTCCAGGTCTGCGTCCTGTCCCTGGTCGTCATCGCCCTCATGGAACTGGGCCGCGCGGGCGCGGAGGCCGGCGGCCCGGGCCGCCGCCTCGCCCGCGCCGTCGGCGCCTCGCTCGCGACCCCACTGGTCCTCGCCTGCAACGCGGGGATCCTGCTCAATCTGCTCTCCGTACGGATCCCGGCGGTCGTCCTGGACGGCGCCGCGTTCGTCGGGGACAGCGCCTCCCCGGTGGCCCTGTTCGCCCTCGGCCTCCACCTGGGCGGCCTCGGCCTCGACCTGCGGGGCACCACGCGCGAGGAGTACGCCCTCATAGGCTTCAAGTGCCTGGTGTTCCCGCTGCTGACCTGGGCGGTGTGCGGGCCGCTCGTCGGCGTGCGGGGCGAGTGGCTGGCGTACCTCGTCCTGATCGCGGCGATGCCGACGCCGCAGAACCTGTTCATCTTCGCCCAGCGCTACGACGTCGGCGTCGACCTCTCCGCGTCGATCGTGATCAAGAGTTCGCTGGTGTCGCTCCTGCTGTTGCCCCTGTGGCTGCAGACTGTGGTCGTATGAACGCCGATACCCCTGCCGACATCCCTGCCGGCGCCGACGATTTCGGGCCTTCCATAGCGCCGAGCGCCGTCACCTTAGGACTGCTCGCCGCCTGGGCCGTGCACGACCTCGAAGAAATGGCCACCATGGCGCGCTGGACCCGGACCCGGGTCCCCGCCCTGCGCGAGCGCCACCCCCGAGTACCCGACCGGGTCTGGCGGAGCCTGGAAGCGGTGGACGGCCGCGAGTTCGCCACCGCGGTCGCCGTGATGGGACTCGTCGTCGCGGCCGCCTCCGCCGACGGGTACCGCACCGGCGGGCGCTCCGCCTTCTACCAGGCCTCGCTGAACGGCTTCGGCCTGCACGGGCTCGTCCACGTCGCGCAGGCCGCCGCCACCCGCGGCTACACCCCCGGCGTGGTCACCTCACCGCTGCTCGTCGTCCCCTTCACCCTGTGGGCGCGCGGCCGGCTGCGCCGTGCCGGCGTCCTGCGGCCCACGCGGGCGCGCGACATCGCCTCGGGCCTGGCCCTCGCCGGCGCGGCCACCGCCGTCTCGCACGCCGTGGCCCGGCGGATCCACCGGGCCACGTCCGCCTCGTAGCCACCCGCCCGTACGTACCCCCGGCGGCATCGGCTCGTTGACCCGGCATGGAACTGCCGACCATCGCGGCGCCGGGCGTCGGTGAACGGGCCGACGCCGTGGCCGATGCCGCCTGCCACCTCTACGACACCATCGCCCCCTGGGGAAGCGGTGCGCCCGGCGGATGGAGCCGGACCGCCGCCGAGGACGCCGCCGAGGCCATCGAGACCACCGCCCACGCCCTGGCCTCCGTCGACCCGGGCGCCGAGGTGGTCCTCGCTCCCGTCCACGCGGCCCTCGCCGACCTGCGCCGGCGGCTCGGCCTCACGCCCGCCGACGGGCTGAGCGGCGACGGGCTCCCGGCGACCCCGCGTACGGTCGGCAACCCGCGCCGCACCCGGTGGGTGCGGGTGCTCACCGCCCCGCCTTCGCCCCGGCAACCGCCTTCTCGTACAACTTCCTGATGTCCGCGCCGAAGTAGGAGCTGTACGAGGTGTCGGCCTTGTCCCCGCCGGTCTTCCAGCCGCCGATGACCCCCACCACGTCACCGGTCCCGGTGCGCGCGTCGTAGCGGGTGAGGAACGGGCCACCGCTGGTCCCGCCGGGATAGCCGGTGCAGTTGATGCGCAGGAACGATCCCGGGATCCGCGCGTCGGCGCTGGTGAACTTCGTCGTCCGGTTGACGCACACGCGGGGCCGGGCGGCGGAGGCCGGGTGACCGATCAACGTGACCCGTGCCTGGGCGTAAGCGGCGCCGGTCACCAGCCGGTTCCCGCCGACCACGGTCTCCACCGGGAAGCCGCGGGAGTTCGGACCGACCTGGGCGAAGGCCACGTCGAGGGTGGCCGCGCGGTCGACGCCCTGGGAGCGGTAGCGCGGGTCGATCCAGATCTTCGAGTGCCCGCCCGCGTCGCGCAGGACCGGGAACATGCCGTACGGCTGAGGCTTCGCCCGCGTGTACTGCGGTACGAAGGCCACCTGCTGGGTGTCGGAGCCGAGCAGGCAGTGCCCCGCGCTGAGCACCAGGTTGCGGCCGGGGGAGGAGACCACGCTCGCGGTGCAGAAGTAGGCCCCGCCGTCCTTCACCAGGAACATCCGGCCGGCGACCGGGATCCCGTCGAAGTTCTGCCCGATGCCGGGGGTGAGGGCGGGCAACGGCGCGACGGCCGCGCGCGCCGGTGCCGGAAGCGGAGCCGGGGTCGGGGGCGCCGGCGCGCGGGTGGGCGTGGGAGCGGCGGTGGCGGCCGGAGTGGGGGCGGGAGCGGGCGTGGGGGCGGGTGTGGCGGCCGGGGGCGCGGACGGCAGCGGCAGCCCGGTCGGGGTGGGGGGCCGCGTGGCGACCGGGATCTCCTCGGCCGGTTCGACGGGCTCGACGGGCTCGACGGGTTCGGCCGGCTCCTGCGGTTCGGGCAGTTCCTGCGGTTCGGGCAGCTCCGGCGGCGCGGGATCGGCGCTGTCGGGCGGCCCGGGGGGCAACGGGGCGGCGGAGGCCATCCGTTCCGCGGTCCAGAAGGCCTGCGCCTCACGCGCCGACCAGCGGCCGACGGCCACCGGGACGGCGCCGCCCACGGCCTCGGCCACGGGCAGCGGTCCGGCCGGCACCAGCAGGGCGGCCACCACCGCGGCCATCGTCAACGTACGTCGCATGCCGGACACTCCCTAAACGGCCTGGGGGAAACGGAAGAGCCGGTCCGGGTCGTGGACACGCCGGACCTCCTGCAGGCGCGCGAGGTTCGGGCCGTAGTAGGCCTCGCGCCAGCCGGTGAGCTTCGGGTCGATGTAGTTCTGGTAGGCGCGGCCGCCCGCCCAGGGGCGCAGGTCCTGCCAGAGTCCGTCGAGCCAGCCCTGGTGCCGGGCCACCTCGGCGGCCGGTGCGGACTCGGGCCAGTAGGCCAGGTACTGGGTGAGGAAGAGGCTGTCGCGGTGCACGAAGGCGGTGGAGCCGGCCGGGACGCGGTTCACCGCGCCCCCGCAGACCCCGTCGAACTGCACCACGCCCAGGCCACCCGGGGGAGCGCTCGCCCCGTACCGTCGTACGGCGTCCAGGACCGCGGCGATCGCCGCGTCGGGCAGCCCGCCGCCCGCCCAGAAGTCGGACCGGGCGGCGTACGAGTCCCGCCCGAGCCGTCCCTGCGGGTCCCGGCCGGGCAGAACGCCGGGCAGTCGGCACTGGGCCGGGCTCAGCTCGGGGCAGCCGGACATGGCCCGGACGGTGTCCTCGTGGCTGCGTACGGTGATCCAGCTGTCCCGCGGCGCCCCGCCGACCAGGTCGGACAGCCGGGTCAACTGCCGTTCCAGCTCCGGGCGCCCGTCGAGGCACACCACCCGCACAGCCGGTGCCGCCACGGCTGCGGCGCCCACCTCGACGGTGAACTCCACCTGGCTCCAGAAGGGGTCCGGCAGCCCGGCCAGCCAGCGCTGCCAGCCGCGCAGCACGGCCGCGGAGTCACCGCCGGGCCAGTGGAGTTCGGCGTAGGCGCACGCGCCGACCGGATGCGTGCGGAAGCGGAATTCGGTGACCACGCCGAAATTGCCGCCGCCCCCGCCGCGCAGCGCCCAGAACAGCTCCGGATCGCGTTCGGCGGAGACTTCACGGACGATCCCGTCGGGGGTGACCACCCGGGCCCCGGTGAGCCGGTCGGCGGTGGTCCCGTAGGCCCGCGCGTGCAGGCCCAGGCCGCCGCCGAGGGTGAGTCCGGCGATGCCGACGGAGGGGCACAGCCCGGTCGGGACGGATCGGCCGCGCCCGGCGAGGGCCGCGTGCACGTCCCCGAGCCGGGCACCGGCGCCGACCCGTACGCCGCCGCTCTCGGCGTCGCCGTCGCCGTCGACCGACACGGCGACCATGGTTCCGGTGTCCACGACCAGCCCGGCGGATCGCGTGGACCAGCCGGCGTAGCTGTGCCCGCCGCCGCGCGGGACCACGGGCGCGCCGGTGCGGCGGGCGAAGTCCAGGCAGACGGCCACGTCCCCGGCGTGCGCGGGATAGGCCACCGCGGCCGGGGCGACGGTGTCGTAGCGGGGCTGGAACAGCCGGCGGGCCTCCGGGTAGTCCGGCTCCCCGGGGAGCACCACGCGTCCGTCGATCCCGCGTGCCAGCGCACCGTAGTCGGGGGTCCGGGCCGCTGCCCCGACGGTGGCGAGGACGGCCGCGGCCGCGCTGCCCAGCACCTGGCGGCGATTGAGGCTCATACCTCCTTCCTGCCACCGCCCGGGCCGATAGGCGTGCAGGCGGGTCCCACGCGCACCGGGGTGCCCCCTGAACGGCGCACGCCGAAACGGTTCGGCTTGTCCGATAGCCGTACCGCGATTCCGTCCCGCGCATGGTGTCGCGATCGCCGGTGCACGGAGACCCGGCAACCCGCCGCCCCGCGACCGGTTGCCGGGCCTCGGCGGGATCCGGAAGAGACGGCCTAGCTCTTGCGTGCCAGCAAGAAGCCGTGGGGGGAGCTCTCGTCGGGGCCCGGCTTCCGCAGGAGCCGGGCCGTCTCCGTCAGTCCCGACCCCGCCAGCCGGTCGGCGATCAGCTCGGGCGGTGTCCGGTACACGTCGAGGTCGACCGCGTGCCCGTACGCGTGGTCCAGCCGGAACAGGTCGTCGCCCGCCATGAAGGCGATCAGAAGATGGCCGCCCGGCGCCAGCACCCGGGCGAACTCCGCGAACAACGCCGGCAGCTCCGAGGGCGGGGTGTGCACGGTGGAGTACCAGGCCAGCACCCCGCCGAGGACCCCGTCGGCCACGTCCAGGGCAGCCATCGACCCCACCTCGAACCGCAGCCCCGGATACGTCCGGCGGGCCACCGCCACCATCGCCGGGGACAGGTCGACGCCGAAGGCCCGTACGCCGAGCTCGTTCAGGTGCGCCGTCACCCGGCCCGGTCCGCAACCCAGGTCGGCCACCGCCCGGCCCCCGCCGCCCGAGTCCTCGCGCACGTATTCGGCGAAGGCCGCCAACATGGCCCGATCCAGCGGCTTTCCGTCCAGTTCCGTACGGAACAGCCGTGCGTAGTCGACGGCGACGGCGTCGTAGGACGCCCGCACGGAGCTGAGGTACGAGGTCTCTGTCATGCCCCTGAACAGTAGCCTCCGGAGCCCCTTCGAGGGGACCCCGACCGAGTGCTCCCGCTCACCCCCCGACCAGCGGATTGGGCAGTTCCGCCCACTGATCGCCCGGAACCCCCGGGCTCAGCCGCATCAAGGTCAGCGCCTTGGTCGGCAGCGGCCCGGTCAGCAGCGCCCCGGTGTCCGAGGTGGCCGGCAGCGCGGCCACCTCCGCGAGGGCCTCGGCGAAGGCTCCGGCCGAGCCGGCCGTTGCGCCGAGCGCTCCCGTCAGCAGGGACCCGAACAGCTTGCGCCGCAGCACGCTCACGTCGTCCGTGACCAGCCTGCCGGACAGCGGCGGCACCGGCAGGCCGTGTTGGGCCAGCCGAATCGGGCTGATCCGGATGTCGGCGAGGTCGCGGTAGACCAGCCGCAGCGGGGCGCCGTCGGCCGAGACCACGACCAGGAGGTTCTGGCCGTGCGCCTCCAGCGCCACCCCGAGCTCCAGCACCCGCAGACACACCGAGAGCGCGAGCCGGGCGAACTCGGCCCGCCAGGCCGTCGAGCGCGCCGGCCCGAAGGACGCCAGGGCCGCCACCGGAAGCACCCGCTCACCGGCGGCGGCATCCGCGTACACCTCCGGCGGCTCACGCAGGACGGCCGCCAGGTCCGGGCTGTACGCGGTCGTGGCGCCCAGGGTCCGGGTGATGTGCAGCCGGCCGTCGAGCCGTTCGGACAGGTCCTGGGCGAAGGCGGAGACGGCCGCCGCCGTCTCGATGGAGTAGACGGAGATGTCCCGCACGGACGAGGTCAGGCGGGCACTCAGCGCGGTCTTCACGTGCGCCCCGCCGTCGACGGGAGCCAGGGTACGCAGGGCCATCAGCGGATGCGCCGCGAAACCGGCGGCTCCCGGCCGCACCCGCTCGTGCTTCAGGACGTGCGCCGCCTGCCACGGGTGCACGGGGACCAGGACCCGCCCCGCGTCCCGCAGCTCCTGTGGCCAGTCGCCGGTGACCAGGCATTCCTCGGCCCGTACGGCGACCAGCCCGAGCTCCACCACCGGCCGGTGCTCGGGGGCGTACGCCAACTGCTCGGCCACCGAGAAACCGGGCCGGGACCGGCAGTTCGGATGGTAGGGATGCCCGTCGACCACCCGCTGCTCCCACTCCCAGGTGCTCCGCGGGGCCCGCTCCTCCCCGCCGGGCCGGCCGGCCCGCGACAGTGCGAGGGAGGCGGTGCAGGCGTCCAGCTCGGCGGCGAACTGTTCCCCGTGCGGCACCCCGAGGGCCGTCACCAGCCGCGCGGCCTGCCGGTGGGGCCTGCCGTCGAGCAGCAACTCGCTCACGTAGGGCTCGGTCGCGTACGGATCCGGCTGCGGGCCCTCCAGCCGGGCACCCCCGGCCAGCAGCAGCGCCAGGCCGTCGGGCGTGTGCGCGCGGCCCACGACCCAGGGCAGCGGTTCGAAGGCCAGGGCCCGCCACAGCCGGGTCAGCACGGCCGCCCGGGCACCGTCGAGGGCGGCGGCGTACGAGGGTCCGAGCGACGGGCGTACGTCGGCCACTTCGGCGGCCACGGCCTCTTCGGCGGGGGAGGGGGAAAGATGCATGCTGAGGCTCCGGCATCGGAATATCGCTTTACGGGATGATCAAGTAATGATTGCGGATACCGAAGATCACGGCTGGTGGTTGCGCACCGCGAACCCCCGGCGCACCGGATGGACCGAATGGAATCAGTGGACCTCAACGCCGCCGCCGACGCGTACGCCGCCGCACCGCTCCTGAACTGCCTGCTCAGGGAAGTGGCCGAACCCGCCGGGGGAGACGGGGCAGGCTCGGGAGGGGACGTGCGCGTCCACCGGCTGCGCGGCAGCGGACGGCTGCTCCGGGTGCGCGGCGGACGCCGGCCCGGACACCCCGAGCTGCGGGCGGCGGACCGCTGGCAGCCGCTCAGCCACACCGAACTGGCCAAACTCGTCTCCGACGAACTGGGCCGGTTCACCGGTGTCCCCAACGACGAGCTCCCCGTCGAGATCACCGACAGCCGCGACGCGATCGCCGCGCTGCTGGCCGCCCGGGCCGCCGCCGACCCGCCGGCGGACCCGTACCTGCTCTCCGAACAGTCCCTCGTGATGGGCCACCCGCACCACCCCGCCCCCAAGGCCCGCGGCGGAGCACCGGCCGGGAGCTGGTTGCCGTACGCGCCCGAGGCCTACGCCCGGTTCCCGCTGGTCTTCCTGGGGCTGCGCGAGGACCAGGTCGTGGAGGAGGGCGGCCCGGCCGCCTCGGCCGCGATCGACGCCCTCGCCGACGCCCTCGACGGGCCGCGCGCTCCCGCCGGGTACCGGCTGCTGCCCGCCCACCCCTGGCAGCTCGACCTGGTCGGCGACCGGCCCGCGGTGCGCGAGGCCTTCGCCGACGGGCGACTGCTGCGGCTCGGCGCGAGCCGGCGGCCGGCCTGGCCGACCGCATCGATCCGGACCCTGTACGTACCGGACGCGGCCGCCGACGTCTTCGTGAAGTTCAGCCTGGACGTGCGGATCACCAACGACGTGCGCCGACTGTGGCGCCACGACCTGCTCAAGCTGCGCCGTACCGACGCGGCCGTCGAGGCCGGTTTCGCCGCGCTGCGCCGGACCGGCTCGGCCGCGGCCTGGCTCCCCGACCGCGGCTACCGCACCGCCGCCTTCGCCTTCGAGGAGCTGGCCGTCCTGGTCCGCGACGGCCTGCGCGCCCACACCGTGCCGGGAGCCACCCCGCTGCTGGCCGCCGCGCTCGCCGAGGGCTACCCCGGGAGCCCGCCCGCGGGGACCACCGACCCGCTCCGCTGGTGGCGGGCGTACCTGCGCCAGGTCGTACCGCCGGTGCTGGAGCTGTTCGCCCGGCACGGCATCGTGTTGGAGGCCCACCTCCAGAACACCCTGGTCGCCGTCGACGCGGACGGTCTGCCGGCGCAGGCCCTCTTCCGGGACGCGGAAGGGGTCAAGCTGCCGGCGGACCTGCCGCGGGCGGCCGCCTGGCAGCGCCTGGTCTACTGCCTGGTCGTCAACAACCTGATGGAGATCGCGGGAGCGCTGGCCGGCGACCATCCGGACATCGAGCCGCACCTGTGGCCGGCCGCACGGGAGGAGTTCCTGCGTCACGGGACCCGTGAACTCCCCGAGATCGCGGAGCTGCTCGCCGCCGCGAGCCTGCCGGGCAAGACCAACCTGCTGCTGCGCTGGACGCGGGCGGACGGAGCGGACGCCCGCTACCTCCCGCTGCCCAACCCGCTGCGCGGCCAGGGGTCGGCTCGTACGGGTCCAGCAGGGGCCGCCGAACCGAATCCCTGAGGCACCGCCACGTGCGCGACCGGTGGGACTTCGCGGCGTGGACACGGTCAGCATCGACGGTGCCACCACGCCGCGTCCGGATCCGCCAGTGGCTCATGGTGCGTTCGCCCGAGCAGCACCAGATCCAAACCCTCGACCCGCACCCGGAGTTCGCCGGCGGCCTTCGGCGGCAGGAGGAGCAGCGCTTTCTGCAGCGTGTCGCGGGCCCAGCCCTCGCCGCAGCAGGGGCAGGTGAACTCGGCCTCCCACCGCCTCCATCGGCGCCGGGTGCCGTGCACCCGCACGGACCATACGCTCAGCGCCACCGACACGAGGCCCGGGGACAACCGCTCCCGTTCGAGCACGCGGACGGCGGCGTTCGCGGCCCCCGACAGGCCAGGGACGTCGCGATACCGAACCCAGGGTCCTCGCGCACCACCTACCCGAGGGCGCAGCGAGATCGGTCTTCTACGCGGCACGGGCCCTTCGGAGGTACGTCATGCGGGGCATCCTCCCACAGCCCGAGACCGACCGGCTCGGCGCCCAACGGCCTGAGCGGCTCTCGGTTCTCGGCTCTCAGTTGAATATGTCCAGGACGTCCGGCCAGGATCCGCCGTGGTCGGAGGAGCGGGCCCGCATCGGGCGCGGATCAGGGTAGGTCTCCGTCGAGGCCCGCGCACGGACGACTTCCGGCCCGCCGCACGCCGCCACCGCGAAGTCGCCGAAGACCTTGGCGAACGCGGCCGGGTCGCGGAACTCCACGCCGTACGCCCGCCCGTCCCGAAGCGGCACCCACACCACCCGGACCGACCGTCGCCACTGCGGCACCGGGTGGTCGTCCGCGGTCGACCGCCCCTCCAGCCACAGCCGAGCCACGTGCAGCAGGTTCACGTTCTCCATGGACAGCCGCTTGCGCCGCACACGCAGTTCATGGGTGGTGAGCGACACCTTCCGGTCCTTGTTCGTGTACCAGCTGACGCCGATCCCGAACGGCAGCCACAGCACGATCCCGATCACCGGCCAGATCACCGCGTGGCTCCACGTTCGAAGGAGTCCGCCGTCCAGGAGGCACAAGGCCCCGAAGAACAGGACCCACTTCGCCGTCATTCGCCAGAATCCACTGCCCTGCCGGTACAGGACCCGCTGCTTTTTCGTCATCGCCATGCCCGCACGCTATCCGCCGTCGTCCCACCTCCCCGAAGGCCGTCCGTCGTGCGGGGAGGGGCGGATACGGATACGGGTACGGGGGGCCGGGCGGCCGCTGCCCAGGTGAACCGGGCCGCCGCTCCGGGAACAGCGGGTCCTGCCGGCATCGTTGCACCGACCGGGGGCCGGCAGCGCGGGGCGGTCCACGATGTCGTCCGCCCCGGCATGATCCGGCCTTCCGGGATCGCGGAACGCCCTTCGCGTACTCGGACCGACATATCTCTCCGTAGGAGGACTCCTTCATGACCGACCGGCCTTTGACGCTCATGGCAGTGCACGCCCACCCCGACGACGAGGCCACCGGAACCGGAGGAGTCCTCGCGCGGTACGCGGCGGAGGGCATCCGTACGGTTCTCGTGACGTGTACCGACGGCGGTTGCGGAGACGGGCCGGGAGGTGTGAAGCCGGGGGATCCCGGGCACGACCCGGCGGCCGTCGCCCTGATGCGCCGACAAGAACTCGAGGCGAGCTGTGAGGTCCTGAACATCGGTGACCTGGAGCTGCTGGACTACGCCGACTCCGGGATGATGGGCTGGCCGAGCAACGACGCTCCTGGATCCTTCTGGAAGACCCCCGTGGAGGAAGGCGCCGCCCGGCTCGCGGCCCTCATGCGGCAGTACCGGCCCGACGTGGTCGTCACCTACGACGAGAACGGCTTCTACGGCCACCCCGACCACATCCAGGCCCACCGCATCACCATGGCGGCGCTCGAGATGACCGACCTGACACCGAAGGTGTACTGGACGACGATGCCGCGCTCGGCGATGGAGCGGTTCGGCAAGATCATGCGCGAGTTCGGTGAGGACATGCCGGAGCCGGACCCCGCCGAGGCCGCCGCCCTGGCCGACATCGGCCTCCCCGACGACGAGATCTCCACCTGGGTGGACACCACCGCGTTCAGCGGTCAGAAGTTCGACGCGCTGGCCGCACACGCCAGTCAGGGCGAGAACATCTTCTTCCTCAGGATGGGCAAGGAGAGGTTCGGCGAGCTGATGGGCATGGAGACCTTCGTCAGGGTCCAGGACCCCACCGGCGCGGACCTACCCGAGAACGATCTCTTCGCCGGCCTGCGCTGACCCGTCCGTCCGGCGGGGGCCCGGGCGCGATCCCGCCGCACCCGCCCCGCGCCGCGGCGTCCTAGTGGAGGAAGTGGGCCCGGTGCTCCTGGAGGAAGGCGTCCAGGGTGCGGGGCGGGCGGCCCAGGATGTCGACGACGGTGGTGGTGGGGGTCTCGGGTCGGGCGACGGCGAGCTGCTGGATCTCCGTCACGTGGTCGGCGAGCCAGGCGGGCATGTGGGCCTCGCGGATGAGGTTGTCCCGTAGTTCGGCCGGTGCGAGGTCGACGTAGCGGATCGGCCGGCCGGTCAGGGCGGACAGCCGGGCGGCGAGGTCGGGGGAGGAGACGGCTTCCGGCCCGGTCAGCGTGTAGGTGCGGCCGGCGACCTCCGGCCTGGTGAGGGCGGCGGCGGCGACGTCGCCGATGTCGCGGCAGTCGACGTAGTTGCAGGGCGCCTCGCCCGTCGTGCCGAGGATCAGGCCTTGGGCGACGGCCGGAGCCAGACGCAGCAGGTTCTGGGTGAACGCGTAGGGGCGCAGGACGGTGTGGGGGATGCCTGTGGCCCGCAGGTGTTGCTCGACGGCGTGATGTCCGCGGGAGACGGCGACGGGGGAGTCGGGTTCGGCGGCGGGTGCGGAGATCTTGACGATGTGTCCGACGCCGGTGTGGGTGGCGATGTCGATGACACGGGTTTCGAGTTCGACCTGTGCGGGGCCGTTGGCCATGGCGAGGAAGAGCTGGCCGGCGCCCTCGAAGGCGGCGCGCAAGGAGTGGGGGTCGGTGGCATCGGCGTACCGGACCTCGACGGGCGGTCGGTGCGTACCCGTGGCGCCGGGGATCGGCGTGTGCGGGGTGCGGGTCAGCGCGCGGACGGGTACGTCGAGCGTGCGGAGGCTGTGGAGCAAGGCGTTCCCGGTCGCTCCGGTCGCTCCCATGACAACGATCATCGTGTGCTCATTCCTTGGTGACGTGCCGGCGACACCGTGGTGGTGCCGCGCCAGCGCAGGGTGACGATGGTGGTGGCGAGGGCCGCGGAGACGGGCAGGTCCACGCGCAGGCGCTGCAGCCACGGGGCGCCCGGTATCGGGGTGTGGGCGGGCAGCCATTGGGCGGCGAACCATCCCAGCAGGGCGGCCGCGCCGACCGTGCCGAGGACGAGTACGGCGGTCAGGACGCCGCGCGGCGCGGTGAGGGTCCACCGTCGGGGCCGTCCGCCGCGCCGCAGCCAGCGGCCGACCAGGAACGCCACCACGGCGGAGGTGCCGGCGATGGAGGTGCAGGCGGCGAGGGCCAGGTCCCGCTGACCGGTGACGATCCCGGCGGTGCCGGCCATCAGTGCGGGGGCGGCGTAGGCGGTCAGCACCTCTCGCCAGAGGCGGAACGGTCCGGGCGGCCGGGAGACCGCTCGGTCGCGGCGGCGGGGTCTGTGCTTCGTTGCGGGCATGCCGGTCTCTTTCTCGGGCAGGTACGGAAGGCGAAATAATTAGGCAGCTAACTATTACTCCGTGAAAAGCGGCCCTGCTGGGGGGCGGGGCCGAAAGGGCTGTGCGGCGGGTCGGCTCAGTCCGCGGTCAGGGCCGTGCTGCCGCGCACCACGCGGGCGAGCAGGTCCAGGAACACTCCGCGCTCCTCGACGGAAAGGCCGCCCACCATCGCTTCGAGCCGCCCGAAATGCTCGGGCGCCATGTCGCGCAGGCGTTGCGATCCGCGCGCGGTGAGCACGGCCACCGTGCCCCGGCCGTCCTCCGTGGACGGGCGGCGGGCGATCAGCCCCTCGCGTTCCAGGCCGTCCAGCAGGCCGGTGACCGTGGCCCGGGACACGCCGAGGTCGACCGCGAGGTGGGAGGGGGACTTCTCCCCGCCGTGGTCCTCGAGGTCGGCGAGCAGGCGGTAACGCCCCGTCGACAGGCCGAACCGGGCGAAATGCGCCTCGGCCGCCCGACCGACCCGCGCGCCCGCCGAGATCAGTCGTACCGCGACCAGCACCGCCTGAGGGTCGACATCCAGGCCGTAATGCTCGACCTGTCGCCTGGCCTGCTCCGGTGTGGGTGCCTCGTCGTCGATGCCGTCCCTCGTCATGAAAGTAATATGGTGGCTAATCACTTGGCATGTCAAGGCGTTCCGGCGCGAGCCGCGGCGCCCGCGGGTCCATGGGTGCGACTTCCGCCAGTTCTACGGGGGTCCGCCCCGTCGGCGGTCGTGCGCGATCGGTCATGACGTGGCCGCTCCGCGCTCCGGCGCCCGCCTCGAAGGGGCGCTCGGGCGCGGGTGGGAAATCGGCCAAGCCGGGGCGTGCGCCGCGATCTGCCTCACTGACAGGTATAGACCAATGCTAGGTTGGTCGGGCAGACCGCCCAGTCCTTGACCACCCGTCAGAGGAGAAGCCATGCCCTCCCCTTCGCGGGGCGGCGGCCAGGCCGCCATGCCCAAGTACCAGCGGATCGCCGCAGCGCTGCGCCGCGATCTCGACCGCGCCGCACACACGCCCGGCGGCAGACTGCCGTCCGAACGCAGCCTCGCCGCCCGCTACCAGGTCAACCGGCAGACCATCAGGGCGGCCCTCCAATGCCTGCGCGAGGACGGCCTCGTCGTCACCGGCCGCCGAGGGACCCGCCCCGCCGTCCCCGTCACCGCCGTCGGCGTCCCGGCCGTCGTCGCGGTCCCGGTCGTCGCGGCCGTCTCCGGCGTCCCCGCCGCGACGCCCTCCGCGGGTCCCGCGCCGACCCGGAGCTGGACCACCTACGTCACCGTCCCGCCCTCCCTCGGCACGCTCCTCGGCATGTCCGGCGGAGACCGCACCCTGGTGCATCACCACCGCGAACGCGGACCGGCCGGCGAGGCCCTCCGGGACGCCGTCACCTACTTCAGCCCCGGGGTCGTCGCGCGGAGTCCGGAGCTGGCGGCCCTCCGGAACCGGACCGCGACGACGACCGCCCGCGAGCAGGACCTGACCGCACTGCACCGCTGGCTCGACCGCGCCGCCGCGAGCGGCCGGGTCGCCGAGATCCTCACCATGACCCGCGTCACCCACCCGCAGGCCGCCGCCCCGGCCTGCGGGCTGACCGTACGCCGCACCCTGCACGACGGCTCCGGCCGGCTGCTGACCGTCACCGACCTGGCCTTCCCTACCTGGGACCGGCTCACCTTCCATCGGGACCGCCGCGACCACGCGACCACCGGTTTCCGCGTCACGTGACGGCCGGACCGGGCTGAACCACACTGTGGCCTCGGCCACACCCCGGGCGGCGGCATGTCGGGCCCGGCGATCGGGCCGGCCGCGAGACCGCGGCCCCAACTCCGCCCGGGGGGAAGGGCGTACCGGACCGCGGCCGTCCGAGGCCGCCCGGTCCGGCGCGCGGGTCCGCACGCGGGGGCCCCGTACCCCGTACGTGAGGAGGGTCACCCCGGCGTTTGCTCAGGTGAATGCCGGGCATCGGCGCTGCTGGAGCGGAACCATGCCCTCCGGCCGATCGCGCCGGAGGGCAGGGCGCACACGGGCAGATCCCGTCCCGCTCCACGGCCCCGCCGGTCCGCCGGCGCGCGCCGTACTTGGTACGACCCGTGAGGTGTATGTGTCCACGCTCCAGGCCGAGCACGTCTACAAGGTGTTCGGGAGGCGCCCCGCCGACAGCGCAGCCGCCGTCCGCGCGCTCGAAAACGGCGCAGACCGTGACGAGTTGCGCGCCGACGGGACCACCGCTGCCGTGATCGACGCCTCCTTCGACGTCCAGCCGGGCCAGATCTTCGTCGTCATGGGGCTGTCGGGCTCGGGCAAGTCCACGCTGCTGCGCATGCTCAACGGCCTGCTGGAACCCACCGCGGGACGCATCCTCTTCGGCGGCCAGGACCTCACCCGGCTGAGCCCGGGCGAGCTGCGCCACGTACGGTCCACCAAGATCTCCATGGTCTTCCAGCACTTCGCGCTGTTCCCGCACCGCAACGTGCTGGAGAACGCCGGCTACGGGCTGGAGGTGCAGGGCGTGCCCCGCGCCGAGCGCGAGCGCCGCGCCGCCGAGGCCCTGGCCCTGTGCGGGCTCGAAGGCTGGGAGAAGTCCTGGCCCGACGAGCTCTCCGGCGGCATGCAGCAGCGGGTCGGCCTCGCCCGGGCCCTGGCCACCGACGCCGACCTCCTGCTGATGGACGAGTCCTTCAGCGCACTGGACCCGCTGATCCGCCGCGACATGCAGGACCAGCTGCTGGAGCTCCAGAAGCGCCTGAAGAAGACCATCGTCTTCATCACCCACGACCTCAACGAGGCCATGCGCCTCGGCGACGGCATCGCCGTCATGCGCGACGGCCGCATCGTCCAGCAGGGCACCGCCGAGGACATCCTCACCCGCCCCGCCGACGACTACGTCGCCTCCTTCATCCAGGACGTGGACCGCTCCCGGGTCCTGACGGCCGACGCCGTCATGGACGACCCGGAACCGGCCGCCGACGCCTGCGACTGCCCGACCGTCACCGCCGGGACCCCGCTCGCCGACCTGTGCGCCGTCAGCGCCCGGGTCCCGCACGCGGTCGCCGTCACCGGTGCGGACGGGGCCGTCATCGGCTCCGTACCCCAGGACCGCCTCATCGCCTTCATCGGCGACGAACAACGGCCCCCGATGTACTGCGCGGAGGTGGCCGCCTGATGCCGCGCCTGAATCTCGGCAACTGGGTCGACAGCGGAGTCGACTTCCTCCAAAGCCACCTCTCCTGGCTGTTCGAAGCCATCAGCTCGCTCGTCAGCGGCCTCTACGACGGCATCGACGCCGTCCTGTCCGCCCCCGCCCCGCTGCTCTTCGCGGGCATCCTCGCCGTCGCCGCCTGGTGGCTGCGCGGCCTGCTGGCGGGCCTGCTCGCCTTCGCCGGCTTCGCGCTGGTCGACTCCCTCGGTCTGTGGGAGGACGCCATGTCCACCCTGTCCCTGGTCCTGGTCGCCACGCTCGTCACCCTGGCGTTCGCGATCCCGCTCGGTATCTGGGCCTCCAGATCCGACCGGGTCAGCGCCCTCCTGCGGCCGGTCCTGGACTTCATGCAGACCATGCCGGCCATGGTCTACCTGATCCCCGGCATCATCTTCTTCGGGGTGGGCGTGGTGCCCGGCATCATCGCCACCATCATCTTCTCGCTGCCCCCGGGCGTCCGGATGACCGAGCTCGGCATCCGCCAGGTCGACGGGGAACTGGTCGAGGCCGCCGAGGCCTTCGGCACCAGCCCGCGCGACACCCTCGTACGCGTCCAGCTCCCGCTGGCCCTGCCCACCGTCATGGCGGGCGTCAACCAGGTCATCATGCTGGGCCTGTCCATGGTCGTCATCGCCGGAATGGTCGGCGGCGGCGGACTCGGCGGCGCCGTCTACAAGGCCATCGGCAACGTCGACATCGGCCTCGGTTTCGAGGCGGGCGTCTCCATCGTCATCCTCGCCATGTACCTGGACCGGATGACCGGGGCGCTCGGCCGGCAGGTCTCCCCGATCGGCCGTCGTACGCTCGCCAAGGCGCGGGCCGCCGCCACCGGCGCCGCCAAACTGTGGAACCACCGACCCCAGCCCGCGTACGCGATCAGCGGCGTCGTGGTGCTCGCGCTCGTCGCGGGCGGCCTGAACACCTTCGGCGGTTCCACCGCCGAGGGCGGCCCGGCCGGGGCCGCGAACATCGGCAAGGGGCGCACCCTTTCCGTCGGCTACATCCCGTGGGACGAGGGCATCGCCTCCACCTTCCTGTGGAAGGAGCTCCTGGAGCGCCGCGGCTACAAGGTCGACGCCCGCCAGCTGGAGGCCGGGGCTCTGTACACCGGCCTGGCCGGCGGCCAGCTCGACTTCCAGACCGACTCCTGGCTGCCCGTCACCCACGCCCAGTACTGGGAGAAGTACGGGAACAAGCTGGAGGACCTCGGTTCCTGGTACGGCCCGACCTCGCTGGAGCTGTCCGTGCCGTCCTACATGAAGGACGTGCGCTCGCTCGCCGACCTCAAGGGCAAGGCCGACCGGTTCAAGGGGCGGATCATCGGCATCGAGCCGAGTGCGGGCGAGATGTCGATCCTCAAGGACAAGGTCCTGAAGGAGTACGGCCTCGACGGCGAGTACAAGGTCGTCGACGGCTCCACGCCCGGCATGCTCGCCGAGCTGAAGCGGGCCTACGAGAAGAAGGAGCCCGTCGCGGTCGTGCTGTGGTCCCCGCACTGGGCGTACTCCTCCTACGAGCTGACCAAGCTCGAGGACCCCAAGGGGGCCTGGGGCAAGGGCGACGGGATCCACACCCTGGCCCGCAAGGGCTTCGCGGAGGACGAGCCGAAGGTCGCCGAATGGCTGAAGTCCTTCAAGCTCACCGAGGAGCAGCTGACCGGCCTGGAAGCGAAGATCCAGGAGACCGGGAAGGGCAAGGAGCAGCAGGCGGTCCGCGCCTGGCTCCAGGACCACCCCGAGATCGACCGGCTCGCCTGACGCCCCCGGGCCCACAGGTGCCGAAGGCATCCGGCCGCCCGCAGGTCGCCCGGCGACGAAGGCGCCGCCGCACGCAGGACCCGTACCGTCGTACGGTCCTTCGCGCGGCGGCGCCTTCGCGCCGTCCGGGGCGGCTCAGCCGACCATCGCCCGCTCCGGGGTCCGCGGCGCGTCCGCGTCGGCCTCCTGCGTGCGGCGGCGCGGGCGCACCGGCCACCACATCGACCGGCCGAGGAGGGTGGACAGCGCGGGCACCAGCACGATCGACAGGACGAAGGCGGAGAGCATGATGCCGAGGGCCGTCGCGAAACCGATCTGCTGGGTGGACGGGGCGGGGGTCACGGCCAGGCTGCCGAAGGAGGCGGCCAGCACGAGGCCCGCCGTGGCGATGGCGGGCGCCGTGTGTCGGACGGCGCGGCCCACCGCGGCGCGGGCCGGACCCGGCCGGGCCATCTCCTCCCGGATCCGGTCGCTCATCAGGATGTTGTAGTCGGTGCCCAGCGCGACCACGAACAGGAAGAGCACCAGCGGCAGGGTGAAGTCCACCCCCGGCCGGTCCAGCGCGTGCTGGAACACCAGGGTCGACGCGCCGAGGGTCGCTGCGAAGCCCAGCCCGACCGACGCCAGCAGGATCACCGGCGCCAGGAGACTGCGCAGCAGGGCGATCAGGATCAGCGCGATCAGCGCGGCCGCCACCGGGAAGACCACCCGCAGGTCCTTGTCCACCGCGGTCGCGATATCGGCGAACACCGCCGCCGTGCCGCCCACATGTGCCTCCGTACCGGCGGGGGTGTGGGCCAGGACCGCGGCCCGGACCGGACCCGTCACCAGATCGCGGGCCTCCTGCCGCTGCGGGTCCGCGGTCAGGAACAGGTCGATCCGGGCCGCCCGGCGGTCCTCGGTCAGGACCGTCCCGGCGACCTGGCCCACACCGCCGACCCGGGCGAGCGCCTCGGACAGTCCGCCGAGGCGTTCGACGGTCAGGGCGACGCCGTCGGAAGCGGTGACGAAGACACTGGTCGGGTCCGACACCCCGGCCGGCAGAGCGCGGGAGATCTCGGCCGCGGTGGCCACGGCGGCGGTCCGCTCGCCGCCGCCACCGCTCTGCCCGTAGTCCATGCGCATCCCGACGACCCCGGCGGCCAGCGTGCCGAGCAGCGCCACCGAGGCCAGGACCAGCGTGAACGGCCGGCGCGCCACCCGGTCGCCCATGCGCGCGGCGGACCCCGCACGGGGCTCGCGCTTCAAGGACCGGGACGGCCAGAACATCTTGGGGCCGGTGACCGCCAGCAGGGCCGGCATCAGGGTCAGGCTGCCCAGCAGCATCACCAGCACGGACAGCGCGATGGCCGGCCCGAGGACCCGGAACTGGCCGAAGGAGGCCACCCCGAGCGTGGCGAACGCGGCGACGATGGTCAGGGCCGCGGAGGTGATGGCCGTACCGACCCGCCCGGCGACCTCGGCGGCCGCCTCGCGCCCGGACTGCTCGGGGTGTTGGCGCAGCTGCTCCCGGAAACGGAAGAGGAGGAACAGGAAGTAGTCGATGCCGATGCCCATCAGGACCACACTGATCAGACTCGGTGTGGACTCGGACAGTCCGATGTCGGTCAGCAGCGCGGCGCCGACCACCGCGCCCGCCGCCGCGCCGCCGATGACGGTGACCGCGAGCAGCGGCAGCAGGGCCGCCAGGACGCTGCGGAAGACGAGGACGTGCAGCAGGACGATGACCGCGAGCATGGCGATGCCGATGACCGTCGAGCGGGTCTTCTCGGCTTCCGTGGCGTCCACGCGGTCGGCGATCCCGCCGGTGAAGCCGGTACGCAGGCCCTCCTCCGCCAGGGCGGCCCGGGTCGAGTCCCGGAAGGCCCGGTAGGTGGCCTGGACCCCGGGATCGGCCGGGTTGCCGGTCAGTTCGACGGACAGCAGCCGGAAGGAGCGGTCGGGCGCCGTCATGGCCGGGGCGACCCGGGGGACCTGCGAGTGGTCCTGGGCGAGCGGCATCGTCTCCTCGGTCCTGGGCATGACGACGCGCTTGTGCGACAACAGCGCGGCCTGCGCGTCGATGCGCCGTTCGTCGGCGGCGCCGAGCGGAGCCTCGTCCGACCGGGCCACCAACACGGTCAGGAGGTTGGCGTCCGGCTTCGCCCCGAACCGCTCCTCGGCGATCTTCAGAGCGGCCGCCGAGTCGTACTGCGCGGGCAGGAACCCGGCGTTGCCGGTCTGGACGGCGCGGAAGACGAACGCCTGGCCCAGGACGGCGGCGGCCAGTCCCAGGACCACCCACAGGGCGATCACCTTCCACGGACTTCTCGTCGAGAATCCGGTCAGGGCGCGGATCACATTTCCTCCGGTCTGTGCGGTGCCGGCCAGGTGTTCCCGGCCTGACTCCAAGACCATCAGGGGCGAGCGGGCCGAGCGTCAGGTCACGGGAGGATCCGCACCCCGGGACCAGGGTCCGGCCGGCCCCGCGGACCAGGACCCAGGTCCTGGTAGGGAGCCCGACCACGGTCGGGCGGCACGGGGGAGCCCCGGTGCCAGAATGGGTCTCGACCACCGGGGAACAGGACCGGCGGCACGGGGGCGGGCAAGGGCACGGACGCGGCATGGGTGTCGGGACGGGCAGGGGCGGGGGCGGGGTCATGCGTACGCATGCGGGTGCGGGTCGGGGTGCGGGTCGGGGTGCGGGCCCGGTCGAGGGCGCGGAGAGCGAAGGGGACCGGGGGCACTGGACGCGCAACGACGCACTCGTCGCGGTGGCGGCGGCCGCCGCCGACCTCGTCGGCTTCTCCTTGAGCACGCTCACCGAGGGCGGCACCCTCAGCGTCACCGCGGCGGTCCTGCTGGTGGTGTCGGCGATGACCCTGCTGGCCCGGCGCGCCCGGCCGCTGCCCGTACTGGCCGCGGTCCTGGGCGTGGGGATCGTGGTGAACCTGGCGGCGCCGCAGTCCCCGCACTTCACCCTCAGCCTGACGATCGCCCTCTACACGGTGGCCCGGACGCACCGGCCCGCCGTCATCGCGACGGCCGCGGCCGCGTCGGCGGTGCTCGCCTCCGCCGGGCAGGGCGGATGGCCGCTCCCCTTCGGCTGGTGGGGTCTGGCCGGAAGCGCCACCGCGGCCCTCATCACCGTCACGGCGGCCTGCGTGGTCGAACGCCGGCAGCGGGAGGCCGCGGCCCACCGGACGCGGCTCGCCGACCGGGCCGTGTCCGAGGAGCGCCGCCGGATCGCGCGCGAACTGCACGACATCGTCGCCCACCACATCACCACCATGCAGCTGATGGCCGGCGGGGCACGGGCCAATCTGGCGCACGACCCCGAGGTGTCCCGGGAGGCGCTGGTCACCTTGGAGGACTCCGGACGCATGGCACTGCGCGAGATGCGTCAACTCCTCGACGTGCTGAGGGCCGGGGAGGAGCCGGAGCAGACCCCGCCGGCGCCGCAGCCCGGCACGGACGACCTCGGCCGGATCATCACCGAGTCCCGGCTGGCCGGTACGGAGACCGAGTTCACCGTGGACGGGCCGGTCCGCCCGCTCCCGCCCACCGTGGGCCTCACCGTCTTCCGGATCGTCCAGGAGGCCCTGACCAACACCCGCAAACACGCGGGCCGGGCGCGGGCCCACGTACGGCTCACGTACCACGCCGACGAGGTGGGCGTGGAGGTGCGTGACGACGGAGCGGGAGCGCAGGTACCGCCCGCACGCCCCACGGCACGCTCCGGATACGGTCTGATCGGCATGCACGAACGGGTCGCCCTGCAGGGCGGAACCCTGGAGGCCGCCGCGCTCGCCGGCGGCGGATTCCGGGTGGCGGCCCGGATCCCTCTCCCGGCCCAAGACGCTTTCCACAGAGAGGTTCCGCACGCATGATCCGCGTACTCATCGCCGACGACCAGCCGCTGGTCCGGCGCGGCCTGGCCCTGATCCTGGGCCCCGACCCGGAGTTCGAGGTCGTGGGCGAGGCCGAGGACGGCGCCCGGGCGGTGGCCCTCTCCCATGAACTACGGCCCGACGTGGTCGTCATGGACATCCGGATGCCGGTCATGGACGGGGTCAAGGCCACCGAGGAACTCGCGCGCACGCTCCCCGGGACACGCGTCCTGGCCCTGAGCACCTTCGACATGGACGAGTACGTGGTCGCCGCCCTGCGCGCCGGCGCGTACGGCTTCCTGCCCAAGGACATCTCCCCGGAGGAGCTGATCTCCGCGGTCCGCATCGTCCACACCGGCGAGGCGGCCGTCGCGCCCCGGCTGCTCAGCCGGCTCCTCTCCGCCTACGTACGGACCCCCGCCGAGCGGCCGCGGTCGTGGGCGGCCGAGACCCCTGGCGAACTCACCCCGCGCGAGCTGGAGATCTGGCGGCTCATGGCCACCGGCCGGGGCAACACCGAGATCGCCGCGGAACTGGACATCAGCGTTTCCACGGTCAAGAACCACATCACCGGCATCTTCGGCAAGCTGGGCGTCCGCGACCGCGCGCAAGCGGTGATCGCGGCCTACGAATCGGGCCTGGTGGAGGCCGGCGGCGGGAGCGGTTGATCACCAAGTGCCCGTAAGAGGACCGGATTCCTCCTGCTGACCGCACCTCTGACCAGCCGGAACCCTGGACGATCCGCCCATGCGCACGCGGGCCCGTCCATGGCACAGTGCGATCAGCCCAACCGCACGACCAGGGAGCCTCCATGCGCGATCCGTACACCACGCCGCTCACGGCCGCCCCCGACTGCCTGCCGGACCCCCGCCCGTTGCCCCCCTGCCCGGTGTGCGCGGACGACCCGGAACGCATCTCCTGGCGCCAGCGCCCGGGTCGGCCGGTGACCCTGGTCTTCGACCCCTGCGGCCACCGCTGGTCCTCCCCGGCCCCACCGATCCTGGCGGTCACCCCACCGCCCCAGGACAGGCCGACCTAGGGCCTGTCCTTCGGATCATGCCGGGCCCGGGCGGGGCCCGGCGACCGCCTCGGCGATCAGGCGCCGGCCGGCCGCGGTGGTGAGGGCGCCGCGCACCACCGTGTCCCGGACGGCGCGGGCGGGCGCCGAGCGCAGGGTCCAGGCACGGGTGGCGAGGTCGGTGCGGGCGAGGACGCCCAGCGCGTCGGCCCGGCGCGCGCGCCGCCAGGCCGCCAGCCGGGCGTCGGCGGGACCGCCGCGGGTGGTGGCGGCGGGCAGCGCGGAGGCGAGGGAGACGGCGTCCCGCAACCCGAGGTTGAGGCCCTGACCGCCGATCGGGCTGCACACGTGGGCCGCGTCACCGATCAGCAGCACCCGCCGCCGCCCGTCGTGCGCGGCGAGACGCCGCTGGGTGCGGAAGGTACTGGTCCAGCGGCATTCGCGGACGGCCGCCGTCCACCCCCGGGCCGCCGCCTCGGCGGCGATCCCCTCCGGCCCGCCCACGCCGTCCCCCGCCGGCCGGTCGTGCGGCAGGTGCAGGACGACCCGGGCCCAGCCGTCGAGGTGCATCGGCAGCACCACGAGGAGGCCGCGCGGGCCGCCGACCATGTGGACCCGGGCCGGATCCAGTGAGGGGTCCTCCACCCGCAGGTCGGCGAGCTGCCACGTGCCGGCGTACGTCCGGCCGCGGAACGGCGTGCCGGCCAGGGCGCGCAGGGTGCTGGACGCGCCGTCGGCCGCGACGACCCAGCGGGTGCGCAGCGGGCCGAGGGCGTCCGACCGTACCGTGACGCCTTCGGCATCCTCGTCGACCGAGCGGACGGCGGTCGAGCGGTGCACGCGCACCCCCGCCCGCTCGGCCTCGGCGGCGAGCAGGCCCTCGGTCGCGCACTGCGGCACGGTGAGGATGTACGGGTACGGGGAGCGCAGGCGGGCCAGGTCGAAGCCGCCGAGCCGGCGCCGCCCCGACCACATCTCCACCGCGTCCACGCGCCGGCCGAGCGGGAGCAGGGATTCGGCCAGTCCGCTCGGGGCCAGGACTTCCAGGGTGCGCGCGTGCAGGTCCGTGGCACGGGACTCGGTGACCGGCCCGGGACGGCGTTCCAGCACCACCACGTCGAGCCCGGCCCGGGCGAGCAGCAGCGCGGCGCTCAGCCCGACCGGTCCCGCCCCCACCACTGCCACATCGACCTCGTCGCCCACCATGCCCGCACTCTATCCAGGCCGGGTTCCCCCCTGATGGATGTTCAAAGCTGCGTGATGACAGCCGACTTCGAGCATCATCTTTCATGAAGGCCTGTCCGAGCGCTATCTTGCCGGGAGCATGCCAAGGAGCTGTGTCCGTGTCCCGGACCGCACGAGGAGCTGCCCCATGAGACTGCCCAGCATCCGCAGGAGCCAGGGTCGGCAAGGCCCGTCAGGCAGCCGAGTTCGAACGGTGCGGCATCGCCGCAGGCGACGCACCCCGGCCGCCGCCCTGCTCGCCGCCGCGCTCACCGTGGCGGGTCTGGCCGGCGCCGGACCGGTCGCGTTACCCGCCTCGGCCACCCCCGCCGGAGCCGCCGGAGCCACGGCGACGGCGGGCGACGTCACCGGATTCACCCGATCCGGGAACACGTTCACCGTCACCGCCTCCAGCGGTGCCAAGGCCCGCGTGGTGGTCGCCCGCGCCGACATCTTCCGCCTCTGGCTCTCGCCCGACGGGTCCTTCACCGACGACCCGGCCGGCAGCGACCTCGCCCCGACCACCGACTTCGGACCCGTGACCAGCAGCTACTCGGACGCCGGCGCGTACTACCGGATCACCACCGGATCGCTCTCCATCCGGGTCGACAAGAAGCCCCTGCGGTTCTCCGTCTTCCGCGCCGACAACACCACCCCCGTCTGGCAGGAGAGCCGGCCCACCAGCTGGACCGGCGGCCGGACCACCCAGTACCTGGCCCGCGGCGCGGACGAGCAGTTCTACGGCACCGGCCTCCGCCTCGGCGAGTGGGCGCTGCGCGGCAAGACCGTCCCGATCGCCGTCGACAACAAGTGGCGCGAGAACGACAACGCCAGCCCCGCCCCCTTCTACATGTCCACCAACGGCTACGGCGTCATGCGCAACACCTGGGCCCCGGGCTCCTACGGCTTCGACTCGCCCACCACCCTCACCCACGACGAGAAGCGCTTCGACGCCTGGTACTTCACCGGCGATTCCCTCAAGTCCGTGCTCGACGCGTACACCGACGTCAGCGGAAAGCCGTTCATGGCGCCGATGTGGGGCTTCGAGCTCGGCAACGCCGACTGCTTCAACGCCTCCAACCCCGACTACCAGGGCGACCACAACCGCCTCCGCCACCAGAACACCCCGGACGTCGTCGGCTACGCGGCCGACGCCCGGGCCGCCGACATGCCCTCGGGCTGGTTCCTGCCCAACGACGGTTACGGCTGCGGCTACACCGCACCCCTGAAGTCGACGGTCGACGCCCTGAAGGCCAAGGGCTTCCAGACGGGCCTGTGGACCTCCACCGGTCTCGGCTCCATCGCCGACGAGGTGGGCACGGCCGGCAGCCGGGGCGTGAAGACCGACGTCGCGTGGATCGGCAGCGGCTACAAGTACGCCTTCGACGGAGTGCGGCAGGCCGTGGACGGGATCGAGAAGAACTCCGACGCCCGCCGCTTCGTCTGGACCGTCGACGGGTGGGCGGGCACCCAGCGCAACGCCGTCGTCTGGACCGGCGACACGTACGGCACCTGGGACGACATGCGCTGGCACGTCCCCGCCATCACCGGCGCGGGCCTCTCCGGCCTCAACTACGCGGCCGGCGACATCGACGGCATCTTCGGCGGCAGCCCGCAGACCTACACCCGGGACCTCCAGTGGAAGGCCTTCACCCCGGCCTTCATGACCATGTCCGGCTGGGGCGCGACCAACCCGTCCGCCGGCTACCACGACAAACAGCCCTGGCGGTTCGCCGAGCCGTACCTGTCCATCAATCGCAAGTACCTGCAGCTCAAGATGCGGCTGATGCCGTACCTGTACACGATGAGCCGCATCGCCCACGAGAGCGGAGTCCCCAGCACCCGCGCCATGGTCCTGGAGTACCCCGACGACCCGGTGGCCCGCGGCAACCTCACCAGCGGCCAGTTCATGGCCGGCGACTCCCTCCTCGTCGCCCCCGTCGTCTCCGACACCTCGGTACGCGACGGCATCTACCTCCCCGCCGGGACCTGGACCGATTACTGGACGGGCCGCACGTACGCCGGCCCGGGGTGGCTGAACGGATACCGTGCCCCCCTCGACACCCTGCCGCTCTTCGTCAAGGGCGGCGCCGTCGTGCCGATGTGGCCGCAGATGAACCACACCGGCGAGAAGCCCGTGGACACCCTCACCTACGACATCCACCCGCGCGGCACCTCCTCCTTCACCCTCTACGAGGACGACGGCCGCACCCGCGCGTACCGGTCGGGTGCCTACGCCCGCCAGCGGGTCGACGTCACCGCCCCGACGGCCGGCTCCGGCGCGGTCACCGTCGCCGTGGGCGCCCCCACCGGCAGCTACACCGGCAAACCGGCCTCCCGCGGCTACGAGTTCACCCTGCACGTGGCCACCGCGCCCGCCACCGTCACGATCGACGGAGCCCCCGTCCCGGGCCTGGCCTCCAAGGCCGCCTACGACGCCGCCGCGTCCGGCTGGTACTTCGACCCGGCGGACCGCTCCGGAGTGCTCCGGATCAAGACCGGAACCAAGGCGGGCGCCTTCACCGTCTCTGCGGGCGGAACCAGCCTTCCCGCCGCCGAAACACTGCCCGCGGCCACCCCGATCGACCGCTCGGCCTGGTCCCTGGTCCACGCCGACAGCCAGGAGACCACCGCCGAGAACGGCGCGGCCGCGCACGCCTTCGACGGGAACCCGACCACGATCTGGCACACCGCCTGGTCCTCCGGCACGCCCGCCCCGCTCCCGCACGAGATCCGGATCGACCTCGGCGCCCGCTACGCGGTCGACGGCCTCGGCCACCTGCCCCGCCAGGACGGCGGCGTCAACGGTCGGATCGGCGGCTACGAGGTCTACGTCTCCGACAGCACCACCGACTGGGGGCCGCCCGTGGCGACCGGTACCTTCGCCGACACCCCGGCCGCCAAGACCACGGCCCTCACCCCCAAGAACGGCCGCTACCTCCGCCTGAGAGCACTGACCGAGGCCGGCGGCCGCGGCCCTTGGAGCAGCGTCGCCGAGATTACCCTCACCGGCCGACCCGCCCCCTGACCGCTCACACCTCCCCGTCGCCGAGCACGGCCCGGCACTCCCGTCGGGCCGGCTCGCTCAGCAGTCCGCTCAACCGCTCGAACAGGGAGCGGAGTTCGGCTCCCCACGCGTCACGGAAGGCGGGATCGATCCGCGCGAGGTCGAGCTCGTTGGCCGCGGACAGCTCGGCCAGGTCCCGCCGGAGCCACGGGGCGGGGGAGTGGACGCGTCCGGTGAACCGGTCGCGGTAGGCCGCCTCCTCACAGGCGAGCGTGGGGTACGAAGCCACGCGGTCGCAGGCGGCGTACGCGTACACGATCTCCTCGGCCTCGTCACCGATCACCGCGGCCAGTTCGGCCCGCCGGGCGAGCGGCAACAGGGCGGTGGGGAAACCGTCCGTCCCGTAGAACGCGTGGCACAGGCCCGCCCGGCGGAGCGCGGGGCGCGCCCCCCAGGAGCCGAGGAGGGCCTCCACCCGTTCGAGATGTGTCAGGAGGGTCCCGCCCGGGTGGGCGATCTCCCTCGCGCCGAGCTCCCGCAGCCATGCGACGACGTGATCGGACACCGGCGTGTCCCTCCGGTCCGTGAAGGTGGGTCGGGCGGGCCGGACGGGTCGGCACCCTGCCCCGCCCGAGCCTGGGTTCCGGACCCCGTGGCGCGGGCGGGCGCCGGGTTGCCGCCCGGGCCCTGCATCGATCTTGATCCCACCCAACACCCAAGTCAATCCTCCGATTTGCTCCCCACCCCCAAGCGATATCTTGGGTCGAGTGACCCTTGATGATCTTCGTGTGTTCGTGGCCGTCTGCCGCGCCGGCAGCCTCAGTGCCGTGGCACGCGACCTCGGTTGCACCCAATCGGCCGTCAGCCAGCACGTCCGCCGCCTGGAGAAGCACACCGGCGCAGGCCTTTTGGAGCGCCATGCCCGGGGCGTCGTACCCACCGAGGCCGGCCGCATCCTCCAGGCGGCCGCCGCCGACGGCATCGCCGGACTCGACGGGGCCCTGCGCCGCGTGGAGGACCTCGTCCGCGGCGGTGGCGGCACGGTCCGCGTCACCACCGGAGCGACGACCGTGCGGCACTTCATGTCCGAGGCCGTCGTCAGCTTCCGCCGCAGCCACCCCGAGGTCAGCCTGGAGTTCCAGACCGAGAACTCCAGCCGCAGCTGTTTCGACGCCCTCGCCGCCGACGACCTCGACCTCGCCTGGATCACCATCGGCGGCCCGGTCCGCGGCATCGAGCTGCGTCCCGTCATGCGACTGCCCTGGGTGCTCGCCGTCGGCGCGGACGACCCCCTCGCCGCCCGGCCCCGCATCGAACCCGCCGACCTCGCCGGCATCCGGCACATCCGGCTGCCCGAGAACTCCGCCTCCCGCGCCCACCTGGACGCCGCCTTCGCCGAATCCGGCATCCGGGTCAGCTCCGACACCAGCGTGGCCGACTGGGACACCGCCCTCCTGCTCGCCGAACTAGGCCTCGGACACGCCGTCGTGCCCGCGCTGCCCGGCTGGCGGGTCCCCGGCTCCGACGGCCCGCTGCGCCTCGTGCCGATCCCCGCCCTGCCGCCGCTCACGGTCGGCTGGGCCGTCCGCCGTTGGGCCGCCCTCGCCCAGCCCGCCCTCGTCTTCGCCGACGAGGTCGCCCGCAGCTGCCGGGCGCGCGCCGTCGGGCAGCAGTGAGGCCACCGCCAGTCCCACGGCCGTCAGCGCGGCCAATACGGCGGGGGCGGCCGAGGACGAGCCGTGCGCCGCGGTGCTCGCGGCGACCGCGATCCCGAGGGCCGGGCCGACGTTCATGGCGGTCTGCTTGAGACCGCCGACCACCCCCGCGTATCCGGCCGGGGCCTCGCCGACCACCGCCCCGGTGGCCGTGACCATGACGGTGGTGAACCCGGCGCCGAGCACCCCGAACGCCACCGGGGACGCCGATCCCAGCCCGGCGATCCCGGCGACGACCAGCCCCGTACCCACCAGCGCGGTCCGACGCGCCCCGAACCTGCGCAGCGCCAGGCCCGCCACCGGAGCCCCCGCGACCATCAGCGCGGTCAGCGGCAGCACCCGTACGCCGGTCGCGAGCGGGTCCAGCCCCTCGACGTCCTGGAGCTGGAACGTGGCCGTGAACAGCGCCCCGAACATGCCCGCGGAGACGATGAGCAGGAGCCCCATCGAGGCGGTCACCGCCGTGGACCGGGCCACGGCGCGCGGCACGAACGGCTGCGCGGCCCGCCGCTCGCGGCGTACGAACAGGGCCGCGAGCCCGACGGCACCGCCGAAGCCGAGGACGGTGGGCGTGGCGGTCCACCCGTACGCGGGCACGCCGACCAGCGCGTGCACGAACACCGCGAGGGCGGCGGCGAGCAGGGCGGCGCCGGCGAACTCCAACCGCCCGCGCTCCGCCCGCGGCGGCGCGGGGGCCCGTACGGCGAGCGTCAGTGCAGCGATCACCAGGGCCACCGGCACATTGATCACGAACACCGCCCGCCAGTCCCACCGCGCGACCAGCAGGCCCCCGAGCAGCGGACCGGCCGCCGCGGCCAAGCCGATCGCACCGGTCCGCACGGCGACCGCGGTGGCGAGCCGGTCGGGCGGATACGCGAGCCGCAGCAGCGCCAGCGTCGCGGGCTGCAGCAGCGCGCCGAACACGCCCTGCGCGGCGCGCAGCGCGATGACCCAGCCCACGCCGGGGGCGAACACGATGCCGGCCGAGGCCGCGGCGAAGCCGAGGACACCGACGAAGAGCAACCGGGTGTGCCCGTACCGGTCGCCGAGGCGCCCGGCGACCACCAGGAACGCGGCCACGGCGAGCAGATAGGCGGTGCTGGTCCACTGGACCTGCGCCACACCGGCCCCCAGATCACGGCGCAGGCTCGGCTGGGCCATGGTCAGCACGGTGCCGTCCAGCGCGACGAGCATGGCTCCCGCGACGCTGACGAGCAGTGGGATCCGCTGCCTCATACGGGCTCCGGACCGAGGTGGGCGTCGACGGCGGCACCGACGAGCCGTTCCACGCCGTCGACCGGCGCGCCGCCGAGGGCCAGCTGCAGACTGCCCCAGCGCCACAACTGCGCCACGCCGTGCAGGTTGGCCCACAACGCGGCCGCGGTGACGGAGGGTTCGGCCGCACCGCAGCGGCGGACGAGCGTGACGAGGAGTTCGAACATCGGAAGCGTCGACTCCCGTAGCCGTGGCCCCTGCGAGGGCGCCTGGCCCGTACTGTCCAGCAGGTCGTGCCGGAACATCAGCGAGAACATCCCCGCGTGCTCCAGCGCGTAGCCGACGTACGCCACCCCGATCGTCCGCACCCGTTCCCGCGGGGACAGCTCCGGCGCGCCGGCCACCGCCGCGATGCGCACCCCGAGATCCTCGAACCCGCGCCGGGCGATCGCCGACAGCAGGGACTGGTGGGTGGGGAAGTACCGGCGCGGCGCCCCGTGCGAGACCCCCGCCCGGCGGGCGATCTCCCGTAGCCCGAGAGCGCCGGCGCCCTCGCTCAGGACGAGTTCCACCCCTACGTCGATCAGCCGCTCCCGGAGCGGTCTCTCCTGGTCCATGGACACTGTCTACCAGGGTGAGTAGACAGTGTCTACTCACCCTGGTGGGTCGCGAACGCCGGCAGACGGTCACGTCCGACGGGATGTCAGGCCGCGTCCTACGACCGGTCAGGCCATGGCGCGACGTGTCAGACCACGGACGGGGCGATCTTTCCCCGGGTCCGCCCGCAGTCGGTCGGTCTCGACCAGGGAGGCCACCGCGCGCAGCGCGGCCTGGTCGGGCTCGCGCCGCGCCCACACGTGCCTGGGTCCTGGAGCGGCTCGGCGAACCGGTGACCCTGGCCGACATGGCCGCGCAGGCGAAGGTCAGCGTCCGCCGGCGTCTCGCCCCACGCCTACCGCCGTACCTTCCGCGCGGCACGTCCGGCCCCGGAGGCCCCCTCCCGTGGTGCGGGGCATGATGGAGTGGCCGGGGAGGTAAGCCCACTGTGATCCCGTGGCCCGGTGGAGGAGGTGCACGTGCCATGACGGAGCACGACGGCGGTCCGTCGGCGCAGAAACTGGAGGAGGGCCGGCTGCTCAAGGAGCTGGAGGCCATCCACCGCACGCGCCACGAGACCCTGTTGCACGGGTCCGACGACGCTCTGGTCACCCATACGAAGCGGATGAACGAGCTGGAGCACGAGTACGTACGCCGCCACCCGCAGCGGGCCCAGACCGCGGGCCGCACCCGCTCAGGAGCCCGCGCCCGCAGCACCGGCGACGACTAGGGCCTGTGTCCCCAAGCGACTCGCCGCAGTTCGAACCCGTGCTGAGGAAGGTCCGCGTGCCCCGCATCGGGCCGGGCCGGCCGCGCGTCCGAAACCGGCCCGCAGGCATGGAGGTGCTCTCACTCCACGGCAGCACCGAGGAGAATCTGCGCCAGCTCGCGCGGCCGGGAGAACATCGGCCAATGGCCGGTGTCCATCGTGACCAGCCGCCAGCGCTCGCTGTTCAGCAGCTCGGCCACCTCTTCGTCGGGCTCGGCGTCGTCGGGCTCGGCCCCCGGCATCACGCACAGGACGTATGTCGCCGGAAGTTCACCGAGCGGCCCCGACAGCACAGCGGGCTCGGTCAGCGTGGCACCCGGGTGAGGCGTCGAGCCACGCACGAGGCGTGCGATCTGCTCATCGGTGAGACCTTCGCCGTCGTAATGAGCAGCCGGCGCGAGCGGCCAGAACCCTCCGCTCTCGGCGATCGATGCCTCCACCGCCGCCCCGCCGTCCGGCCAGGCGGAGACGAACGACTCGCCGTCGGTCGGAACACTCGAGTCGACGAACACCACGCGGGCCAGTCGGTCACCGATCCGCTCCGCGGCCTGACCCACCGGGATGCCCGCGTAGCTGTGACCCACCAGGACCACGTCACGCAGACCCTGGCGTTCCACCTCGGCGACGATGTCCTGGACGTGAGTCGCTTGCCCCGCCGGTACACCCTGCTTGTCGGCAAGACCGGACAGCGTCAACGGATGGACGCCGTGGCCGGCCGCGCGCAGATACGGCACCACCTCGCCCCACGCCCACGCCCCGAGCCGTGCACCCGCAACCAGCACGTAATTCGCCATGTCCGCACCGTAGCCGGGCAGCCTGACGATCTCCTAGGAAATACTTTTCGATGCACGCCCTGGGCTCAGGGCGTCAGGAGACGGGGTCGAGGAGGGCGCCGAAGGCGGTCGGCAGGCGCTTCCACGCTTCCCGCCCGGCGGCGAACTCGGCGTCGGTCAGCAGGCACGAGTCGAGGAGCCGCACCAGGCCCTCGCGGTCGAGGTCGGGTGAGGTGAAGGTCAGGTACTGGCAACGGTCGCCGTGCTCGGGATGCCAGCCCAGCGCGGCGGCCGCCCTGCGCGCGGGAGTAACCAACTCCCACGCGGCGTCCGGCAGCGAAGCCAGCCACGGGCCGCTGTTCTCCACGCACAGCGCACCGCCCGCGGCCTCCCAGGCCAGCAGGGTGTCGGGGCGGTCGGCGAGCCAGAAGCGGCCGCGGCTGCGGGCGGCCGCCGCGGCGAGGTCCTCCAGGGCCTCGTAGAGCCGTTCCGGGTGGAAGGGTCGGTGACGATGCCAGACGAGCGTGGCGACCCCGGCCTCGTCCGCGTCCTGCGGCAGCAGCGCGCACGCCGGATGCTGGGCGGCGGCCGCCGCCGCGGTGTCGAAACCGGCGAAGGCCACGCGCGCGAGTTCACCGGACCCGGTCGCCACCCGACGGGCCGTCGGGTGCAGCTGCGCCAGCAGGGCACGGTTCTCGTCGTCCGCCTCCGGGCTGTCGACGAGCGCGAGGACGGGGGCGTACTCGAGCTGCCGGGCCCAGGTGTCCCCGACGGTCCGCCGGTCGGTGGGGGCCGCCGCGAGCCCCGCCTGCGCCAGGTCGTCCCCGTTGGCCAGGTACGGCAGGACGAGGGCGGGGTCGACGGCGGTGATCACATTGGTGAGGTCGAGGGCTTCACCGCCGTGGGTGGCCACGACCTCGGCCATGGCGCGCGGTTCGACGGAGTCCCACAGCTCGACGACGGCGAGCCGGGTCAGCCCGTCCGCGGCGAGCCGCCACAGTTCCGGGAGCAGATCCGCCCGCAGCGCGCAGCACGCGCAGTCGTTCACGAGCGGGGCTTCGCCCCGGGACAGTTCGCCCGAGGCGTCGCGCACCAGGCGCCGTACGGTCCCCTCGGTCGCCGTGGCCAGGTCGTGGTGGAGGGCGACGCTGCCCGGTACGGCGGCCAGCAGCTCCTGCACCGCGCCGCGGCGGGCGTCGCCGTGGAGCCCGCCGACGATGACGACGGGCAGGGTCACCGCGTGCTCCCGTAGCGGCGCTGGAAGCGCTCGACGCGGCCGGCGGTGTCCAGGACGCGGGCGGTGCCGGTGTAGAAGGGGTGGCTGCGCGAGGAGATCTCGACGTCGACGACGGGGTAGGTGCGGCCGTCCTCCCACTCGATCGTCCGGTCGCTCGTTGCGGTCGACCGGGTGAGGAATGCGAAGTCGGCGGCCTTGTCGCGGAAGACGACGGGGCCGTAGGCGGGGTGGATTCCGGGCTTCACGGTGCGCTCCTTCGTAAAGGTGGGGGCGGGGTCAGGGGCCGGGGGTGGGGTCAGCGCTCTTCGCGGAAGTCGACGTGCCGACGGGCGACCGGGTCGAACTTGCGCAGCACCATGCGGTCGGGGTCGTTGCGCCGGTTCTTGCGGGTGACGTAGGTGTAGCCGGTTCCCGCGGTGGAGCGGAGCTTGACGATCGGGCGTACTTCGTTGCGTGCCATGCAGGCAGTATACGGAAATGATTGCCATTTTCAATAGAGGTCCGCCTGTGAGTGCTCTTTGCTTCGAATGAGACAATCTTGTATCGTCCGAGGCGAAGGAGGCTCACTGATGGTGAACGAAGAAGAACTGCTGGACGGCGCCGCCCGCGTCCTCGCCGGCGATCACAGCGCCTCGATGGTGCAGATCGCCGCCGGCATCGGCACCAGCCGCGCCACACTGAGCCGCCGCTACGCCACCCGCGAGGCCCTGCTCAAGGCCGTCGCCGTCCGGGCGATCGAGGTGGTCGACGGGTGCCTCGCCCCCCTCGACCTGACGCGGTGCGCCGACGCGGCCGCCTTCGACGCCGCCATCGAGGAACTGGTCGTCGCCCTGATGCCCGCCGCACACCTCTACGGCTTCACCTCGCGCGACGCCACCGTCCTCGCGGACCCGGAGTTCCGCGCCGGCGTGGACCGGCAGGACCAGCAGGCCGTGGCCTTCCTCGCGCTCGGTCAGCGGCTGGGCCGACTGCGCGCGGACCTGCCGCCGTACTGGATCTGGTACTCGCTCTGGGGTCTGCTCGACGCCGCCGCCGAGGGCGTCCGCGACGGGCACTTCGCCCCGCGCCAGATCGGCCACCTGGTGCTGACCTCCTTCCTCAGCGGGACACGGCCGCTCGCGCAGCCCCCCGCCGGCGCTCCGGCGCCCTGAAGCCTCCTCTCCACCGTGCGCAACGGCGCACCTCTGAACGGAACCTCATGCACACCCCCGCGCAGGCCCCCCATAGGTGGATCGTCCTGGCGATCCTCTCCGGCAGCCTCCTGCTCATCTCCATGGACACCACGATCCTCAACGTGGCCTTCCCCTCGCTCGTCGGCGACCTCCAGCCCGGCGCCGTCCAGCAGCTGTGGATCATCGACGTCTACGCGCTCGCCCTGTCCGGACTGCTGGTCACCGCGGGTGCGCTCGGTGACCGCTGGGGCCGCAAGCGGCTGCTCATGGCGGGCTTCGGCATCTTCTCGCTCGCCTCGCTCATAGCCGTGTTCTCCACCGAGGCCTGGCACGTGATAGCGGCCCGCGCCCTGCTCGGCATCGGCGGCGCGGCCATCATGCCCTCCACCGTGTCCATCCTGCGCACCGTCTTCACCGACGCCAAGGAGCGGGCCTTCGCGCTCGCCGTCTGGGCGGCCGTCTTCGGCGGCGGCATGGCCTTCGGTCCGGTCGTCGGCGGACTCCTGGTCCAGGACTTCGGCTGGCACTCCGCCTTCCTCCTCAACCTGCCCGTCGCCGCCGTCATCGTCGCGGCCGGCCTGCGCTACCTGCCCGAATCGCGCTCACCGCGCGCCGCCGGAAGCTGGGACTGGTGGGGCGTCGGCCAGTCGATCGTCGGCATGCTCGCCCTCGCGGGCGGAATCAAGCAGCTCGGCAAGAGCGGCATCGCCGACCCGCTGCCCTGGGCCCTGCTCCTGATCGCCGCCGCTCTGCTGACCGTCTTCGTACGCCGCCAGCTGCGCCTGGACAATCCGCTGCTGCAGGTACGGCTGTTCGCCAAGCCCGCCTTCAGCGTCGCGGCCACCGCGATCTTCCTGCCCATGGTGGGCATGGGCGCGATCCTGTTCCTCGTCACCCAGTGGTTCCAGTACGGCGAGGGCTACACCCCGCTGGAGGCCGGACTGCGCCTGCTCCCGGCCCCGCTGGCGCTGATCGTCGCCTCGATCATGGCGCCCTCGCTGATGCACCGCTTCGCCATCCGCCACGTGCTCGGCGCCGGACTGGTCGTCCTCGCCGTCGGCATGGCCCTGCCCTGGACCTTCCAGCAGTTCACCGACCTCGGCTACCTGGCCTTCGCCGCCGCCCTGACCGTGATGGGCCTGGGCGCCGGCCTCGCCACCACCGTGGCCTCGGTGACCCTGGTCTCCGCCGCCCCCGCGGCCGAGGTCTCCAGCGCCGCCGCCATCGAGGAGACCTGCTACGAACTCGGCTCGGCCATGGGCGTCGCGGTCCTCGGCTCCACCGCGGCCGCGCTCTACCGGGGCAACCTGCCCGCCCTGGAGCTGGACGGCCCCAGCACCGCCGCCGTACAGGGCTCCGTCGGTGAGGCCGCGCACACCGCCGAACGCATCGGCGGCGCCGTCGGCCAGGCCCTGCTCGACACCGCCTCGCACGCCTACACCCTGGCGATCACCCCGGCGTTCCTGCTGGCCGCCGTACTCGCGGTCGCCGCGGCGGCCACGACCTGGACCCTCATTCCGCGGGACCTGCAGCCCACCGAGAACCACTGACCCGGGCGGGCCGCAGGGCGGGTGCGGCGGGCGCCGGGCCCAGGGTGGTGGTGCCGGGCGCCGCCCGGTGCCCCAGGCCCGTGCGGTACGCGTCCATGGCCGCCTCGACCCGGCCCGTACGCCGCAGCAGATCGCCCAACAGTCGGCACAGGTCCGCGAGATCGCCGGTCGCCCCACTGCGTTCCAGCAGCGCCAGCGCCTGGACGTAGTGCTCCTCGGCGGCCTCCGACTCACCGCGCTCCTCGGCCATCAGGCCGAGGAGCCGGTGCGCGCCGCCCGCGTGCACGGCGCCGTGACTGTCCCCCAGCTCCAGCAGCGCCGAGAGGAGTCCGGCGGCCTCCTCGTAGCGGCCGAGCCGGCGCAGTACGTCGGCCAGCTCGACCTCCACCTGCGCCGTGTAGAGCCCGGCGCGACGAGCCGACAGCATGTCCCGGGCGATCCGCAACTCCCGCTCGGCCGAAGCCAGATCGCCGTTCTGCGCGAGTACGTACCCGCGCATCCAGTGACAGTGGGCCAGATCGGTCCGTAGCCGTAGCTGCCCGTAGATCTCCTGGGCCTTGGCCAGTGAGGCGTCGGCATCGGCCACGCGGCCCCCGGCCAGGAACGTCCGGGCCACCTGCCGGTGCATGCCCGCCACCAGTGCCGGGTCGCTGACCTGCGGAGCAAGTGCGAGCGCGAGCTCGGCGGCGCGGGCGGCCCGGGCGTGGGCGCCCATGTCGAGATACGGCCCGATGATCGCGGCGTTGAGCAGCACCAACGCCTCGGGATCCGCCAGCCCGCTCGCACCCAGCTCGTCGATGGTGGATTCGAGGAGGTAACAGGCATAGCGCAGCTCACCGGCGAGCAGGTGCGCGACGGCCCGGCCGCGGATCGGGCGGGCCCGGCGGGGCAGCGGCTCATCGGCGAGGAGGCGCTCCACGACCTCGAAGTGGCCGATCGCGTCGAGCAGTTCACCGGACTCCAGCGCGCACTCACCGAGCCCGAGCCGGGCTTCCGCCTGCTCGGGGACCAACCCGAGCTCCTCGGCCTCCGTGAGCAGCCGCCGGTAGCGCGCGGCGGCCTCGTCGGCCGCACCCGTGGCGAGCGTCTGCTGGGCGTCGGTGAGGGCGAGCCGTAGTTCGGTGGCCAGGTGGGCGGGGCGGCCGGTGGCGAGCTCCTCGTACGAGGTGCCCAGGCGGGCGGCGAGGAAACGCAGCGCCGTCTCCGAGGGCCGGACCTTGCCCGACTCCAGTGTGGAGATGTAGGCGGAGGTGTAGGAGGGCTCTGCCAACTGCCTCTGAGTCAAACCGAGTTCACCGCGCATGCGCTGCACCCTGCGGCCGATCCGGGCCGGTTCGTCCATGGATTCCCCCTGGTGGTTCGAACTCCCCAGTATTCAGGGGGAGCAGGCATTGCGCACGCCCCGCTCGCCCCCTAGTTTAAGCAACCGATTCACTGCACTTAACAAGCTGCTTAACTTCCGTTCCCGGGGGAGTACTTCATGGATCCAGTCAGAGACTCGGGCCGGCGACCGGCCGTGCGCACGGCGGTGCGCGCGGCCGTCGCGATGGTCTGCGCGACCGCCGCGCTGGTGGCCGCCGGACCCGCCGACGCGGCCGACGCCCCGGCGAAGCAGCGGATCGAGGTCGAGATCCCCGGGCCGGAGCACGGTGGTGACGCCGGATCGGGTCACGCTCGGGTACCGGCCGCCGGCAGCCCCGCCAAGACCACGAGCCGACTGTCCCCCGCGGAGCGGTCGGCCGACGGTCAGGTCACCAAGATGATCGACAACGGCTCCACGGCCGACCGCCTCGACGTCGTGGTCATCGGAGACGGGTACACCGCCGACGAATTGGCCCGGTTCCACACCGACGCCGAGCAGAAATGGGCCGAGGTGACCGCCGTCGAGCCCTACACCACGTACCGGAACCTCTTCAACGTCTGGACGGTCGACGCCGTCTCGCACGACTCGGGAGTCTCCGGCGACCCCGACCCGGCCACCGTCCGCGACACCGCCCTCGGCTCCTTCTTCTGGTGCGAGGACATCGAGCGGCTGCTCTGCATCGACCAGCCCAAGGTGGACGCGTACGTGGCGAAGGCCCCCGCCGCCGACCTCGTCATCGTCCTGGCCAACAGCGCCAAGTACGGCGGAGCGGGCTACAACGAGCCCAGCGCGACCCTGGGGTACGAGGGGATATCGACGGCCTCGGCCGGTCACCCGAAGTCCGGCCAGGTCGCCATCCACGAGACCGGCCACTCCCTCGGCAAGCTCGCCGACGAGTACTTCTACGCGGGCGTCCCGGAGTACGAGAAGTACGCCGGCCCCGAGCCCGGCGAATCCAACAGCTCGGCCCTGCCGGCCGACCGCATGGCCGCGCAGCGCGCCAAGTGGTACCGCTGGCTCGGCGAGGAATCACCCGACGGCGGCACGGTCGGTGCGTACGAGGGCGGCAACTACTTCGTGACCGGGCTGTACCGGCCCACCGACAACTCCCTCATGCGGGTCCTGGGCAAGCCCTTCAACCTGCCCGGTGTCGAGTCGATGATCGCCGGTTTCTACCAGCACGCCCGGATCGCCACCCCGCTCACCCCGACCGACCGCACCCTGCGGCTGCGCCACACGGCGAAGGTCTCCGTACCGAAGCTGTCCGGAGCGGACGGCCGGCAGCCCGTGGTCCGCTGGTACCTCGACGGTCGGGAGCTGAGGCGCTTCGAGGGCCGCACCGAGGTCTCGGTGGCGGAACTGTGGCTCTTCGACTTCCGCACGCACCGTCTGACGGTCACGGCCGAGGACCGCACCCCGTCGGTGCGCGACCCCAAGGTGAAGCGCACCCTGCGCTCCTCGGTCGACTGGAACGTCCGACTCTGAGAACGGCGTCCGGTCGGACGATTCCCGCCCGAAGGTGGGGGGAGCCTGCCACGATGGTGAACCCGCCGTTCCGCGCCGCGAGGAGGACGAGTTGACCGGTCCGCAGGCCAAGGGGCCGAAGCTGCCACCGAGCTACCCGCCGAAGTCGCCTCCACCGCAGAAGAAGCCGGTGGAGGCGCCGCGACCGCGGCCGGTCACGAAACCCCAGGTCGTGCCACCGGCCCCGCTCGGCGGCGCGACGCGTCCAGGGCTTCCCGCACCTGGCGGTGTCCGGCTTCGTCGCGCGACCACACGAGCGTCCGGCGCCCGGGGTCTTGGGGATCCCACGTGTCCTCATCCATGACGGCGACGCCGTCCGACAGCCGCCATCGTGAAGGACCCCAGGAGGCTTCGGGCACGTCCACCAGGCCGTCGAGGAGCACGACGGCCTCGGCGGTCGGACCGCCGACGGGCCACGGCCTCCACGCGGCGACGCTGTCGGCGAGGGCATGCGATTCGATCAGGTGCGGGACGGAAGGGGCGAGGGGGAGGTAGGGGCTGCTGCCGTTGATGTCGGTGCCCACGCCGCCATCGGTGTGGATCAGGTCCCGGCACGGTTTCGACACGTGCTCACCGATCCATTCGACGTACCAGCCACCCCTCCGGCGGTCCTGCCACGCGGCCGTCCGCACCCCGAGGTGGTTGTACTCCCACTCGCGGGCGCCCTCGTACCGCTCTCCGCCGATCAGCCGACTGCGGCGCACCACGTAGCGCAGGCCCCCGAACCTCTGCTCGAATCCCTCGAGTCGGATGATGAGCTCGATGGGGGCGGGGACGCTCTTCCCCGTACGATCCCGCACGCGCCAGAGCTCTGTCGGCAACGCGAACGGAGTCGGCCGCTCCCGCCGGCCCGTGCGACGCAACAGGTCCTGTGCGCGCTCGGAGAGCCGGGACAGGTCTTCCAGGATGTGCATCCTGAACTTCATTTCCGAAGGAAGGGCTGCTGTCGGGCGATCACACTACCGGGCCGGGCCGGGCCTCGGCCGTGGTCAGCGGCAGTCGCGGAGCCAGTGAGGTCTCGACGGCGGCCGAACAGCAGGTACGCCTCACGCAACGCCGCCGGCAGCCGGACACCGAGCCTCTCCTCGGCGGCGACCAGATCGGCCTCCGCCGCTCGTCAGGGGCGTTGTCAGTGGCTGCTCCTAGTGTGGAGACATCACTCGGGGAGCTTCGGAGAAGGAGCAGAATCATGTCCGCCAACAGGATCCAGCACAAGGTGAACCACGTCGCGCTGGTCGTGGACTGTTCCGGTTCGATGCGTCAGCACCAGGGTCAACTGATCCGCGTCGTGGATGAGTTCGTGGCCGGACTGAAGGCGGAGTCGGACAGTCTCGGGCATGAGACCCGGATCAGCCTCTACTCCTTCGACCACCGGGTGGAGAATCTGGTCTGGGACATGGACGTGAAGCACCTGCCGTCCATGCGGGGTCTGTACAAGGTCAACAACGGCGCGACGGCGCTCATCGAAGCCTCGCTGAAGTCGCTGGACGACCTGGGCCACATCTGGGAGGAGTACGGCGAGCACAGCTTCCTCCAGATCGTGGTGACGGACGGCGAGGAGAACGCCTCCGGCGGGGACCGGCGGCACGACGGGGACATGGCGATACTCGGGCCCTGGCTCGACAGGATCGCCGCGAAGATGGGTGCGCTTCCGGGTCACTGGACGTCCGCGATCCTCGTTCCGAACTCCCTGGCCAAGCGGACCGCCCAGAACTACGGTTTCCCGGCCGGCAACATCGCCATCTGGGACGCGGATTCCCAGGAAGGCGTCGAGGAGGCGATCGGCACCGTCCGCGCCGCCGCCACCAGCTTCCTGCGCGGCCGCGAGAAGGGGGTGCGCGGGACGAAGAACCTGTTCGCGGTCGGTCAGGACATCTCGGTCGACGACGTACGGGCGAACCTCGAACCGGTCCCGGCCGACAAGTACCGCCTCCTGAAGGTCGACGAGGAGGTCGGGATCCGGTCCTTCGTCGACTCGCATCCGGGCGTCACCTACGAACGCGGATCCTGCTACTACCAGTTGGGCACCCGGGTCCAGGTACAGGCCGACAAGGAGGTCATCGTGGTCGAGAAGGACACCGACCGTGCGTACACGGGCGACGCGGCACGCAGTCTCCTCTTCGGTACGGGCATCCAGGGGACCGTCTCCGTGAAGGCGGGGCACAATCCCAAGTTGGAGGTGTACGTGCAGAGCCGCTCGGTGAACCGGAAGCTCAAGCCCAGGACGCGTCTGCTGATCATGCTCTGAACCCGTCCCGTACGGTTCACAGCTCCGCGACGGCGAGGATCGCCTCCATGGCTTCGTGGGGGAGTTGGGGAGAGCCGGCCGCGGCCCGGGCCGTGCGCAAATCGGTGTCCCCCAGCAGCAGGAGCAGGGACGGGGCCGGCAGGTTCGGGTGGGCGGCCGCCTCGCGGCGGACCCGGGCTTCGTCGTCCCGGGCGAGGCGCTCGACGAACTCGGCGGGCAGTTCGGGGTCCCGGAGGGCGAGGGCGCGCATCCTGGGATCCGGATCGGTGGCGAACCGACGCATCGTCTCGGGCGGGAAGACCGCGTTGTCGGCCGGGCTGCCGGGCCACTTGCGGTTCTCCTCGTGCGCACGCTCAAGGCGTTCGGCGGTGTCCGGGTCGAGCACGGACACGGCCGCGGCCATCGTCTTGCGGACCTCGCTGTCGGGGTCCTCGAACAGGCGGGCGATCGCCGTCCGCGGCAGGGCGTCGCCGGCAGCCGCGGCCGAGCGGCGGAACGCCGGGTACGGGGAATCGACGTAGGGGAGAGGATCCTCCAACACCCACACCACGATGCGTATGCGCAGCTCCATCATCGCGATGGAGCAGAAGACGTCCTCCTCGTCCGCGTCGAAGGGGTCCATCCTCGTCTTCTCCGAGCCGGCCAACAGGCCGGCATGGATCACCTCGCGCAGGCTCTCCGCCGTGTCCTTCCGCAGGAAGACCTTCACGCGGACCATCGGATCCTCGTCGCGCCCCAGCAGGGCCACCAGATCCGCGGGGAGTTCCGGGTGCTCCGCGAGGGCGCCGCGCACATCGGGGTCCTCGTCGGCCGCCAACCGGTGTGCCGTCCCCGGATCGAGGTCGAGGTGGGCCACCACACCCGCCCGGGTCACGGGGTCGGCGAGCAGTGCCGGATGGAGATCGGCGGGCGGTACGGGGTGGGGCAGCCGACGGAAGTAGGTCGCGCAGGCGGCCGCCCGGACCGTGGCATCGGTGTCGGTCAGCAGGGTGCGGCGGATTTCCTCCGGGGCCTCGGTCCACCACTGCGCGAGCTCGGCGCGCACCGCGGGGTCCGGATCGGTGGCCAGGCGGGCCCGCAGATCGGACGGCGACCGCCGGTTGGCCGCGGCGGCCTGACGTACCTGCGCGGACCGGTCGGCGACGAACGCCTCGACCAGGTCCCGGGGGAGGGGCGCGTCACGGCCGGCGAGCGCCGAGCGCACCGCGGCGTCATCGCCGCGTACCAGCCTGCGCTTCATCCCGACCGGAAGGTCCGGGTTGCAGGCGAGCGCGTGGGTCGCCCCGCCGTGACCGAGTGCGTCGATCTCCTCGGCCAGCTGCTGCGTCAGATCGCTCCGCCACCTGGCCGCTTCGTCGCGGGCTCCACGGTGGTGAAGCAGCCGCCGCAGGAGCGGAACCGGCAGTCGCGCGTTCCGCGCCAGCGCCATGAGTACCTCGTCGGGATCAACGAGGACGGGACGACGCGGCGGGGTCTGCATAGCGGATCATGTTATGTCGGTCGGCTGTTCGGGCGGCGGGCTTTTTCGTCCTGTGCTCAGTGGGGCAGCTGCTCGACCACGCTCGTGCCGCTGCCCTCCTGCGACTCCCAGGTCCACGTCTCCTCCAGCCGCAGGCGACCGTCGGGCAGTTCCGTGAGGAGTGAGGTGCAATGCCCGGACGCGGTCGTCCCGTCGAGGCGGAGCTGGACGTAGCGGAAGTCGAGGGTGCGGCCGGCCCGGGTGCCGACGAGGTGGCCCATGGCCACGTCCCCGCCACGGTATTCGGCCCAGACGCGGTCGTCCTGCTCGTGGTATTCGAACCGGGTCTGCCGGCCGACCTGTCCGGGGGCCTGGTCGGCCACGGGGGCGAAGACGAGGCCGTCGAGCGAGCGTGCCACGGGTGACTCCTGGGGTAAGGCGGTCCGGGGCAGCAGCCTATGCGGTCGGTCGCGGCCGCTCGCGATCGTTCGCGGATCTTGTCGAGACGACGGCGCAGACGTCCGGGGTCGATGACCGCGCAACGGCCGGTGGCCGCGGCGACGGGGGATCGCGGCGGACACCGGCCGGTGCGTGGGGAAAGGGGGGAGGGGAGAGGCCGGGCTACATGGGGTCCATGCCCCGGTCGTCCATACGGCCCTCCTGCTCGCTCTGCTCCTGGAGGCGGCGGGCCTTCTCCTTCAGCCGGCGGCGCTCCTCCGGGTCGGTGGACCGCTCGGCCGCGTCGTTCAGCTCCTTCGCCTTGGCGCGCATCTGCTGGGACCGGCCTCGGGACTCACCTGAAACGCTCATGTTCGCTCCTCGGATCTGTGGGGGAGAGCGGGCGGATTCAGCGAACCAGGACTGCCGTGCGCCCGCATCTCGAAGCGCCCCCGAGTGTGAGTCGCCCCCTGATTCGACGACCGACGGCGACGGTCAGTCCGCGTCCGACCCGAGGGCCGTGGTGAGCGTGAACAGGGCCCCGTCCGGGTCGCGCAGCGTCACCCACCGCTCCGTCGCGTTCGAGGTGATGTCCGAGACGGGCCGCCCGCCCAGCGAGACGGCGGCCGCCATCGCCGGCTGGAGCTTCGGCACCCGGAAGTGGACGTGCCAGCGGGGCCGGGTGTGGGGGGAGTAGGAGGCGATCTCCACGGGGCCGCTGTTCAGGCGGGCGACGGGTTCGCCGTCCTGCCGCAGCACGACCTGGTCCTCCTCGTACGAGACCTCGCAGCAGCCGGTCCGGCCGGTGGCCCACTCCAGCACCGCGCCGTAGAACATCGCCGCGTCCAGCGCGTTCCTGGTCCGCAGTTCCAGCCAGGCGGGTGACGGGCCCCGGCCCACCCGCCAGTCCGCCTCCACATTGCCCTCCCAGATCCCGAAGACGGCGCCGTCCGGATCGGCCACGAGCGCCGCGCGGCCGCCCGACTCGAAGGACACCGGGCCGACCGCGATCGTGCCCGTCCGCTCACGGATCCGGTCCACCGCCACATCGGCGTCGTCGACGGCGAAGTACGGGGTCCAGGCCGCCGCGACCCCCAGGTCCGCGGCCAGTGCCCCGATGCCCGCCACCGGGACACGGCCCTGGAAGGCCACCGAGAATGCCTCGCCGAGGCGGGTCGGGCGGAACCTCCAGCCCACGACCGCACCGTAGAAGTGCTGGGCCGTACCGAGGTCGCGCGTCATCAGGCTCACCCAGCACGGTGCCCCGAAGACTTCCCTCGTCGAAATCTCCACCACTCGCTCCGTCCCTGACCAGCCGCTCGCCCTCCTCCTCATTCTGGTCCTTCTCGGGACGATCCTCGCGAATGACAAGGGTGAATGCGTACAGAAGGTGTCCGAGAATCACGCTCCGTGGCGATCCCGTCCGATGGCGCGCGGCGATAACCTCGGTCCCGGACGCCCCGCAGCCCCGGAAGGCAGGTCTCCCATGGCCGGATCCCAGATTCCCGTGATCGATCTCGGGCCGTGGCGGTCCGGTGGACCCGAGGCCCGCGCCCGTACGGCCGCCCGCGTCGACGAGGCCCTGCGTGCGGCCGGCTTCCTGCTGGTCACCGGGCATGGCGTGGACCCCGCACTGCCCGCGCGGATCCGGGAGGCGGCGAGTGAGTTCTTCCGGCTGCCCGCGACCGCGAAGACGCCGTACGCCGTCACGGTCGGCGGCCGGGGCTGGCTCGGCCCCGGGGCGGAGGCCAACAGCTACGCCGAGGGCACGGCCTCGCCGCCCGACCTCAAGGAATCGTGGTCGTTCGCCGCCGAGGAGCCCACCGGCGTTCCCTCCGTGGACGCCGAATGGTTCGAGCCCAACGTCTGGCCGGCCGAGGTGCCGCGGCTACGACCGCTGGTGACGGAGTACCTGCGGCTGATGCGGAACCTCTCCGACGAGTTGCTGGAACTCCTGGCCGGTGCCCTGGGCCTGGGGGAGGACCACTTCACCCGCCACACCTCGCACCCCACCTGGGGGTTCAACCTCAACTGGTACCCGGGCACCGAGGTCGTCGGCCCGCCGCTGCCCGGCCAGTTCCGTATCGGCGCGCACACCGACTTCGGTACGGTCACGGTCCTCGACCGGCAGCTGGGCGCGGGCGGGCTCCAGATCCACACCGACGCCGACGGCTGGCAGGACGCGCCCTTCGACCCCGGGGCGCTCACCGTCAACATCGGTGACCTGATGGCCCGTTGGACGGGCGATCGCTGGCGCGCGGGCCGCCACCGGGTGCTGCCGCCGCCCACGGACACCCCCACGGAGGAGCTGATCTCCCTCGTCTACTTCTACGAATGCGACCCGCACACCCGGGTGGAGTCCCTGCCCGCGCCCGTCGGCCGGGTGGTGCACGACCCCGTCGACTCCCACACGTACCTGCGGGGCAAGCTCGACTCGATCAGCGTGGCTCATACCCAGGAGTGACCGGGCGCCTCCTCGTCACCCCGGAGTCGGACGGCGGATCGCTCTCGTAGCTGACGATCCGCCAAGATCGGCCGCATAGCGTGAAGTTCATGAAGCCGATGACGTCCACGAAGTCGACGACGAAGCCCATGACGTTCACGACGAGCCGCAGGACCGCGGCCTCCGTGGCTCTTCTCGCCCTCCTCCTGCCGCTCCCGCTCGCCACCGCCGGCACCGCGTTCGCCGCGGACACCTCCGTCACCGTCGCCGGGCCCCCGGCGGCCGGCCCCGAGAGCCGCCGCACGACGGTGGAACTCCCGCGCCCCACCGGCCGTTTCGCGGTCGGCCGGGAGGACCTGCACCTGGTGGACCGCAGCCGCACGGACCCCTGGGCCGGTTCCGGTCCGCGCGAACTCATGGTCACCATGCGCTACCCGGCGCGGCACGACACCGGCCGCACCACCCGCTACCTCACCTCCGAGGAGGCCCGCCTGCTGCTCGTCGACCGGGGGCTGGACCAGGTGATCCCGGTCGAGACCCTGACCGGCACCCGCACCCACGACCGGACGGGCGCCCGCCCGGCCGCCGGACGGTACCCGCTGATCGTGCTCTCCCCGGGCTTCACCACCCACCGGTCCACGCTCACCGCGCTCGCCGAGGACCTGGCGTCCCGCGGCTACGTCGTCGCCTCCGTCGACCACGCCTACGAAAGCGTCGGCACCGCCTTCCCCGGCGGGCGCGTCCTCACGTGCCTGGCCTGCGAGAAGGTCACGGACGAGGCCGGCTACCGGACCGTGGGCGAGACCCGCGCCCGCGACGTGTCCTTCCTCCTGGACCGCCTCACCGGACGCAACCCCGTCTGGAGGCACGCCGGACTCGTCGACAAGAGCCGGATCGCGATGGCCGGCCATTCCATCGGCGGCTCCTCGACCGCCGCCGCTATGGCCGCCGATCCCAGGATCCGGGCCGGGATCAACATGGACGGCGGCTTCTCCACGCCGCTCCCCGCGACCGGACTCGGTGGGCGCCCGTTCATGCTGCTCGGCGCACAGCAGCGCGGCCCCGGCGGCAACGCGAGCTGGGACCGTGACTGGCCGCTGCTCGACGGCTGGAAGCGCTGGATCACCTTCGCCGACTCCGGCCACTTCACCTTCACCGACTTCCCGGCGATCGGCGAACAGTTGGGCCTGCCCGACGAGGAGGCCCCGCTGCCCGGCGCCCGCTCCGTCGAACTGACCCGCCGCTATGTGGCCGCCTTCTTCGACCAGCACCTGGGAGGCCGTCCGCAGCCCGTGCTCGACGGCCCGTCCGCGGACGCGCCGGAGGTCCGCTTCCACACCCCCTGACCCCGGCGGCCACGGCGCCAGAAGCCAGAGGCCAGAGGCCAGGGGGTCAGGGGTCAGGGGGTCAGACCACCGTGACCGGGTGGCGGACCACCGCGTCGAAGAGGTACCCCTGCGTGTTGTGCACCGACCGATCGGGCTGCGTCCGCCCGGTCGCGTCGGTGGCCCGCGCCAACAGCGACGTCGCCCCCGTGGCCCGCGGGGTCCACGGCACCGACCAGCGCACCCAGCCACCGCGGCGCGGGGTGTCGTGCAGGTGGGCCCGCCGCCAGTGGCCGCCTCCGTCCGTGCTGACGTCGATCCGGGTGACCGGCGCCGCCGCTGACCAGGAACGGCCGGTCAGCAGCCGGGTCCGGTGTACGGGAACGGTGGCCCCCAGCTCCAGCTCGAAGGCGCTCTTGAGGGTCTGACGGGTCAGCGGGGCACTGCCCTGGGCCGGGTGCTCGGGGCCGAACAGCCGGTACATGTCGGTGTTCCAGGGCGAGTACAGCGGCTCTCCGCTCACCTCGATGTCCCCGACCCACTTGATCGACGAGATCCCGACCCAGTCCGGGACCACGAGGCGGACGGGCCCGCCGTGATCGGGCGGCAGCGGCCGCCCGTTCATCTCGTAGGCCAGCAGGACGTCGTCCAGCGCCTTCGAGATCGGCAGCGGGCGCCGCACCCGGCCAAGGTTCACCCCGTTCGCCACCACCTCCTCGTCCAGCCCGCGCGGCAGGACGTCCACGGCGCCGCGGGCCACGCCCGCCAGGCGCAGTACGTCCGACAGCCGTGCGCCGCGCCAGCGCGCGACGCCGATCGCGCCCAGGGTCCAGGCGGTGCCCGTGACCGGCTGGCCCTGCTGCGTGGTGTAGAAGCTGCGGCCGTTGCCCGCGCACTCGATGAACAGCGTCCGCTCCACCGATCGGAGGGCGCGCAGCCGCGCGTACGACAGCTCCAGCGGGCCGCCGGTCAGCCCGTCGCCCCACACCGTCAGCCGCCACCCGTCGGCATCGATCCGCGGGGTCGAGGTGTGGTTGCGTACGAAGAACCGGTCGATCGGGGTGAGCTCGCCCGTGCCGCGCAGCGCCGCGAAGTTCGTCTCCGCGTTCGTACCGCGAAGGGTGAACAGCTCGGGCGGCAGCGGCTTGACGGTGCGCGGCACCGGGTCGGCGACGGGTGCGACCGTCCCGGCCGGCGCGGCCGCGGCCGCGGCGCCGCCGGCGGCCACGCCCAGCGATCCGGCGGCGGCCCCCGCCGCGAACAGCTTCAGCAGATCACGGCGGTCCACTCCGGCGGAGCGGGCGCGGCCGCGCGTCCACTGCCGCAGGCGCGTACGGTCGTACCGGCTCTCGTCCGACAGATCGAGGGGCATGGCAGGAGCACTCCTTGGTCGCGGTTCCCACGGACCGTAGAGGCCCGCGGGGAGTCGCGGGAACCTTCCCGTGGCGCCTGCCACGAATCCGCAACATCCCCGCAACGGCCGATTACCGCTGGTCGGCGGAATTTCGGCAGGATGTGGGCATGACCGAGATCCGTACCCCCCGACTTCTCCTCCGCCGCTGGACCGACGACGACCTCGTCCCGCTCTCGGAGATCAACGCCGATCCGGAGGTGATGCGCTGGATCGAAGAGGGCGAGACCCTCGACCTGGACCGCACCGCCGAGGACATCGAGCGCTGGGAGGAGGAGTGGGACGAGGAGGGCTTCGGCATCTTCGCCGTCGAGCTCCTGGGCTCCGGCGAGCTGATCGGCGCCGTCGGCCTCTCGATCCCCGAGTACCTGCCCGAGGTACTGCCGCACGCCGAGATCACCTGGCGGCTCGGTCGCCAGTACTGGGGCCAGGGCTATGCGTCCGAGGCCGCCCAGGCCACGTTGGAGTTCGCCCTGCAGGACCGCGGCCTGGACCGGGTCGTCGCGATCAACCGGGCGGGCAACGAGGACTCCGAGAACGTGATCCGCAAGCTCGGCATGGTCCTGGAGCGCGACACCACGGACCCCCGGTACGGGCACCTCCTGCAGATCCACGGCATCGACCTCACCGAGTACGAGGCCTGAGACCGCCCGCAACCGGTGGACGGGCCTGCCGAGCCGGTCATCCGATGGCGGCCCCGGGATCGACGCCGGTCAGGTCACCGCTCGCGTCCCACAACCGGTCCGCGACCGACCGGTCGGCGAGGTGGGTCCATAGCGGGTAGGGGTGGGGTTCGCCGCGCAGGCCGAAGACGCGCGGTCCCCACAGCCGGTCGCCGCGCACGGCCGGATCGAGCACCGCTCGGACCGCGGGCCACGCCCCGGCGTGCTTGCCCTGGAGGAGAAGGGCCGCAGGGGCCGCGCCCAGCCGCGCTCCGGCGGTTCGCGCATGGAGCGGTGGCCGTGACGGGGTGAGGGAGTCCAACGCGCCCCCGGGATGGACCACCACGCTCGTCACCGTGCTACCGGCCGTGCGCAGGCGGCGGTCGAGTTCGACGGCGAAGTACATCTGCGCCAACTTGGAGCGTCCGTAGCTGCGCTTGGGCCGATAGTCCTCGCGGGACTGAAGGTCGTCCGGGTCGAGCCGCTCGGACTTCGCCGCGAAGCTGCCCATGGTCACGACGCGGGCCGCCGGCGCGGCCGACAGCAGGGGCATCAGCCACCGGGTCAAGGCGAAGTGTCCGAGATGGTTCGTGCCGAACATGAGCTCGTGGCCGTGCCGGGTCTCCCCGCGCGGCGGGTCGTCGAGCGCGACGCCGGCGTTGTGGACCACCGCGTCGAGGTGCTCCACCTCCAAGGCCTCCGGCACCGTTTCGAGCGACGGGAGGTCGGCGAGGTCGAGCCGTACGGCCCGCACCCGCGCCCCGGCCACGCGCGCACGGATCGAGGCCGCGGCGGCTGCGGCCTTGGCGGGATTCCGGCTGCCGAGTACGACGGTGGCTCCGGTGGTCGACAACTGCTCGGCGACGAAGTACCCGATGCCCGCGTTGCCGCCGGTGACCAGGAAGACGCGCCCCTCGGCGCGCGGCAGCCGTCGGACATTCCACGGCGGGGTCAAGGATGTGGACGACATGGCGTCGGGGCTCTCTTCCGGAGGAAGGCGGCCGCGACTGTTTCGCCGGCCACTCGACACCCACGGTGCGGGCGGCCACCGGCAGATCACCGATGGATCACCGACAGTCCCGCCGGGCGGCCGACATTCCGCCCACAGGGGGCCGGACCGTCGGACGACACGGCGGCCGTGCGCTCAGGGACCGACGGTTTCGGAATCACTGAATCCGGGGACGGTGTCCCGGTATCGCCGTGATTGTCCCCGCGCCGCGGCGGCGCCCGACGCGACATCAGAGGGAGACCATGGGCTGGAAAGGCGCACGTCGCAAGGCCACATCGACCACGCTGGCCGCAGTGGTGGCCCTCGTCCTGGCGGCCGGGACCCCGGTCGGCGCCCAACCTCGGACGGGGACCGTACCGCCGTTCGGGGCCGTGGCCGTGGGGCGTAACGCCGCCCCGGCTCCGACTCCCCCTCCACCCCGCCTCCCCCGGGACTTCCGCGGCAAGGGCAAGTGGATCGTCCGGGACCTGGACATCACGGTGCCGTTCACCTGGGAAGGGCGGGACGGCGACAGCCAGATGACCGCGGGGGGCCCGCAGTACCCGATCTGGTTCACCAACCTGATCTACCACGACACGCTCTACACGCTGACGTACAAGTGGCCCGGTCTGAACGAGCACCCCTGCTCACGCATCCCCGGCTTCAACCTGGAGGCGCTCAACGAGGGCTTCGAGAACGCCCGGTTCGTCGGGCGGGAGACCCTCCGGCGCACCCCGGAGCGGCGTGTGAACCACTGGAGGGTGGGCGTGGTCGTCCCGGAGTTGCCTCCGGGGAACTACCCGCGCCTGCCGCTCGCGCTGGGTGACATCTACGTCGACGAGAAGGATCGGGGCACCTTCTGGCAGGTGCTGCAGTTCGGAATCCAGAACCTCTACGACCCGGAGCTCGACGAGTGGCTGGTCATGGACACCTTCGAGCACCGGCCGGGCACCGTGACGCTCCCTCAGCGGTGCGAGCCGCCCCGCTGACCGAGTCCACCCGAACCGTGCGGGCGTCGGCGTCGGCGTCGGCGCCGGCTCCGCGGGTCAGCGCGGCTGATGGTGGGCGCGGGCCTCGGCGGTGGCCTTGAGGTCGCTCAGCCATCCTTCGAGTCCCTGGCGGAGGATGGTGGTCGCGGTGCGGACGTCGGCGTCGACCTGAGGGCCGGTGTGGGTCTCCTCGGTGGTCACCCGGACGCCGCCGCGGGTCTTGGCGAAGGTCCACACGTGGACGCCGTCGATGTGTAGGCCCTCGCCCGTCGCGGGCCCCGTCCAGCGCACGCAGGCGTGGTGCCTGAGCTGCTCGACGGTCGAGGTGATCTGCAGACTGGTGGCCGGAGTCGGGTTCGGGGGAACCGGGGTGGTCCACCGGAAGGCGGACCCCCGGCGGAGCGGGCCCGGGTCGAGGCGTTCCGCGGTCGTCACGGGGGCCTGCCAGGACGGCCAGCCTTCGACGTCGGTCTGCAGGTTCCAGACCGTGCGCAGGGGAGCGTCGATGACGATCTCGGCCCGGTGTCGCACGCGGGCATCGCGGTTGACGCCGGCCCCACGGCAGGTAAGAGGAGTCCGGGGGCCGGGGCCGGCGGTCGCCCCGGCGGGCACGGCGGTGGCGGCGAGGAGGCCGACGACGAGCGGGATGATCGCTGGGGTGGTGCGCATGCCGGCACGGAGGCCGGTGTGATGGACGTCGGACATGGAGTTCCCCTTGGGCGTTCCGTGGACGGACAGTGCCGATCGGCAGAGACTCAATCGATTGTTAGAGCCCATAACTCGGCGCGGATGGGAGGCAAGGGGACGGGCACCGCCTCCCGCGGCGGCTGGTCGGCGAGGCATGATCTCGAACATGGATGAATCGGAACGGGACCTGCTCGCACGGCTGTGGGAAGAGCACATGCGCATGCCGTTCCCGCCGAACATGCGCGGTCGCGAGATCGAAGGGGAAGACATGGTGTATCTCGACGCGTCGATCGCCATCGGTGTCTCCTCGTCCCTGTCGGAACCCTTTGACGTGAAGCGCCGCGATGCCCTTCTCCGCTGTCTCGCGGCTGTCGAGAAGGTTCTTCCGTCGATCGATGACGCGGGCGGCGCGATCGAGCGCTACGAGCGCCTGCGTGAGATGGCCGCGTTGGCGGTGGAAAGCGGCAACGACGGCCCTCGGTAGCGTCCAATGGCGGGCCGGTGGCCCGGGCCACGCCTTGCTGTTCGGCGCCACGACGGTCGAGTTCCATCGATCGTGCGGCGGGCTGCTGCCGCAGGGTCCGTTGCCCGGGGGCGGCGGTCCGAGCGCCGCTGCCGGGGGTTCGCCGGGCGGCCCCGGGGGCCCCGACCGGGAGGAGGTCGGGGTGCGGGGCGTCCGGGTGCCGTACGGATCCGGGCGGCAGCCCGTCGTGCGGGCGGGCCTGCCCCATGACGCCGGGGGAGGGGGCGTCACGGGGGCGGGGCCCGCTGCGGAAGCCCGACCCCCAGGGCGTGGCCTCCGACACCACGCGTGTGACCCGGATTCCCCTCCTCAAACGCCCTTCGCCTCAGCAGTGCTGAGAGGACGTCACGTCCCGCTGCTCGCGAGCCCGCGAACGGAGCCGTTCCCTTGCTGTTCAGCGCGCGCGCAAGCGAGCTCCGGACGCCGCGCGCCCCGGGCCGCCGCGCGCACGCCCTCGGATGCCCGTCCCGGGTGCATCGTGCGATCTGTCCGGGGATCCGGCGGTGTGGCCTGACGGGTCGACAGGGATCACGACTCCGTATCTGATCGGAAAACGGAAGGGGAGAGTCCCTTTTGTGCGTTCGGGAGCCGGTAGCGTACGCGCGTTCGATCTCGTACACGTCCCCAAGGAACCTCCATGGCCACGCCCCCCGCGCCGCAGACCCCCGAGCAGCCCGCCGCTCCCGGCACGTCCGACGTCCCCGTCGCGCCGTCCGAACCCGCGAAGAAGAAGGGCGCCCTGGGGAAGAAGGTCCTCGGCGTCGTCGTGGCGATCGCGGTCGTACTGTTCTGGCGTCTGGGCCTTCCCTACCTGACGGGCGACGCCCCGGTGCACGCGGAGGCCGGCGACTGCGTGGTCGTCACCGGCCCGGAGAAGGATCCCAAGGTCGAGAGCAAGGGCTGCACCGAGAAGGTGGCCGACCTCTACAAGGTCGTCAAGGTCGTCGACAACACCTTCGACCTCGACAAGTGCCAGGGCGTGGCCGACGTCGCTCTCGCGCAGCAGTTCGACGCGGACAAGTTCGTCCTCTGCATGAACCCCGTCAAGAACTGACGCCCCACACACATGGCCGTAGGGGCCGGACCCGCCGGGTCCGGCCCCTACGGCGTTCCGCAGGCCGTCAGGTGGTGCGCCCGTGGCGCGGCCGAGTACCCCCTCGACGTGGACCGCGCTCGACGACCGGAAGCCCTTCTCCGAGGCCGACGTCGTTCCGGCCGGGCCGATCGCCGGCCACCGGGTCGAAGTTTGGCCGCTGTCCGGGCTGTCCTGGCTGTCGAGCGGGTTCAGGCTGTCACGGCAGCACGGAGGCAGCATCGTCGCTCTGGGCCACGTAGACGGTCACGATCGAGGCCACAGCGTCGACTTCGATCGGGCCGGCGATCCTCAGCCAAGCCAGTTCGGGCAGGTCCTCGGAGCGATCGAGTCGGCCGACCGCCTCGGCGGGCCAAGGCGACGGCAGCTTCGGCAGGTGGACGAGGGAGATCCCGTCGATGAAGGAGACGCCCAGTCCCTTCTCTCAAGGGCGGACCGAGTGGAGATGGGACAGCGAGATCACCACATCGGGCGTCCACGGCCCCTCGCGCAGCCACACGTCCAGCGTGTTGTCCTTGCGGTCCTCGTTGGACTCGTCCAAGGCGATGCGGTCGATGGAATAGGTGACGCAGGATTCCAGCGTCCGCGCCGCGTTCGTGCATCGGTTCTTGAATGCGTCGCTCGCCCCGTGTTCGTCAGTCACGGCACGAGACCAGGGCGAGCGGCACGATCCACGGAAGCGCCCTTCGGACACCTGACCGATGACGTCACCGCTGCCGCAGACCGCACCCTTCCTGTCCGGAAGTGTCCATGCCTCGCCGTTCAATGGGCGGGATCAGAGCCCAGCTCCCACGCCGGGCCGACCGAATCAAGCATCGACTGTCCGCGTCCACGGATACGACGACACCGACCTGCGGAGCGGCTACTACCACGCCCGCACTCCCCTGGAGCTCACACTCCGGCTTCCCCGCACGAAGGCACGACGCGAACTGCGTCCAGTGATCACACCCGTGGATGAACGGACTCTCCGGCGGACGGCCAACAACCCCGTGGGGGAGGGGTCGAATCCAGCTCTGACCCACGTGGCCGACGGCTCTCCCACCGCCATGTGCTCAAGTTCTGCGTCCGTGACTCTGGGTCACCGATGAGATCCCGAAGAGGGCTTCCTCTTGTGGCGGGATCGGAGGGTCAAGGACGTCGCGGAGGCGGGTGATGTCCTGGCGCCACTTCGACCAGTTCGCAGCGTCGGCCCACAGCTCGGCGAGTTCGGACCGGTCGGACACCACCTGGTCCAGGGCGTCGACGGCGAGCATGCGAAGGTCTGCAGGCAACTCCGGTAGCGGCTCTGACGGGCCATAGCTCGAACACGCCGGATCGCCGGCAGGATGCTGGGCGACGACCAGAGCCGCCGCGGCCACTGCACGCTCGCCGTCGGAGACACCCAGGAAGTCCGCAGGCCCGGCGGCACGCTTGAGCACGCCCCGGATCATGGCTTCGCGTTCCTCGAGTGCTGCCTCGTCCAGGTCACCGCCGAAGTCGGCGGCGGTGTCGTTGTCGAAGGGGCCGATGTCCCAGGTACCCATGTCTCTCCTCGCGTGGTTGCCTCGGGATCGTCGCATTGGCCGCTGACAGTGAGGCCAGTAGGCGAGCAGCACCCGCTCGCGCAGAAGCTTGAAGCCGGGGCGGGCCGGGCCGGGCCCGGCAAGATCCGAAAGAGACGGCCTGGAGGAGGCAGCGCCCGCAGGCGGTGGTCTTGACCGTTTCCGGGTGACCAGCGCCGGGGCTTGCCGAAGCTTCGTTCGCGCCCTGTCCTGCGCGCAGGCGCAACCGCCCGGTGGATCTGCCCTGACTGCTCGTTGCTGTCGAACGCGGAGACGACGACGCGACGCTCGAACCCCTGCATGACGCGACCGCGGACGACCTCGCCGGCGATGATGCCGTGGCCCTGCCGGCCGCTGCTGCGAGGAATCCACGTATGAAGGGTGTGACCACCCGGGGCCGGGCCACACCAGATCCCGGCGGGTGAAGTGCGCCCGCCATCCAGTCCTCTGCATGGAGCCGGAGTTGTGGACTACGTTATGAGGATGACTACCGGGACGGCATCGCGCCACACACGGATCGGTGACCCGGTGCTCTCCTGAGCGCCGTACGGGCCGGTGCCGGCCCGCTGCTGGATCGAGGATCTTGCGCCGCCGCGCGGGCTCCGCCTCCGTCGTGTTGATCACGGGCTCCCTACATCAACCACGACAGGAGAATCCATGCCCACCAAGACGTTGCAGATTGCCACCGCGGACGGTTCGGCCGACGCGTTCGCCGCCTTCCCAGACCGTGGCGGGCAGCGCCCGGGGGTACTGATGTACGCGGACGGCTTCGGCATCCGGCCCGTGCTGCGGGAGATGGCCCTCGAACTGGCCGAGCACGGCTACTACGTACTCGTTCCCAACGCCTTCTACCGGCACGGCCCGGCACCGGTGATCAGGCTTCCCGAGCACATCGGAGAAGACATCCGGCCCGCGGTCTTCGCCGAGCTGATGCCCTTGATCGAGGCGCACACCGCCGAGCGTGTTCTGAGCGACGCCGACGCCTACGTCAGCTTCCTCACCGCTCAGCCCGAGGTCTGCGCCGGTCCGGTCGCGGTGACCGGCTACTGCATAGGTGGCCTTTGGGCGATGCGCACCGCTGCGGCCCACCCTGGCCAGGTGGCAGCCGTCGCGGCATTCCATGGCCCGGTGGGTGCCGATGGGCCGGGCCTGTTCTCCAAGCTCACCGCCCAGGTCCACCTCGGCCACGCCGAAGGCGACATGACGCCCGAGGCCCTCGGTGAGCTCAACCAGGCTCTGGACGGTGCAGGCGTCACCTACTCCTCCGAGATCTACCCCGGCACGACCCACGGCTTCACCATGTCGGACACCGACGCGTTCAGCGCCTCCGGGCTGAAGCGCCACTGGGACCGCCTGCTCCCGTTCCTGGACCGCACCCTGCGCAACAGCTGAGGCTCCAACTCGGGTACCGACCCCGATCTACACGGCTCTGCGCCTGTTGGCCAATGCCGCCCGGGGCCTCGCCCCGCATCAAGAACGGCCGGTTGATCCACCGTTGTCGCAGTGCCGCCCCTGCTTGCGCGGGGGCGGCCCGCCCGTTTCAGGCGGCAGCGCCAGCGTGACGTCCAGCGTCCCGTGGCTGCCCCACGCGGAGAAGGACCAGCCCGCCCACGAGTGCCCTTACCGGGACCGATGGAGCTTCCCGATGAGGGCCCTACCGGCTACCCGGGAGCGAGGGTGGTGGTGCGCCCCTCGCCCCTCGCCGTACCTGTCCAGCAGCAGCGCCCGAGGAGCGGTCAAGGGGGCCGGAGACGGCGCCGCCGATCGTCTCCGTCCTTTCGGTCTCGCACGTCGTGTACTTCTGCCGGTCCCGCACCTAACAAGCGTTTCCTTTGGTGGAAACGTGGCTATGTTGCCTGGGCTTTCGGCTACCGACTCGGGCTGAAGCAGGAACTGTGGGAGATCATGGGTAGGACGTTGGAGGCGGCTGGAGAAGCGCTGTGCTGCGCCGCGGCCATGCGTTGGGGTGGAGCCGCCCAAGTGTTGGCCGACAGGGCTGACCTGTCCGCTCGCTACGGTCCGGTGGTGGCGGGATTGGGGGCGATCGCGGCGTCTCTTGAGGGTCAGGAACTTGACAAGGGCGTGCTTGGCGGGGCCTTCAGTGCGAACTGGAACCTGGGTGCCGCATATCCGGCCGAGCTTGCGGGTCGGGCATTCTTCACAGCTTGGACTCGGGTGGTGTTCGTCGCGATCGGGCTGGCCCTGCCGAGCCGGCAGCAGCTTGTCGCTGTTCAAGGTTTGGACTGGGCTTCGGACGCGGCGGCGGCGTGGCCGTCCGACGCCCACGTCGGCTCCTCCGTGAGACTCGTCGACTTCGAGCCGGCCTGCCGGCAGAAGGCTGAGGATGAGCTCCGAAAGGGCGGGCTACCAGCACTGCGGAGGCTGACCCAGGTGCAGATCGAGCAGTACCGCCAAGCAGCGGAACGGCTCATCGGCTAGCAGCAGACCAGCTCAGAGCCCGTATCCCGGCTTGACCGCTGTAAAGCCGACAACGAGGTGCACGTTCCTTCATCAGCTAAGACGTCATCTCATTCGGTGCCGGACAGGTTCCTTGACACGAGCACAGCGAGCTGGCGCAACCGTTGGCAGTACTGGATTCCTACAGGGTCATTGATCTCAGGGATGACTCGGTCCAGGTCCTCGATGCGGCTCTGCAGGAGGCTGCTGTTCTTCGAGTCGAGAGGGCCGCTGTGGTCGAGCCAGCGAAGAACGCAGCCGGCGATGTCGAACTCGATGAGCCACACGTCTGTGCCCCCGAAGGTGGCATGTCGCAGGCTGTCGGGGAACGATCCTTGGCGGAATTCCTGCCAGAGACGATCTGTGGTCTGCACCTGCTCGGTCGATTCGCTCACTTGAGCCATCCTGCCGTAGCCGTTGAGTCGGCTTGGCGTTCGTATTCAAGCGGCGGTAGCAGACGAGGCTGCAGCGATGCCTGCGAACGCCAGGAAGTGTTCGGCCTTGCGTTCATGGCGCCGGTATAAGCGACGGCAGCCCCTGCGTCCTGTAGTGAGCTGTCGGTGAGGTGGAGGGTTTGTTGGTCTCCGGTTTGGAGGGCCGTTTTCTGTAGTGAGCTGTCGGTGACGTGGAGGGTTTGTTGGTCTCCGGTTTGGACGGCCGTTTCCTGCAGCGAGCTGTCGGTCACCTGAAGCGTTTGTTGGTCTCCCGTGTGGACGGCCGTTCCCTGTAGCCAGCTGTCGGTCACCCGCAGCGTCTGCTGATCCCCCGCATGCACGACGGCGTCGTGCAGAACCGCATGGCGGAGATCGACGGTCTGGCCGTCGCCGCTGGTCAGTTGGAGCCCGTAAATGACGCAACCCCTCAGATCCACACCGGCTGCTTCCGCCACGGCGGGGCGTGTCGAGGAGCCTTGGGCATCCGACGGCTCCTCGAGGTCCTGGAGCCGCCTCGCCTTCTCTTCGGCCGCGGTAGCGTCGTAACCTCCGATTTCCGCGAGTGCCCTGACTACCGACAACACGCTGGTGTGCCTCGCACTCGTACCTGCGACGACTCGCCGCACCGTCTCCGGGCTGATGTCGGCACTGCGCGAGTCGGCGAGAACGGCCGCGCTGATGGCCCGCACCGGGGGACTGCCGGCTGCCCGGTAGAGCTCTTGGACCTCGTTGGTGATCGCAGTCGGGGCGGCTGCGGACGATGACATGTCCGGCGAGGAAAGTGTTGTGTTCTCCGGAGCGGGCCGAAGCGCGGCCGGCCGTGCGCGCTGCGCGCTTTCCTTCTCCGAGCGACGTGCAGGTGGCGTCTCGGCCGCAGGCGAGGACGATGATGTCGCCAGGGCCACTTCGACTTCGCGGCGTCGGTTCATCCAGTCGGGCATCGCTGCCTCGCCTGCGGGTGCCCACGCCAGAACCATGGCTCGCAGAACGGTGACGGACGGAAGGCGCCTTGCACTGAGCGCGGCGTAGACACTCGATCGACCCACCCCGTACTTCGCGACGACTTGGTCGACGCCGAAGGGCTCGGGTATCTGAGAGCTCTGGGGTTTCTTGCCCTCGCCTGGCTCCGGGATGTCTGTCCTGTACTCCCGCGGCGGAGCGGAATCTCGCAGTCGGCGCAGGTCGGAGGCGAACGCCTCCAGCGGCTTGGATCGATCCAACGGACGCGAACGAGGCATCGACTACCCCTCAGTAATCCCTGGTTGTCCCGCTTAGGCCAAGAATACCGGTGCGGGTCGCGCAGTTTGGTGGAGTTGCCGAAGGCGCCCTTTCGGCGGCCACTGCGCCGTCACTGACCAGTGGAAAGAGGATCTCTCATGTCCTTCGACAAGCAGCTCGACAACCCCGCGCTCAACGCCCCCGAGACCGCTCCTCGCTGGCGGCGGGTGACTCTTCCCGTTCCACCGGTGAGCAAGCTGGTGCAGGACGGCCGCCTCACGTCGAGGCTGGGGACGGTCGCCGGCTCGGGCCTCGGCGTGTGGATCGCGACCGGTCACACACAGGGTGACGTCACCTGGGCGACGGTGGCGGTCGCACTGGCGGCGATCGCAGCGGACGCCGTCCGCAGGTGCAGGTGTGCCGGCTGATCGCCGCGACATAATCGCGGGGCTCAGCGCCCCGGAATGCCACAGCGCTGCGCGGCCGCCCTTCGATCTCGCCGCAGGGCGGCACCCCGCACTGTCGCCGGCTCACCGGCGAAACAGCACCTTCAGACCCTAGCTCCCGGGTCTGGAAGCTGACCGACACCCGCCTGCCCGCCGGGTCGTGCCCGGCGGGCAGGCCGCGCCGTTGTCCCCGGCCGGGCGCACCACGGCCCGCTGCGAACCACTGAACTGCCCCTCTCTGAGCCACAGAGACCTGCGAACGGCCGCTGCTGCTCAGCCCCGCGCCCAGTGGGACTGCGGCCAGCGGTACGTCACCCGGATACGCGGGGTCTGGCCGCCCCGGTACCAGAAATGAGGAGCAGGAGCAGAAGCAGGCTATGCCCGAGCATGAGGACGGCGGATGGCACCCCCGCTTCCGTCTTGGGCAAGCCCCTTGGGGGCCAGGCGCCGCAGCGTTTGTTGTGGTCGGTATTGAGAGGTTGCCGGGGTCCTGGTGCGCGGGGTGGTGCCCGGGCAGGTAGTTTGCTCGGGTGAGTCTCCTTGATGATGTGGCCGAGCGCGATGGCTGGCGCTGCTGGGTATGTGACGAACCGGTCGACCCTGACGAGTCGGTGAACGATCCGCGGGGGCCCAGTGTGGACAGCCGGACCGCCGACCGGAAGGCCAAGGTCGCCGAGCGGCTTGCGCACCGCGGGTGCAACACCCGCAAGGGTGCGGTCAAGGTGGTCATCGCCTGGCCGGAGCGCCTGTACGTGGTCGAACCCGCGCCGCTGATCACCGTTGCCGAGAGGCTGGAGCGCAAGGGCGGCCGCGAGATGGTGGGCCGTTGCCCCACCAGGAAGGACGCCCAGGAGGCGGCGGACTGGCTGGTGGACCGCTTCTCCCGACTGGTGCCAGGGCTGCCGGTGACCGCCGACATCCAGGCCGGCGGCGGCCAGTTCCTCGTCATCCTGGCCACCGGCCGCCGCTGACCGGGGATCACTTGGGCACACGAGCGTCGAGACGGTGGCCATCTGGGCATCCATCGCTGCCAAGCCTGGCCAACGAGCGTGCGCGGGGGGAGCACCTGTTCGCTCATCCGCACCCCTCGCGCGCGACAGCGGCCGGCGGGGTGGCTGAGCGGCCAGATCGGCCACCACGAATCCGATTGGGACCGCCCGCGGACGACACGTACTGTGTCGAGCCATGTGCTACCACGCGTTCAACGGCGCCTTCCGGCACTACGTGTGCGTCTCATGCCGGCTCGCCTTCAAGGGCAGCGCGTGGCCGATCCGGAAGCGTATCTGTACCAGCTGCCGTGAGCAGCTCGCCTTCGCCGGCTACGACTTCGCCGCGCCTCGACGACGCGACAAGAAGGCTTGGTCTGTCGTTGCGGCCGTGCTCGCGGAGGGGCTGACCTACGATCACCGCCCGGGTTGCGGCTGCTCGCGGCTCCCCTCGTTCCGGCCCAGGACCCAGGCGCAGGTGCGTGTCCGGCGACGCGCGGCCGAGCGGCTGGGCCTCCCTCTGTCGGTGACCCTCGCACGTCGTGACGCCTTCACCCCGGAGATCCGCGACGAGCAGCCGCCCTCGTCATCGGCCGGGAAGCGCGACACAACCTGAGCGTCGTGCCCACGACGGCGCGACCGGGACTGTCCTGGTGGCCGAAGGCTCCGCCTTGGATGAGGATGAGCAAGCCGATGGCCGTCGGCACCACGGGGAGCAGGATGTGGCCCCAGCGGACGAGGGCCTCGGCGATGACGGGTCGGGTGGCGAAGAACCTGCCCGTCAAGCACCGCACGGCCACGGCGATTCTGGTAGGGGCGCCCCGGGACCGCCCTTCGAACGAACCTTGATGCGATCCCTGACCACGGCCGTTTGCTGACCGGCGCCTGGTTGTCGATCATGCGCCGTGCGGCCGCAGGGGACACGGACGGCCCGGCGCGGTGAACTCCCGGTCCCGCTCTGGGCCAGGGCGGGGAGCGGGACAGCTTGTCTAGGCGTCGGGTGGTGTCCATCGCTTGATGATGTCGGGCAGAGCGTACGGTGCCGGCCATACCTGGAGTCGAATCTCCTCCATGTCCTCGGGCTCGTCCTCACAGTCGGGGTCGGGGAAGGCCGCTGCTTCGAGATTCCGCCGAGACGTTCGGACGCGGGTCCATCCGGCGGGCATGTCGAAGCGTGCTGCGTCGGGGCCGTAGTCGGTGCAGCCCAGTACGACCATGCGTCCCGAGGCCAGGTTGAGACTGGCCTCGACGACGTGGTCGAAGTCGTCGCTGTCGTCGTCCGGCCGGCCCGTGAGGAGGTCGATGGTGACGTCGACGGTTACGTTGACAGCCGTGCCGATGGCCAGGGCGTGTTCGGCGACGCCGAGCCCGTGCAGGACGGCCTGGTCGGTCCACACGTCACCGATGCCCGTCTCGGTTGCCTCGGAGACGTCGTCCAGAACGTGGATCTGGAAGTAGTCCGCGAAGAGCTCAAGGTTTGTCGCCACGCAGGCATCATCGCCGCTGCCCGTGAAGGGCGGCACTCCGGAACGGTGCTCGGCCCCACTCGGTAGGACCTCGACCAGCCCCGGCGGCTGCGGTTGCCGATCAGGGCAGTGTCCTGTTCAGTCAGCCCGTGCCGATGTGGCGTGCATGCGTGCGGGGGTGCGTGGGTGGGGCCCGGGGCCCAGAACGCTTTGGAGCCAGCAGTACTCCCGGGCCGCCCCCCGCCCCTCGCCTGCCGTACGGCCCGCCGTTCCCTGATGCGCGGACCGCCCCGAGACGTAGGCCGGCGCCGCCGTGTTCCGTGTGACCCTGCCGCGTCGGGAAGCGCGGTGCGGGGTACTCGGTGAACTCGTCCTGGGCTGCGGCCGGCTGGACCTGGCGATGGTTCGGGTCGCGGAGAGGGGCATGCGCCTCCTGGCACGGATGCCGGGCGGAGTGCCTGGAGTTGCACCTTCCGTAGCGGCATGTGGTCCGGTGGACCCACGTCCCGCCCCCCAGAGGAAGGCCCTGCCCATGTATTCGTCCTTCGTTCCGCCGCGCCAGGTCAGGATCGGTGACGCGGCGGCCTTCGTGGGCACCACACCGCGGGCGATCCGTCATTACCACGAGATCGGCCTGCTCCCCGAGCCCGAGCGGGGCAGTGACGGCCGCCGCCGCTACGGCTACGAAGACATGATCCGGCTCCTGTGGATCCGCAAGACGGCCGACGCCGGGATCGCCCTGGACGACATCCGTGACGCCTTCGCCGACACGGCATCCGCCGGTGCCGACAGCGACCACGACATCGCGGGCGTCCTGGAACGGCTGGAGGAAACCCTCGTCGCCCAGGAAGCGGAACTGCGGCGGCAACGGACTGCCGTGCGGCGCATGCGCACCGAAGGCAGCCGGATGGGCCTGCTCTCCGACCTCGTCACCAGCCGCCTCACGAACCTGCCCGAGGGCTCCGTGCGCCGGGCGGACCTGGACAGCCTGCTGGTCACCGAGCGCATCTTCGGCCCGCTCGGTGCGGCCCTCCAGGCCACCCGCTTCATCGCCCTGGCCACCCACTCGGATCTGCGGGAGGAGTCCGACCGCGTCGATGCCGCCGAGGAGGCACTCGATGACACGGTCGCGGTCGATGACCCCCGCGTGGCCCAGGTGGCTGCCGAACGGCACGCCTTCGAGGAGGTGTTGCAGGCAGTCATCGAGGACTCCGATCTGGCGCAGAGCGACGATGCGCTCCTCGACTCCTGGGACGCTTCGCACCCCGCCACCGCACACGAGGGTGACGGTGAGGGCGAGGCCGGCCGAAGCTCTGGCAGGGGGCAAGGATCCATGAGCGCATTCGAAGCCACCGGAAAGATGCCCTACGACTTCTCCCCGGCCCGCATACGCTGCATGGAATTGGCCGGAGAGATCGCCGCCCACGAATCCCCCGCATGAGTGGAAGGCCTTCTCCCAAGTGCCGGCGGCGGCTCACATCCACAGCCGATTGTGGGCGCTCTTCCACGATCCGAAGTGTTCGGGCGGGGCCATCCATCGCGTCTCGGTGTGGTACTTGGGCGCGATCGTGTCGATCGGCGGCGGAGCGCTATGCTCCGCGTCTGTGGAAGACATCGACATACGACAGCCTCAGCAGGCCCAGCTCACGGGCGAGGTCGTCCTGCGGTTCACGGGCAGCGTGGAGAAGAGCGAGCTCCGGGAGGGGCTGAAGGCCGCAGGAACGTTTCGGCGACTGCGTTGGCTCGCTGCCGCAGGCGCGCTCTTCATCGCGCTCCTGGGCGTGCGCGTCGACGCCGAGGGCGGCTCGGTCAACATCGGCCTCATCGCCTCGGCCGTCGTCTACGCGACCGTGTTCGCCCTGGTCGCGCCCCGGAGGATCGTCACGCATGCCCTGCGGGCCCAGCGGGCCCACGAGGGCGCGGACTGCTTCGTCGACGGCACGGGCATCGCGGCTGTCCTCGACGGCGTGGAGATCAAACGCCTGGGCTGGGACGAGATGACGCGGTATCACGAGACCCCGAGCCTCTACACCGTCGTGGGCAGGACCGGCCGCAAGACCTGGGCGATGGTCCTGCCCAAACGCCTGCTGACCGCACCCGACGCCGAACTCCTCGGCGCGGTCCTCGATTCCCGGCTGCGCCGCGGCTAGGTTCCGTCGCCACCTTCACGCCCCGGTCACCGTGGCGGGGAACGCGGCCCGCGCGGAGCTGTCCGCGACCCTGGCCCGGTTCGCCACCCACCTGCAGATGCACCGAGGCCCGATGCTCGCCCACTCCGGCGACCCCACATCGGCACCACCCACGCCCGCGCCGAGCTGCGGCTCCCCGGCCGCCCCGGCTCCCGGCCGCCCGGACCGCAGCCGGCTCAAGAGCCCCAGGGAGGCTTGTGGGCGTTCCAGTCGGCGAGGCCTCCGGCCCCCAGGACGGTCGCGTCGGCAGCCAGTTCGCCGCGCGCGGGGGTACGTAGCTCGCGTCGGGCGATGCGGGCCACGATCGGCGGGAAGAGCGGCCGCAACGGCTGGCACCACCGCAGCCAGGGCGGCGCGTAGACGGAGAGGGAGCGGCGCGTGATCCCCTCCGCGAGCCATTCGGCGACCTGCTCGGGAGAACGGACCCGACGGGCGAACCGGGGCTGGTGGCGGCGCAGGGCCCGTAGTACGGGGAGCGCGTCGAGGCCGCTGATCATGTCGGTGCCGGTCCAGTGGACGTAGGCGATCCCGACTCCGACACCGTCGGGCTCCACCTCGCCGCGCAACGCCAGGGCGAAGGACTCGACGCCCGCCTTGGAGGCGCAGTAGGCGCTCATCATGGGGGAGGAGCCCAGCGCGGCGGTGGAGGCGACCTGCAGGAAGTAGCCACGCGTGCGGGTCAGCTGGGGGAGGAAGGCCCTGGCGGTGTTGGCGGATCCGGTGAGGTTGACGTCGATGACACGCTGCCACAGTTCCGGCGCCGTACGGTCGAAGGGCCCGCCGACGGCGATGCCGGCATTGGCGGCGACCACGCTGGCCGGTCCCAGCACCTCCTCCACGTGCCGGGCGGCCGCGTGCAGTGCCGCGTTGTCGGTGACGTCGCTCTCGACGCACACGCTCCGGTTCGGCAGCGTCCTCGCCGTCGCCTGCAAGGACGCCTCCTCGCGGCCCAGCAGAGCCACGGACATTCCCGCCTCGGACAGGTTCCGTGCCAGTGCCGCCCCGATCCCGCGCGCGGCGCCGGTCACGACCGCGACCCTTCCCCGCAGCGGGGTGCCGGGATGACGGTGCCTGCCGGGCATGGACAAGTCGAGCATCGAGCCCCTCGTTCCTCGTGCGGGCAGAGCCCGTCGGTGCGGTCCCGGCATCGCGCGGACCGCACCGCCTCTCTAACAGTCCGAAGCCTCGTAGCCTGCGCACCCCTGCACCAGGGCACCCGTGTCACTCCGGGTGGCGTACACCGAGGGGACCCACGTCATCCCCAGGTGACGGCGCGCTCGCCTCATGCGAGCGAGCACAGGTCCTCGTAGCCAAGGCGCGCCGCCCGGGCCTGTGCGGCACACGCCCCCGGCGCGGCGGGGAAGCGGGCCAGGTCCGTGATCGGCGCGCGCCCAGGGACCGACAGCAGCAGCCGGCCGGTCAGACCGGGCCCAAACCGCAGCGCGTACACCTCCCTCTGCCGCCAGGCGGGGGCGTGCGTCAACGCGGTGGCAGGGCCCGCGCTCCCATGACTCGGACGATGAGGCGGAAGTGGGTGGCCGTGCCGGTAGCCTGCCGGGGTGAGCCGGCAGGCGCGGGACGAGCGCCCGGCGGGATGGAGGACGGACATGGCCCTTCGATATGACTGCTCGACGGCGTCAGGCCGGGGCGACGGGTTGCGCGAGGCCGCGTCGGCGGTGCGCCGGGGTGAGCTGGTGGTGCTGCCGACGGACACCGTCTACGGCATCGGGGCGGACGCCTTCGACCGCGACGCCGTGGAGGGGCTGCTGAATGCCAAGGGCCGGGACCGGGCCATGCCCTCCCCGGTACTGGTCGCGTCCCCGGACGCCTTGCACGACCTGGTCACGGACCTCACCCAGGAGGGTTGGGACCTGGTGGAGGCGTTCTGGCCGGGCGGCCTGACTCTGGTCGCCCGCCACCAGCCGTCGCTGACCTGGGATCTCGGGGAGACCCACGGCACGGTCGCGGTTCGGATGCCGTCCCATCCGGTGGCTCTTGAACTGCTCGCCGCGACGGGGCCGATGGCGGTCTCCTCCGCCAACCTGACCGGGCACCCGTCCCCGCAGGACTGCGACGCCGCCCACGGCATGCTCGGCGACTCGGTCGCCGTCTACCTCGACGGCGGGCGCACCGAGGCTGCCATCGCCTCCTCGATCGTGGACCTCACCGGGCCGGTCCCGGTCCTCAAGCGCGCGGGCGCGATCAGCGCCGAGATCCTGCGCAAGGTCGTACCCGACCTCAAGGAGTCGTGACCTCCGGAGACAGGGCCGTCCTGCCGCTGTGGCCCTAGGCTCCGAGCCCCGACCGGCGCACCCGCGTACGCGGTCAGCGCGTTGGACTGTCACTGCCGAGCACATACGCCACACCGTCGGCCTCCTCCTGGACCGCTCCCGTTCCCGCGTCCTCGCCGAGCAGGTCGGCACCGGCCCGGTGGCCGTGGTCGGCCTGTCCTACCACCTGGCCGATGGCAGCGCCCGGGTTGTCACCACCCGCTGCCTGCCACCGGAAGCGGCCGCCCGAACAGGGCGGATGCCACCACTGCCGGGGTGGTCGTTCCTGCCAGGCCGGAGCTGATGGGCCTGCGTGCCGGTGTGCGGGCGGGCCCGCGCGCGGAGCCTCTTCACCCGCCGGTCAGAGCGACGGAAGCGGGCTCCGCTCCGCATGCCTGGCCGTCCGGGCCACGGTAGGCCGGCGTGTATGGGGAACCGGAGCGAGGGTGGCGGCCCGACTGCGCCCGCCGAGCCGCCGCGGTGCCTTTGACGGCGTCGGGCGTGCCGGTTCCCGTTGTTCGGTGATCCGCTTGATCTTCTGCGCAGCCTAGAGCAACTCTTCGTATGGCCCCGGCGCGCGCGTCGTTGCCGGCGGGTAGCGGGTTTGCGTAGCGCCGAAATTCCTGCCGCACTGCCCAAGCTCACGAGTAGTCGCCCTCACACTTCAGTGTGATGATGTGCGTCCACTCCGGGGAGGCGATCGTGCTGAGAAGGGGCGCGTGGTGGGCCGCGGCCGCGATGACCGCGGTCTGCCTGGTGCTGCTCCATGGCGCCGGCGCACCGAGCGGTGGCCTTCCCCTTGCCAGGCCGCTGCCGTCCCATGCTGCCGAAGCGGTCATGGGGGACCGGGTCGGCACGTGGAACATTTGCAATCCGTGCGGGAGCGGGAACGACTTCGGCCGGGCGACGGAGATCGCCACGTACGCGCCGCAGGTCATCGGCCTGCAGGAGGCCTGCGTTCGTGACGTCGAGCGGATCCGCCGATACCTGGAGGAGGCCTACGGGCTGGTCTACCGGGTCGAGTACGGGACCGTCCTGCGGAACTGGAACCGGTGCGGGGGACTGCCGTGGCGGCCGGGCGGCTACGGCCAGGCGATCCTCTCGGCGGCGCCGATGACGGACCGGGTGAGCGTCGAATACCCCGTCGGCGGCTCCGAGGACCGCGGTTACCTTGCCGTCACCACGCTGGTGGGCGGTCGGCCCGTCCGCGTCTTCAACACTCACCTCGCCGAGCGCAGGCAGGGCGAGGTCCGGGCGGACCAGATCGAGGTACTCGCTGCGGAAGTCGCTCGCCACGACCGTGCGATCGTCCTCGGCGACTTCAACGCCGCGCCGCACGCGCCCGAACTCGCCCCGATGTGGGCCCTGGCCCCGGACACAGACCCCGGCTGCCGCCCCTCGACCACCGATGCCGACACGGACGCCTGCACGGCGACCACCGACTGGGACAGCAAGTTCGACTACGTGTTCCTGCGCGGCATCACCCCGCGCACACACCACGTCCGCCCCAGCCTCTACTCGGACCATCATCTGCTGTACACCGACCTGAACGACGGTGTATCGCCCGATCCCCGCTGAAGGCTCCCAAGAAGCTCCTGGTGGGACGGGGGGACGGTGGATTTCGGTGACGCGCACGCCGGAGCGGTGGGCGTCCTGGTCGGCGGCGGTGAGCCGGGGCCGGTGTACTTCGACGTCGGGAGCGGTTCGGACGTGCCGTCGACGACGCACTGGTCGGGCTACGACGGCCGGTACCGTCGTAAGCCTGCGGAGGCCTTGCGGGCGGAGTGCGCGTGCGGATGGCGCGGCGCAGCCGAGTACCCGCTGGACCGGGCGACGGTCGGCGACCGGCCCCTGTACGAAGCGGACGTCGACCTACCGGACCGCTCGCCGACTGGACCGCGCACCTGTCCGTGGTCCGCGAGGCGGCCGTGCCGCTGCCCGATCCCTTGACCGCGCTCCTGGTGGAGATGGCCGAGCGGCTGAACGCCACGGCCGCGGACGCGCCGCCGGCCGCGCTGCGCGCCGCCGATGTGCTGGAGCGGATGGCGGCCCGGGACGACCTCCGCCAAGGCCCTGGTCATGCTCCTGACCGCGCAGGACAGGTGACACCGCGTGCGTGTCACGACATCGGCCCTGTCGGCGTTCGGGTTCGCCGCAGCGCAGCGCGGTCCGCGGGCTGGGTATTGGACGACGCTCAGTGTGGTGTTGCGGCGGGCCGAGCCCTGCATCCTGCCGGCTATGCTGCGGCTGTCGGAGACGCGCTCGTGCACGGCCCGTAGGCCGCAGCCGTCATGGGCATGCTCGGCAGCGCCTTGAGCGCAATGATCCGCGACAGGATCTGTGAACTGGATCGAGCGACCGATCCACCGCTCGGCGCCAGACCCCATCATGTCCCCCGACCACAGGCCGATCTGTCCGGTCGCGTCAAGCGCCGCGACGAGGACATCGACGCCGGCCCGGCACGCCTGACCGAAGCATTGGCCCATGACAGCACCCTCGCTCCTGACCAGCCGGCCACCTGTAGCCCTGCGCGGCCCCTCGACAGCTCACGGACGCGGCACGGCGCCACGGACCTCCGTCGGGCCATCTCAGGCGAGGACGTTCACGGCCCGGGCGACGACGAGTCCAAGGATCATGAGGGAAAGGATGGACTGGAGGGTCATGACGCTCTTGGCCCATGGTGCAAGTGGCATGACGTCGGTGGGGCTCAACGCGGTGGAATTGGTGAACCCGAGGTAGAGGTAGTCGATGTAGTGCGGGCGCCAGTGCGGGGCGTTCAGTTCGGGGCTGAGCTGTTGGGGAAAGGCGAGCGCCGGAGTGGGTGGCATGTGGTGGGCCCGGGCGGCCGGTCCGCCGCTGTCGAGTTCGAAGTAGAGGAGGGAGAAGGCGAGAACGGTGGAGGACCAGACGCTGCCGCCGGCCAGCAGGAGGGCATTGGCGGAGTTCGTCTCGTGTCCGCCGTGGATCAGGTCGTCGATCAGTTGGATCGTCGACCAGATGGCACTACCCACGAGCACCACAACCAGGGCCACCGCCACCGAGCGCAGGACGGTGGAACGGCGGCTGATCCGGCCCGGGTCTCCCGAGATCAGCGCCACCAGTAGGAGCCCCTCGGCGAGGGGGAGCGCCCATCGGGGCCCGAGGCGTAGGTCGTCGGGCAGAAGCAGGGTGAGGACCGCCGAAGCGATGACCGCCGCGGCCATCGGCCAGCGGCTCTCGGTGCGGACAGCAGACCTCGGCCCCGGCTCGCGCGGGCTCGTACGGTCCGTGTCGGAAGGGTTCTGTCCGGTCACGGTCGATTACTTCCCGGGCCTGGTGGCAGCTCAGATCGCATGTGCCGCCGAGCTCATACGACGTCGGCGTTGCGGATGATGTCGGTCACCCCTGGTGTCGGATGCATGTGCCGCTCCTCGCAGGTGAAGGTGTACAAGGCGGCTGCCTCGACGACCGTGCCGGGGAACGCTCGCCCCGCATGACGCGGCGCTGGACCCTGGATCCACCGTAGACCGGGGTGATCAAGGCCCGCGGCCGACACGCTCCGCGTTCACACGCCCGCCGAAGCGACAGACCGTACGGTGCTGACCGAGTCGTCGGGATACCGCCCGTGTCCAAGTGCGGTGACGCGTCCCCGCAGCATCGGCACACCAGACGCCGGCCACCACCGCGCGTGCGCCGGCACCGTTGAGGACCTCGCAAGGGCTTCAGCATCAAGGGCACACCTCTCTGGAGCCGGCGTTTGCCGCGGCCGCCCCGTAGGGCTTCGGCCAGTGGGACCCCGACGACCTTGAAGGCGAAGACGTCCGGTCGCTTCCACCGGCCGCCTCTCCGTCATCTCCTTCGCCAACGGGCCGCTGCGCCACCTGTCCGTCCTGGGGAGCGTCTGGCTCGGCCAAGCCCTGGCCACCGCCCCAAACGTGCCGACGGCGCGCATGCCGCACGCCGGCGGCACGTTCGGCGAGGGCCGCACAGCCGGGCTGGGGCCATCGGGCAGACGCGACGGCCTGAGCTGCCGAGGTTCAGATATGGGCCCGGATTTGCTTCACCGGATGGCCGAGTCGGTCCGCCAGCGCCCTCAGTTCGTCTTCGCTGAACCAGAGGCGTTCGGGGTTCCAGATGGCGATCTCGAAGCGGGCGAATCCACACGGCCAGTCGTAATCCAGCACATCCAGAGTGGTTGATCCGCCACAGCACGGGACCTCGATCGCGAGTGTGGTGAACCCGTCGTCGCAGTGAGCCTCAAGGAGGTCGCCCCACCACTCCGTGTCGATGTCTGCCTGGCACAAGGGGCAACCGATCCTTTCCAGGTTGCCGCCGCAGTCAACAGCGGTCAGCACGTCGTGCCACGTCACGTCGATCTCCACGTCCAGGCCGTCGGCAACCTCGGGAGTCAGCTCCTCGACGAGCGCGATCACGCGATCAACCGCATCGCGATCCGGCTGCCACCGCGGATTACTCGGAATGATCGACAGGACGTCCTCGCTCATCGCTTCCCCACCTCGTCAGGACACTGCAACGTCGCGACGGGATGCTATCGATCGCACGTTCTGATGCTGCACCGCGCCCTGGACCCGATCCCCGACACGGGGGCTGTGAGGCGTTCCTGGAACTCTGCAGCATTCCAAAGCCGGCCCAGCAGCATCGGATGATCCTGGAACCCGCCGACCCCCGTTCTTGGTTCTCGGTTCTGGCACACATTCCGTGAGGGCGATCACCAGATGCTTGCTCGAACGCGGCATTGTTGCTGACGGGGGTCATGCAGGCGTTCGGTCCTCTGAAGTGGCCGAACCTCCCGTGCGAACATCAGACTCCCGGCATCGCGATCGGGGCCGCTCACGCTTCACTCACCTCGATGTCGGTGAACCTTGAGGGATGTGCACGCAGAACGTGGAAGGCATCGATGACACCGCTGGACCTACTGGTCAAGCAGCACGCGGCCCCGGTGATGAAAGCAGCCGGCTTCAAGAAGTCCGGCCGCGCCTTCCGCCTCACTGCCGGCAACGGTGATCAAGCCATTCTCGGGCTCGCCCGTCACTACATAGACCCTGATGCGGCCGTCTTCGAGGTCGGCTACCGCATCGTGCCGGCGCCGTACTGGGAGTGGATTGACCGGCACTCAGCCATCGGGAAAGCACGAGCCCCCATCGCTTTCGGGCCCGCAGTGCTGGCAGGCAATGCGATTCCGCCGCCTCACGCAGCGCACGCTCCGGATTCCGTGACGTCGTTTCGCGAGCGCTGGGCCCTGCGCGAGGACAACGGCCTCAGCTGCGGCGAGGCGCTGGCGACGGTTCTACGCGACGAGGCCATCCCGCAGATCGTCCACCTTCTCGATCGAAGCAATCTCCTGCAGGAGTGCCGCCACCCAGTGCTGCCAGTGGTGCGACTCGTGCCGCTCACGAGAGTGGAGATCCTCCTTAGGGTCGATGACGCTTCGCATGAGGAGATCGAAACTCTGCTGGCCAACGTGCAGTTGACCAGCCCGCAAGACGACTTCATCACCTGGACGCGCCAACGACTGACAGCTCGCAACAGCACAGCCGATTGAGCGGGCGTCAGCTGACAAGATCGAGCCGGTGCCACACGATCACCTGGAAGGGGACCGGGGGCGATCTCCTTGCCAGGCTTCTCAAGGATCAGGCCTACGCCTCGACGGTTCTGGCTTCATAGGGGCGGCGGTGAGGAGCACTCGCCCGGCACCGTCGATGCGGTGCCGGGCGGCGTGGGTGTCGTTCCCTCAGCGGGTGGGCCGCGTCCCTGTCGGTTACTGGTGGGTGTTGCGGGTTCGGTCGTTCCGGTTGCGGGCGCGGGCTCGGATCTTCTTGGCTAGGTATCCGGTCCCGGCGACGAGGGCGGCGGCGATGACGTTGCCGAGGATGTCGTGGCCGAGGAATGCGTACAGCGTGGACAGGCTCATGGCGTTCTCCCCTGGTGGCGGAACCGGTTGCGGTGAGGAGAGAGTCGTCGTCGCGGGTCTGTCCATGGGTGGGCGAAGGGCGTTTCGCCTGTTGGGAGGGGGTTCGAGCGTGGTCATCGGATGGTCGGGGTTGGACGGCACGGTGGGGGAGGGGTGCGGTGTCGCCGCAGCGTGAGATCGACGAGGAGACGGCGGCCGGCCGGCTTGCCCTGTTCCTGGTGGCGTTGACCGGGGGCACGCCGGTGCGGGAGCTGGCCGACCGGTTCGGCCGGAGCAGTTCCAGCTGGGGGAACTACCTCAACGGCTCGCAGCTCGTACCCAAGCCTTTGGTCGGGAAGCTCGTGGAGGCCTTCACCCCGCCCGGCGTCCGCCGCAACACCGCCTCGGTCCGGGCGCTGGAGTTGTGGAAGGCAGCCGACGCCGAACGCCGTGCCGGGCGTATCCCGGGTGGCGGGGAGTTGGTGCGCCAGCACCAGCGGCGCGACGACGCGCTGCAGCAGGTCGTCAAGTACCAGGCGCTCGCGGCGAACGCGGAGAAGCACCTCGCGGAGCTGCGGCCCATGCTCGCCTTCACCCAGAGCCGGCTGGAGAATGCCGAGCTCCAGCTGAAGCTCGGTAGCGAACGCGAGCGGGCGCGGGTGGAGTGCCGGCTCGGTCAGGCCAAGGAGCGCCTGAGCCGGGTCCGGGTGCAGCAGGAGCGGGCCCGCACCCGAAGGATGACGGCGGAGGAGCAGCAGGAGTTCTGGATGGCCGAAGTTCTGGTCGCGCAGGAGGAGATCAGCCGGCTGGAACGCGAAGCACAGGACCTCGTGGTCATCCCGCCCGGCTCCCTCGAACCGGTCCGCATCGAGACCGACGATGCGGTGGACGACTCCGACTTCGAAGCCCGCCTGGAGCACATCACCGCCGAAGGCCTCCACGACGACGCGCTCATCGAAGAAGACCTCCAACCCACTCCCGCGGTACCTGACGCCGGGCCCCGGGTACTCCTCGTCGATGAAGACCTTGTCCAACCCCTGTCCAACACGGAAGGGGTCCCCGAGCAGCAGCACCCTGCCCGCCCCGCCGGCCATGACGACCCGACCGCGGCAGCCCGCGGTGTCCAACTCGCGTCCAAAGTGGCGTTGGACAAGCCCCTCACCAGCCGCGACGTTGAACGGCACGCCTCGGACCCTCCGCTGAAGTCGCAGCGTGCGCAAGCGCAGCGATCGCGCGTCCCGGGAGAAGAGGGAACAGCTGACGGATCGCTTCCTGTCCCGGAGACACGGCGTCTCCGGGTCGGCACACGGGCGGCGATCCGGCTAGGGCTGCTGGAACAGGTGGACGAGGTGACGCCCGGCGCAGCAGCCGGCGCGACCACCGAGCGCACCCCGGCACCGGCGGACCTCTGGCTCGACCACGACGCCGGCACACCACTCGGCGCTGTCCTCCGCTCACCCGGCATTGCCGTCCTCGGGCTCACCCGTGCAGCACAACGGGCAACGACGGACCCGGCCCTGCTGCTCAGGATCTGTGCAGGCCTGGGCGTACTGGGCCTGAGTGTCTTCCTGTACTGGATCGGCCAGGGCGTGGCCGCCGAACGAGACAGCGGGGGCAAGCGCCTCGCCGACGCGGTCGTGGGCCTCGCCTACTGCCTCCCAACGCTGTACGGGGGTCTGAGGCTGATGAAGATGCCGAACAGACCCGCATGGATCCTGGCCGCAGGCATCCAACTCACCTGGTCGGTTCTGCTGATCTTCGATCTGTTCCCCTGGACAGCTCCCAGCTTCGGGAGCAAGTAGGGGTACCGGTCCGACCACCGCCCTCAGGCCATCAATGCATCAGCCGGACACAACGACGGATGACGACAATCCCGCGCCGAGCAGTGGGTGCCGGGCGTTTGAGGGGGACCGGTCCAAGACATGGCGGTGCGCGCCCCACGGGGCCGACCCCCGCGGAGCGCCGGTGATCCCGAGGGCGAGGGCGAGGGCGTCCGGGCCGCGTTCGTGGGCCGGCTCTCTGCCGTCCACACACTTCGCGCTCCACCGGCGGATCGTCACGCGCCCCGTGCGGGGTCCCCCATCCGCTGACACCGCGCGACTGCGCCGATGCACGGCACCGGACGACACGGGCTTGACCGGCAAGATCCGAAGGGGACGGCCTACCGGCCAGTGGTCGGGTCGGGAAGCGGCTTGCCCTCGCACGAGGCATCCTCGGTGGGCATCCGGCCGTCGACGAGGAAGCCCTCGACGTACGCGTCGACACAGGGGTTGTGCGACTGGTAGACGCCGTGGTCGCCGCCGCCGACGGTGATCAGCCGGGATCCGGCCGTCCCCTGGTGGGCCTGCAGCGCGCCCTCGTAGTACGTGGCCGGGTCGTGGAGCGAGTTGAGCATCATGATCGGCGGCAGCCCCTGCCCGGTGACCTGCACCCGGGGCGCCCGGGAGCGCGGCCAGGCGGCGCATATCGAGGCGAAGGTCAGCTCACGGGCCCCGGCCATCGGGTACGCGGCGCTGTCGGCCGCGCTGCGGCGGACCCAGAAGGCGCTGTCGTGGTTCCACGGGGTGTCCTGGCAGATGACGGAGAAGAAGTCCGCCGCGAACTGCGCCCCCAGCGGGTGCTTCAGCTTCTCGGCCAGGGCCTTGCGGGCGGCCTGCGGTGCCGCCTCCGGGTGCTCCAGGACACCGAGCAGCGTCGCCAGATCGGGGAAGCGGTCGCCGCTGTAGATGAGGGAGGTGGCGGCGGCGTCGAGGTGGTTGGGGGTGATCGTCGTCCCCTCCAGGTCCAGGGGGTGCTCGCTCAGCGCGCGCCGCAGCCGCTCGTACGAAGCCTTGGCCTCCTCGGCGGTCCGGCCCCGGTGGTACGTCGCGTCGTTCGTGGCGAGCCAGGGCAGGAAGTCCTGCTCGAACCGGCGCTGGAAGCTCATCGGCTGGCCCGTCAGGAACTTCTGCCAACTGCCCGTGAAGCCGATGTTGCTGTCGAGCACCACCCGGTCGACCCGGCGCGGGAACTCGGTTGCGTAGTAGGCGCCGAGAAAGGTGGCGTACGAGGGTCCGTAGTAGGACACCTTCGACTCGCCGAGCAGCGCCCGGAACAGGTCCATGTCGTGCACGGCCTGGTCGGTGGTGATGTACGGGAGCAGATCGCCCGACCTGCGCTCGCAGTCCCGCACGAAGTTCCGCGCCCGGTCCACGGTGGCGTCCACGGCCCGGCGAGAGCGGTCGCGCAGGTCGCCGCTGGTGAACAGGGCGTCCACCGCGTCCTGGTCGGAGCAGACCACCTGCGTGCTCGCCCCGACCCCGCGCTGGTCGAAGCCGACGATGTCGTACGCGGCCGCCACCTTGGGCGAGTACGCCGCCGGCCCCGCCGGCCGGCCCAACCCCGAGGCACCCGGCCCGCCGGCCGCCATCATCAGCACGCCCCGCCGCGCGGCAGGGTCCGTGGCCCGGTGCCGGGACACCGCGACGGTCAGATCCGCCCCCGTGCCCGGGTGGTACCAGTCGCGCGGCACCGTCATGGAGGCGCACTCCAGTGCACCGGACTCGCACGGTTGCCAGTCGAGGCGCTGCTGCGCGTACCGCGCGGGCACGGCCGGCGCGCCGTCCTTCGCCCCGGCGGCGCTCGCCGGTGACGCGGGCAGGGCGGCGAAAGCGAGCAGCCCGCACGCGGCGGCCGTGGCCCACCGCGCGGGCTTCTTGAAGAGGTGCATGTGAGTGGTTCCCCCGGTCGGAGCGATTCGGTACCCACCGATCCTCCGAGAACCCGGTCCACCGGACGATCCCCCCAGTGCCCGCATCGCGGGTGGTGCCTGTACCACCCCCGCCGGGCCGCCTCGACCTCGTCGAGGCCGGACGCGGCCTCGGAAGCCGGAACCACCAAGCTGCCCGCCTCGCCTGGCCGCGTCCCCTCCCCGACCGCTGTTCATGTGCTGACCGTTCCCGGTGACAGCGCCACGGTGACGTGACGTCATGCGACAGGCCCGCCCGCAGGACGGGCTGCCGCCCGGATCCGTACGGCACCCGGTCACCCCGCACCCCAGCCGGGGCGGCCGGCAACCCCCGGCGCGGACAGCCGGCAGCCGGCTCGTCCGGGGCGCGGGGTCAGGACACCATGAGGGCGTCGTCGACCTCGGTCAGCCTGACCGTGTGGAGACCGCTGCGCTCGCTCTTGATGTCCGTCACCTTGAGCTGCGTGCCCGGGGCGAGGATGTACTCCTCCTCTCCCGTGAACGCGGAGAACCTCTTGATCCCGACCGCCTTGGCGGGGGTCACCTCGAAGAGCGTGCGCTTGCCACGGCTGCCCAGGAAGGACCGGGCCACGTGCAGCTGGGAGGTGCACGAGGAGACGCCCCACCAGGTGACCGTCCGGCCCACCGGGTACTGCGCCCGCAGGTCCAGCGACACGCCGCGCCACAACGGCTGCGTGTGCGCGGGCAGCCCGGACACCGCCGAGAACAGCAGCCGCAGGTACGGGAGGTAGGGCGTGACCGCGGTGCGGTCCGGGGAGCGCAGGACGGCGTTGATCTCGCGGTAGAAGGCGGACTCGCAGGTGTAGAGGTGGAGCGCGGCGATCGCGTCGGCGGACAGGCCGGCGGACGTCTCGTCCGCCCGCCGCTTGCCGAAGTCGTGTGAGCGGTCGATGTGTCCGGCGAGCCCGGCCAGCGTCCGGGCGACGGGTGCGACGGCTTCCTGGAAATCCATCAGCGGCGTGTCGAACACGCCGGTGATCGCGGGGAGGACCAGGCCCTCGTCCTTGACGCTGGTGAGCCGCTCCAGGTACAGCTGGTGCAGGTTCATCGTCGACTCGATGAAGGCGCCCATACGTGCCGCGACCCCCGCGTCCGCGCCGGCCGTTCCCTGATCCCACCCCTTGCTCGGCAGCCAGTCGACCGGGTCGGCGCCCAGCGAGGCGAGGGCCTCGTTCACCAGGGCGAAGTGGTCGCCCTCGCAGAAGATGTCGCCCTGCGCCGCCGGGTTCGCGTGGTCGATGTGCCGGACCTCGACGTCCGGGTACTTCTCCTGCAGTCGCAGGACGACCCGCTTGAGGTTACGGGCGTGCGCCCCCCACCAGGCGAAGACGATCCCGCGGTCCTCCTCGTCGGCGTCCTGCTTGGCCTTGAGGATCTCCTCGACGATGCGTTCGGCGACGGGCCGCCAGAACGCCGTGTGCTGGTCGGCGCCCATCGCTCCGTCGCCGCTGGCGGTGAGGGAGGCGTTCAGCAGCAGCACGCCCTGCGTGAGCATCGCCTGGAACCACTCCGGCGGCTGGACGGTGTCCCGCTCCTTCAACAACGCGCGCACCTCGGCGATGGGCGTCTTCTTGGCTATGCCGTACTTCCACATCGCCGCCGCCTTGATGAGGCAGCGGATGCTGACGACCCGGCCGAACTGGCTGTCCTTCCAGTCGCTGAAGGTGTTGTCGAACATGGCTATGCCGGTCGCGCTCTCCGGCCGTGGGTAGGGATTCTGGCCGAAGGCGACGACCTTCCACTTGTGCGGCGGGTTGGGCTTGAGCGCTTGGAAGGTCAGCTCGCGCACCGGGACGACCTCGGGGCTGCGGCCCTTCCCGATGAACCGGGGGGCGTCCGGCAGCGCCTCGATGACCGGCCTCAGGAGCGGAAGCCAGGGTTCGCCGCCGCCGTCGAAGAGTTCGGTGAGAGCCAGGGGGTCGTTCGCGTCGGTCATGGGAGAGGAGCTCTCGTTCGTGTCGGTGGAGGAAGGGAGGTGGCCGACCGGGTGGCCTGCGGGGACGGGCCCGTCGGGCTTCGGCGGCACGATGCGTCTCCGCTCCTCGACGGGGGCCTTCTCGATGCCGTTCAGCTGCGTGATGATCGTGGCGCGCAACTCGTCGTCGTCCTGGAACCAGTGGTCGTGGAAGAGGGTGTAGCCGGTCCACATGAGGTTGGCGCACAGCCGGGCCGGGACTCGGCCGGTCTGCGCGCCCATCCCGACCAGGGCCACGGAGCGGATGCTGCCCGGCGTCCGCCGGTTCTGCCGGTGAACGGCCTGGAACGCGGCGGCGCAGGCCAGTGCCACGTTCAGGGTGGCGCTCACGTTCTGCGAGGACTGCACCATGGTCGGGGTCGATATCAGGTACCGGGGGACGGCCGTGCCCGACGGGACGCAGACCGCGCTGCCCACCGGGAGGACTCCGGCGAACCGGTCTCGGATCGCGCGCTGTACCCGTACTTGGATGCCCGATCCGAGGTGGCGCTTGATGGCGGCGTCGACGCCGCCGTCCATCCGGCCCCGGGAGTTCGTGGGGGTGACCCAGGCGTCGACGTCCTCGTCGAGGATCGAGCCGCAGCGGATCTCGATGCCGGGGGTGTCCGCGAACGCCGCCCGCCACGCCTCCACCACGTGCTCGTTCACGTCGGCCAGCACCACCCTCAGCGTGGGCTGAACACTGCTCTCGGACATCATCCACTCCTGTCGGGAAACGGCCCCTTGCAACATCACGAACGTAGCCGTGACCACTGACAACGGCGCTCGGCCACGCAGTTGGTGAGGGGCCGTCACAGCTGCGCGAACGGCACGGCGGCCGGGCTACGGCAGTTCGCGCGGGCCGTGTCAGGTGTGTCGCGGCGGGTGTGCCCGGAGCCCGCGAGCAAGCTGGGACGTGACCGCATGTCCTGCCGGTTCGCGGGAACCCGGCAGGGCAAAGGGGCGTCCGAGAAGGAGGAACAGGGAACCATGGCATCCGACTCGTCGCCGGTGCCCGTGCCGGCCACCACGGGCACCGTCACCACGGCCGTGCCGGCCCGCCTCGACCGCCTGCCGTGGTCCCGGTGGCACTGGATGATCGTGATCGGCCTCGGCACCGTCTGGATCCTCGACGGCCTCGAGGTCACCATCGTCGGCAACGTCGCCGGCCGCCTCGCCGAGGAAGGCAGCGGCCTCGACATCACCGCCGCCCAGGTCACCGGCGTCGCCGCCGCTCTCTACGTGGCAGGTGCCTGCTCCGGGGCGCTCTTCTTCGGCTGGCTGACGGACCGCTACGGCCGCAAGAAGCTCTTCATGGTGACCCTGGTCGTCTACCTGGGCGCGACCGCGATGACCGCGCTGTCCTTCGAGTCCTGGTGGTTCTTCCTCTTCCGCTTCCTCACCGGCTTCGGCATCGGCGGCGAGTACGCGGCCATCAACTCGGCGATCGACGAACTGATCCCGTCCCTCTACCGGGGCCGCGTCGACCTCATCATCAACGGCAGCTACTGGCTGGGCGCGATCGGCGGCGCCCTGCTGTCCGTCGTGATGCTGGACACCGACATCTTCCCCAAGAACCTCGGCTGGCGGCTCAGTTTCGCGCTCGGCGTCGTCCTCGGCCTGGTCGTCCTGCTGGTGCGCCGGCACGTCCCCGAGAGTCCGCGCTGGCAGTTCATCCACGGCAGATCGGAGGACGCCGAGGAACTGGTGAGCTCGGTGGAGCACCGGATCGAGGAGGAGAAGGGCGAACGCCTCCCGCCGCCGGCCGGCGAGATCACCGTCCACCAGCGCGCGAGCATCGGCTTCGGGCTGATCGCCAGGACGGTCTTCGGCCGCTACCCGCGTCGCGCGTTCCTCGGCCTGTCGCTCTTCATCGGCCAGGCGTTCCTCTACAACGCCATCACCTTCGGCTTCGGCACCATCCTCACGACGTTCTTCGACGTGCCGACAGGCAGCACCGGCTATTACTTCGCCGTCATCGCCGCGGGCAACTTCCTCGGACCGCTGTTGCTCGGCGCGCTGTTCGACACGCTCGGGCGCCGGATCATGATCTCCTCCACCTACCTGCTCTCGGGCGTGCTCCTGTTCGGCACGGCATGGCTGTTCGACCGGGGTTCACTGACGGCGACGACCATGACGGCCTGCTGGTGCGTGGTGTTGTTCTTCGCGTCGGCGGGCGCCTCCAGTGCGTACCTGACCGTCTCGGAGGTCTTTCCCATGGAGACCCGCGCCATGGCCATCGCCTTCTTCTACGCCCTCGGCACCGCGGCCGGTGGCATCAGCGGCCCGCTGATCTTCGCCGACCTCACCGAGTCGGGCGTGGTCGGCGACACGGCGCTCGCCTTCCGGATCGGTGCCGCGCTGATGTGCGCCGCCGGACTCGTGGCGGCGTTCCTGGCGGTCAAGGCCGAGCGCCGCTCGCTGGAGGACATCGCCGAGCCGCTGTCGGTGGCGAAGGAGGCCCAGGCCGAATCGCGTTGACCGCCTCCTCGCCGGTCCGGGGGCGGCCTTTGGCGGGCGACCGAGCGTTCGGTTCCGCCATCAGCTCGTCGAGGACGTGCTCGCCGAGCTGATGGCGGTGGCGGACCGGTTCGGCCAGGCCCGTGAGTTGGTACAGCCTCAGTGGGCCGGTGTCGGCGTCCGCTCCAGGCGGGCTGGATGCCCGGTGGTCTCGCGCACGGCAAGGAGGAACGCGACGATGGGGTCCGGTGCGGCCGGAGCTTGCGCGCGCAGGATCTGGTAGCCGTCACCTGCGATGCCGTGGACGGTGCGCCGTTGCTGCAACCCCTCCTGAGGCTGCTCCACTTTGCCGGTTTTGGATTGATACTGCAGTGCGCGGGCACCTGCGGTGATGACTTCGGCGAGCCGGTTGGCGAAGGCCGCGTTGCACCCTCCGAGCCGGACGAAGCCGTGGCCGGCCACGGGCCCGTCGTTGCTCAAGGAGGGAAGTGTCATGTCTGCGAGCGCGAGCGCTGCCTGAAGCTTGGTGACAGCGTCTGCGCCGGCTTGGTAGGCGGTGTCCTGGCGCCGCTTGTACTGGGTTCGTTCTGCGTAGTTCAGTTCGTACATGTTGCTGATCTCTCATGATGGGCGTGGCGGCGAGGCGCCGGAGCGCATGTGTGTGTTCGGTTGAGTGGAGTGTGGCCCTGTGCCCGGTGGGCGCAGGCCCCTTGCGCATGACCCCCCATGGCTGCCATGGCGCTGATCACCTGAGCGGCAGTCCTGCCGCAGATGCCGACGGGGCCACCTTCCGTTGCCCGGCATGACCGTTCCCCACGGCACGTCGGGCCGGTGTGCCGCAGTGATCGGACGCTCGGGGTGCGGGGGTGTGGTCCCGGCAGCATCGCGGTGGACGGCCGGCTCGGAGTCAGCTCGCGATGGGGGGAAAGACGGGTAGACCGTCGGATTGAGTCTGGGTGCGGACCGTGACTATCGGTTTCGATCTTCGTTTCAAAGGTGCAGGCGAGCACCCCTTTGACGTGTGGGAAGGACCGGGTTGGCCAGGGAGGAGTCAGCAGCTGCTACCGCCTGTGCTCTTCACGGGCGCCGCCCGTGGGCCGATCGGCTCTCTTGCGTCGTCGTGCGGCACCCCGGTTTCCTCTCTGACGCGCGTCCAGGATTCCGGCTCCCGCACTTGGACGTCGAACCAAGGACCTTTGCGTCGACCTGCGCACGTGGCACTGCCGCACGCGTGCGAGCGTCATGCGCCGTATCCGAATCGGTGGCCGTGGCCGTGACTGTGGGACGAGTGGACCGCCCCGCTGTCGGCCGCAGGGTAGGCAGGAGCGACACTGCTCGCGCCGCGTCCGGTGGTCGCCGTCTGCCGGAGCGGAGTGGGCACAGAGGCTGTCGGGTTGCGGTGCCGCGGAGCGGCCTGGCGAGGTGGTCGCGTGAGCGTGATCTGGCGGACCAGCTGTTGGAAGCAGGCCAGCGCCGCGACTGCGGGAAGAGCGGATGCAGCCCCGCCCGCGATTGTTCTGGGCGCCTGGGCCACGCACAAAAGCGTGGCCAGGGTGGAGAACAACAACACGATGGACCAGGAATGAAGCGCGCGGCGCTGGTGCAAGGCCGATCTGAGGATGGACAGGGAGGCGACCATCCAGGGGCCGTAGATCAGCAGGGGCCACCAGCTGACCACTTCGCGGGCCGTTTGGGGTCCGGCGCTGTGGCGCAGGGTGTCGCAGATGGCCACTCCACTGAGGATGCTCACGACTGCCGCGATGGCGCCCACCAGCGTGGCGGTGAACAGACTGCCGGTTTGCAGCAGGGTCATGACCGGCGATTTCGGCAGGTTTCGCCGGTGTCCCCCGGAGGCTCGTGCGGGCGGACGCTCGGGAGCGGAGTGCTTCAACCCTGCGACGAGGCCGATGGTGCCGGCCGTGTCACCGGTGCGGTCGAAGCCGCCTCGGGTGAGGGGCTCCCGCTGCCCACCTGCAGCGCTCTCCTGGAGAAGGCCGGCGAGTTCCTCCACCGGATCCCACGGTCGATTCGCCTCGCCGGGTCCGCCGAGCGGTTGCCCAGGAGCGGGATGCTGTACGTGTTCTTGCCGGCCCCAGAACGCCGAGGTCTCCGGCTGGGGGTGGAGACCGTGGATGTCCGGGTACCCGTACGGCTCATACACGGGAGCTGCCACCCGAGCGCTCGCCGACGGCCGTTGCGGACGCTGCCGCGTTCCCCAACCGCCTGCCGAAGTCGGTCTGGATCAGGCTCATCGTATGAAGAAACTCCTCAAAGATCGAGGACGAGTAACTGAGATCGATTTCCAGACTCTCGTCTTCCAGCGTTGCGTTCCGGGTCACGCCGCAGCCGGCTGAGCCCGGAATGAAAAGCCACTTCCCGACCCGGATCGCCCCGGAGCGAAAGCTGTCTCCCTGTTCGTCTTCGTCCGCAGTCCTGCGGAGGAAGGCGGGGAGCTTTGCTGTTGTCATATTCCATAAACGCTGTCGATGTTGGTCAGGGTATGCGCCATCCGGGTGATGGTGGCGGAGGGGCAAGTTTTAGGCCCTGTCATATCGATTTCAACAAACAGCCGGAACGTTATTTCTTCTGCCGCGCCGGTGCGTGACTCAGGTGAGGTCGAGCTTCGGCTCGATGCGGGAATCCGGCGAGTGGGACCCGCACCTCCGCGCTTCTGCGGGGCCGGCCGTCGGCGATGCGTCCACGTTCAACACGACCGTCCTCCCGCCTGTCGATCGGGACGCGCCCGTGCCTGCCGCCGGCTCGTGCCGCAGGCCGCCGTTTCACGTCTCCCCCTTGGCGTCGGGCCCCGTCATGGGCTCCACCGGCGCCGCTCCCCGGGGCTTGGGCGGCTACGTGGCCCCAAGGAGCGTGCTCGCCCCGGGCTCGGAGCTCGGAGGGTCGACCGACCATCGGTAAATAGGTCGAGATGCCAAGGCTGACGGGTTGCCGCGCATGGCTGCAATCGGGGGACAGGACGCAACCAGGCATATGCCCCTGCGTTATGCCGTGCGATCGCCGGGCTTCGGACCGGGCGGTACTCGCCACCACAACCTTCGAAAGGATCAGCTGTGGGAGACATCTTCCTGTGGATCGTGCTGATTTCCGCCACGCTGGGCACAGTTCTCACGGCGTTGTACTCGACGCGGGCCGGCCGTCTCTGGGCGGTGGACGCCCTTGAGCTGAGGCGCCAACGACGCTTCAGGCAGGTCCTGTCCCTGCACGTGGATGCCACTGAGCTGTCTCGCCGGGAAGTGGCAGTGCCGGTGTGGCCGGGGGAGGAGCCTGTCGGCGTCCCCGCATCCGGATCGTTCATGAGCCACGTCGGCCACCCGTCCTACGGCCGAACGCTCCCTGGTCGGCGGCAGGCCCCACCCGCTGAACCGCTGCAGCTCTGAGGGTGGAGTGCTGCGCCGGCTCGATGCCGGCGCCTCGGGCGATGAAGCCCTGGGTGCGGTGAGGCGGCCGAAGGGGGGCGGCGAAAGTCCATCCAGCCCCTGCGCCGCGCGGCATTGCCCTGGAGAGCCGCAGCCTGCAGGGCCCTGATGGGCCGCGCCGGAACGCTGTCCGATGCCACGTGCCGGCAGGACGCTCGGCCCGTTCGGCTGATCCGGCACGCCCAGCGGAAAGAGTGGTCAATATCGCTGAAACCCCGGCAACTCGCCCATCGCCGCAGCGGGGTGAAAACCCCGGCAATTCGCACATCGTCGGAGTGGGGCGAAAACCCCGGCAATTCGCACATCGCTGCTCTGTCGTCGTCGAATGAGTAATGTTTGAAAGGGTGGCGGCCGGTCTGATTCGTGCTCGCTCTATTTCGTCCTGGGTGGCGAGGGGGAAGTTCGAAATTCCCGAACCGAAAGAATTATCATTGGTCTGTCGTGGTGGGAGCCGTCCGCTGTGGATGGTGCGCTTCGGCAAGGTCCGTCCCGCCGAGACGCGCGGCAGCTGAGGGCAGTTCGTTGCGCGGTCCGGCTTCCGGATCATCTGGACACCTGCGAGAAGGGTTGCGTGAGGATGGCCACCTGCGATGATGCGGCAGCTCGTGATCCATGGACGACGGCACGACGGGTGGCGGGCACGGTGCGGGCGGTGTTGATGCTGACGATCCGCCGCCTGGCTGAAGCAGGCACGGCCCGCGAAACCACCCCGTCCTGGACACGGATGAGCTCGATGTCAGAACTCCAGGACGAATACAGGTTGGGCTGTTCACTGCCCCTGCCCCTCCCCCCGCCTCCTCCGGCCGGCCTGGCGAACGACCCACGCGAATGTCCATGGTGCCGATCCCTCGGAAGCCCTGAGACTTCTGGCCGGTCCGGGCCCACTGAGGACCGTTAGCGAGAACGGCCGCCGGCCGGCAGTTGGTGGACCGGCGTGCGGCGACCGCCGTCTGCTCAGGAGAGTTCGACCTGGGCACGGTCGACCCGTTGGGGTGTCGGCAGGGTGTCGACGTCGTCGGTGACGCGCAACGTGCGGGCCCGGTGGTGAGCGTGCCCTCGATCGGTACCGGCGAGGGGGCGGTCCGGGGCGGGCCGCTCTCCATGGGCCGTGCGGCGTGCGTGCGCCTGGGGACCGTGCTGACGAGCAGGATCGACAGCCCCGACCGGTGAGTTCCGCCGCATACGTGCCGTCGGAAAGGATTGCGTCGGTCAGCTCGAACCGCCGCCGACGGTACCGGCGGGGACGCCTTGCGCAGGCGGGTACCTTCTCATCGCCCCAGGGGTGGCCGTCGGTCGGTCGTGCAGGTGAGCGGCGAGCCGGGCGCGGCCGCATCGGCCGATCGGTCGACCCGCGGGTCGGCCGGACCGCTCGCGCGCTCCGGCCGCCGGTCGGACCCGCCGGCAGGCGCGGCGCGGCGAGCATGGACCGGGGGAGCGGGAGGGCGTACCCGGCCCTCCCCGCCCGGAGCCGAGAGGGACACCATGAACGCGCACGACCGACTCCTCCTCGACGGGGCCCGCCGCGGCGACGCGGCCGCGGTGGGCGCGGCGCTCGCCGCGGGGGCTGCCGTGGAGGCCCGCGACGAGGAACTGCGCACGCCGCTCCTGCTCGCCGCGCTCGGCGACCACGTGACCGTGGCCGAACTGCTGGTCGCCGCCGGAGCCGACCCGAACGCCCCCGACTCCCGGCAGGACAGCCCCTGGCTGGTGACCGGCGTCACCGGCAGCGTGCGGATGATGCGCCTGCTGCTGCCCGCCGGACCCGACCTGAAGCAGCGCAACCGCTTCGGCGGGATCTCCCTCATCCCGGCCGCCGAGCGCGGGCACATCGCCTACGTGCGCGCCGTGCTCGAGACGACGGACATCGACGTCGACCACATCAACCGGCTCGGCTGGACCGCCCTGCTGGAGGCGGTGATCCTCGGCGACGGCGGCCCGCGCCACGCCGAGGTCGTCACGGTCCTGCTCGCGGCCGGCGCCGATCCGCTGCTGCCCGACCACGAGGGCGTGACCGCCTACGAGCATGCCGCCCGCCGGGGCTTCGACGGCATGGCGCGGACCCTGAAGGCGGCGGCCGACGCCGCGGAAGCCGGGTCCGGCCGATGAACCGCCGCGCACGGGACACCCGTACCCGCACCCGCGGCGCCCTCGCGGCGATGGCCGCGGCCCTGCTGCTCGGCGCCTGCGCCGGGAACGCCCCGCCCGCGCCGCCCGCCCCGGCGTCCTCCGCCGCCTCCCCGCTGCCCGACACCGTTCCCACCCCGCAAGGGCTGCTGCTGACCGCCGACTTCGGGGCCGACACCGTGTCGTTCGTGGACCCCGAGCGCGGCACGGTCGCCTCGGTCACCGTGGGCAGGGCCCCGTACGGGATGGCCCTGGGCGCGGACGGCCGGGCATGGGTCGCCACCGCCGAGGGGGTGGCGGTCGTCGACACGCGCACCCGGGTACGGGTGGCCCTGATCCCGTACCGGACCGCCACCGGCCCCGTCACCGACGGCGAGTACCGGGGCGGCGGCATGGGCATCGCGCTGTCGCCCGACGGCGCGCACGCCTACGTCGGGGTCAACGTCCCCGGGACCACCGGGGTCCTGGAGGTCCTCGACACGGCGAGGAACGAGGTCACCGCCGTCGTGCCGGTCGGCCGGCGCCCCTTCGACGTGGACGTGTCGGCGGACGGCGCCGAGGTCTACGTCACCGGGCACGACTCCTTCGACGTCACGGTGGTCGCGGCCGACGCGCTGCGCCCCCGCCGCATCGAGGTGGCCCCCTACGGCACCGAGGGCGGGCTCGCCTCCTGGCTGAAGCCGCACTACGCCGTCGTACGCCCCACCGACGGGCACCTGCTGCTCCCCTTCGAGGGGGAGCGGCTGGCGGTGGTCGACCCGAGGACCGGGCGGACCCGGATCGAGCCGATGACCGCCGACACCCACCAGCACGGCGCCGCCCTCACGCCCGACGGCCGGCTCCTGGTGGTGGGCACGGGCGCCGTGCGGCCCGGCGACGGCAAGGGCCCCTCACTGACCGTCCGTGCCCCGGACGGCGCCGAGCGGGTGTACCCGCTCCAGGGCCCGCACGAGGACGTGGCCGTCTCCCGGGACGGCCGGACCGCCTACGTCACGGGCGGCTACACCCGCGACGGCTACTGGAACGGCATCACGGTCGTCGACCTCGACACCGGTGCCACCCGCCGACTCGCGGCGGGCGCCCGGCCCCTGGGCATCGCCGTCCTCTGAGCCCCGCGCCCGGTCGCCCCGCGCCTCAGCCGGTCCCGCCGCCCGGCGCCTCGGCCCCGCCGCCCGCCCGGACCGCCGCGAGGGCGGCGGCGTGCAGGGCGGCCGGGGCGCCGTGATGGGCCCGGGGACTGCCGGTGAGCACGTACCACTCGTCGGCGTCCTTGTACTGGACGTCGAACCGGACCAGGCCCCCGGCCACCACCGTCGTACGCAGCGTCAGCGGGCCGGTGATCACACCGACCTCGTCGGTCATCGCGCCGCCCGGCCCGGCGAGCACCTCGTCCTGCCACTGGTCCGGCCGCGTCATGAGGCGCAGGTGTCCAGCATCGTGGTGAGCATCTTCTTCTCCGGTTCGGTGACGGTCAGTCCGTACGTGGATTTCACGGTGGTCCAGGCCCGCCCGTACTGGCACCAGCTCGCCTTGTCCGGCGGCTGCCACAGGTCGGGGCTCTGATCACCCTTGGAACGGTTCGAGGCCGCGGTCACGGCCAGCAGCTGGGGATGGGTCAGATCGTTGGCGAAGGCCTTGCGTCGCGCCGAGTCCCAGCCGGCCGCGCCCGAGCGCCAGCCCTCGGCGAGCGGCACCATGTGGTCGATGTCCATCCTCCCGGCCTCGGTCACGACCACCCCGTCGTAGAGGCTCTTCCAGGTGCCCGAGACGGCCTTGCACTCGGCGTCCCGGGTGACATCGGTCCCGTCGCGCTCCAGGACCACCTCACGGGTGTCGCACTTGTTGCCCTGCTGCGCCCAGTGCGTGAACTTGTCCCGGCTGTAGCCCGCCATGGTGCCCACCGGCGCCACCCGGAGCGCCGCCAACTGGGTGCGTGCCACGGCGGTGCTGACCATACCGGGCAGTACGTCCCCGCCGGCCGGTTTGGCGTCGCCGCCGGGTGAGTTCGGCGCCTCGCCGGCCGGCGAGCCCGCGGGCGCGGACGCCTTCGGGTCCCCGCCGCCCGCCGCCACCGGATCGGAGCACCCGGTGGCGGTGGCCAACAGCAGCGCCACCAGCACCGCACCCGACACACGTATCTGACGTCCCATAACCCCACCCCGAGCCGGTACCGCTCCGCACGCTGTCCCGGAAACACTACCCAGAACCGGACAATCAACCTACGCAGGCCCCTCCGACGGGCGTTGTCAGTGGCTCTCGCTAGTCTCCCGACATACCGCAGCTCAGGGGGGTCGGCTCCCCCCTGTCAAGGCTGCGCGGAACCGGTACGGACAGGCGGAGGGGCACGGCTGATGGCATGGCTGGCGGCGGGCGAGGGGTACGAGATCGCCCTGGTGGAGGGACGGGTGGCGGCGAGGTCCGCCACCGGGCGGACGGCGGGACGGCAGTTGAAGACACTGCCCAAGGCCCTGAAGGACCATCCCGAGGTGGACCGGCTGCGCAGGCTGGCCGCCTGGCTCGACCGGCACGAGGCGGCCTGCGCCGCACAGGTCGACAGCTGGATGGTCTCCTCGCTGCCCGTGCCGACCGAACTGCTCGCCCGGGTCTGGCCGGACGAGGCCTGGCAGAACGCCCTGCGCGACGTGGCCGTCGTCGGTGACGACCCGGACGAGGTGGGCTTCCTGCGGGACGCCACCGCCTCCGGTGAGCTGAAGGTGGTCAACCTCGACGGCGAGACCGTACGGCTCTCCCCGCGCACGGTGACCCTGCCGCACCCCGTGCTGCTGCCCGACCTGGACGACGTACGGGACTTCGCGGCCGAGCTGGGCATCGTCCAGCGGGTCGAGCAGATCCATCGGGCCACCTGGCTCAAGCCCACCGAGCTCGCCGCCACCGCCACCGAGGTCCGCGACTACGCGGGCGGGTCCTTCCCCACCCGCTTCAGTCTCGCCGCCCGGGCCACGAGCCTCGGCTACCGGGTCTCCGGCGGCTACGCCACCTGCAAGGTCCGGGACTCCGGGACCGCGACCGAGGCCGCCGTGTGGATCGGCGAACCCTATTACGAGGACGAGACCACCACCGGCGCGCTGAGCTGGCACGACGAGGAAGGCCGGGGCGTACGCCTCACCGAGGTCGGACCGGTGGCCTGGTCCGAAGGCATGCGGATGGCCGCGGCGCTGTACGCCGGGCGCACGATCGAGGAAGGCACGGACGCGTGAGCACCGACCAGGAAGACACCGAGATGAACAAGGCCGAACTGCTGCTCAAGTCCGGCGCCGTCCTGCCGCCCGGCACCACCGGCGCCGGCCCGGACGCCGTGGACCTGACTGCGCGCTCCTACCGCCACCCCGGCCTCGGCGACGACCGCGTCGTCGTCCGGCTCGCCCCCGCCGAACTGGGCGCCGCCGAGGACCTCGCCGCCGGATTCCTGGGACTCGTACGGGACGAGGGCGAGCCGCCCGTCGTCGGCCTGAGCCGACGCCAGGCACTCGGCTTCCCCGAATGGGTCCTCGTGCACCACCCCGAGGACGGCCACCACGCCCTCGCCGTCGTCCCCGAACTCGACCGGATCGCCCGGCAGGCCAAGACCAAGCCCAAGGCCGCCCTCGACGCCTGCCTCGAACTCGCCGGCCGTCTCGCCGTGTCCGTCCCGCACTTCCTGCCCCTCTTCCACGAGCAGGCCGCGCGCCTCTTCCTCGCCGTCGAGAACACCACCTACGCCGCCCAGCTGTTCGGCCGGGCCCGTGACGCCGAGGCCCAGTACGGGCTGACCGTCGACGAGGACCGCCTTGACGCCGTCTTCCTCGAATTCGCCCTCGTCGGCGCCCTGCCGGTGAAGGTGCTCACCGGCTACGGCAAGGCCCTGGCCGCCCGGGTCACCCCCGCCGAGGCCTACGAGCGCTTCCGCCGCCTGTGCGTACGCCGCACCGCCGGCGGGCTGGCGCCCTCCGCCCAGGCCGCCACCGAACTGCGCCGCCTCGCCCGCGCGGCGGGCCTGACCGGCACCGAACCCGAGCAGGACTACCTCGCCGAACTGCTGCCCCTGCCCGCCACCCTGCGCGCCGCGCTCGGCTGGTGGAAGGCCCACCGCGGCGCCCTCGTGGCGCTCGCCCGCCGCGTTCCCGCGATCCGCGGCACCCTCCTCGGACTGACCCCGCCCAGCGGCGACGGCGGCGACTTCACCGTCCTGTGGCTGGAGATCCTGGAGGAGTCCGGCGCCTCGGCCGGCCTCGCCGACGGGGAACTGCCCGCCGGGCAGCGCTGCGCCGACGGCACGGCCGGCTGGCTGGAGCGCTTCCACGCCGCCCGCCACGCCGGCTGGGGCCGCCGCCCCACGCTCCCGCTCCTCCTCGACCTCGTCGAGAACTGCGCCGACCGGCTGCGCACCGAACTCGCCGACCCCGGACGGGAAGCGGGCCTGCGGATCGGCGTCGAGGACGCCGACCTCCTCGACCTGCTGCTCGCCCTGGACGTCCCGGTCGTCGACCCCGAGGCCGGCGCCGAGGACCGGCGCCACCGGTACGACCACCTCAACCTGTCCGAGTGGGCCGGCGGCGACCGGCGCCGCGACCTGCTCGCCCTCGCCGCCGACCAGCGCTTCCACCCGGCCTTCCGCCGGGCACTGAGCAACCTGGGCGACGGCAGCGCCGACGTCGTCCGGGCCGTCGCCGCCTCGCCCGGTGGCCGCCCGCTGCTGGCCGAGTGGATGCGCGACGTCGCCCTCGCCTCCACCGCCGCCGGTCTGCCCGGAGTCCCCGACGCCATCGCGCGCCTGAGGTGGCTGCCCACCGAAGCCCTCGAACTCGCCCCCGAGGAAGTGGCCGCCGCCGCGGCCGCGGACCTCGCCGAAACCCTCGCCCGTACCCTGCGCGGCGGCCTCTTCGAGGAACTGGCCTGGCCCTCCTGGGAGGAGGCCCTCGACGAGCTGAGCCCCGGCCAGGGTCGGGACAACCTGACCGTGGTCGAGGCCTGGCCGTACCTCATCGTCGCCAACCAGACCCAGGTCCGGGTCATCGACGCCGAGTCCACCGTCCTCACGCACGACCTGCGCGTGCCCACCGGGAACTCGTACAACCACGGCTTCCACTACGTCGACGGCGAACTCCTCGTCTTCTGGTCCTCCTGGAACAGCAACGGGATCCAGGGCTACTGGCACCACTCGCCCGGCACCGTCCTGACCCTGGACACCGACCGCGGCCACTGGTCGCTGCGCAGCGACCAGATCTCCCTGCCGCGCCCCGGCGGCGGGCGCGTCACCGGCGGCGGCATCCTGCACCGCGGCGACACGAAGCTGCCGGACGAGCGCCCCTTGCTCTGCGACGGCACCTCGTACTGGGTGTGGCGGCGCCCCGACCAGCAGAGCGACAGCGGCTGGTTCGAGTACGACCCGGCCGGCGGCACCTACGGGCGCGGGTCCCTGCCCGCGTTCTTCGCCGACGCCCGGCGCGCCGACTCCGACGCCGGCATGCGCACCGGGCAGCACGCCTGGCTGCGGCCCACGCCCACCGTCCCCGGCTCGGTCCTCGGCGAGCCCGCCGACGGCCTGATCGGCTGGCGGACCGTACGCCGTCCCGGCAACGGCTGGGAGGGAACCGACACCGGCGGCCGCACGGTCGCCGTGCCCGAAGGGCACGACGCGCCCGTCGCCGCCCTCGTCTTCCCCGGCGACGACCGGCCCCGCGCGCTGTCCCAGAACTGGCGGGAGCTCAGCATCGGCGACCCGGACGGTGTGGTCACCGCCCGCTCGGGCGACGGCCACCGCCGCCGTTCCGCCTTCGGCACCGGCAGCGTGGACCTTCCGCCGCTGTCGCACTGGTACGCCCTACGCCCCCGCGACACCGAGGGTTCGGCCGTCCTGCGCGCCGCCGACCGGGAGACGGCGGCCTCGCTCCTCAAGGCCGCCGCCGCGGCCGACAAGGCCGCCGACCTGCCCGACCTGGTCGCAGCCGCCCTGCCGCGGATCACCGACCCCAAGATCATCGGCGGTATCGTCGAGGTCCTCCGCTTCACCCTCGCCCAGCAGAAGGACCTGGACGCGATCGCCGCCCGCCTGCACCCCGACACCACCCCCGTCGAGGAGCGCGAACAGGGTCCCGGCGACCGGCTGATCGTCGACGGGCTCAGCGGCCTCATCGGCTCCCGCTACTACCGCTGGAGCGGCGAGAGCGACGCCGTCCACTACACGCTGGGTCAACTCGACGCCGCCCGCACGCGGACCGACGACGCCCAGGTGCCCGGCCGGCTGCACTTCGACACGCCCGCGCTGCCGTACTGGTCCTTCCACTGGACCCCGCTGCTGGACCAGCCCGCAGCCGTCGCCTACCGCGCCGCCACCGTCGCGCCCACCGACGAGCAGCGGGAGGCGGTGCTCACCCTGCTCGCCGCCGTCGACGCCCTCGGCCTGGACTCCGCCGAAGGCTCCGCGGACCGCTGGCGCCGGGTCCTGCTCCGCCTCGACCGGCAGCACCTGCTCACCCCGGACGGCGAGCGCAACGTCCACCACCGCAGCCTGCTGCCGCTCGGCGGCGGAGCGGTCCTCGCCCTGAGCGAGCACAGCGAATCCGTGCCCGAGGGCCACGAGTTCGGTGCCCTGCTGTACGACCCCACCGGCCGGTTCACCGTGCCCGGCCCCTACACCGTGCGCGGCGACGCCCCGCTCGGCGACCGCGCACGCGGCGCCGGCTGGCTGAGCGCGTTCCTCGGCGCGGCCGCCGAGCACGGCCCCGTGCCCTTCCGCCCGGAAGCCGCGGAGGAGTTCGCCGAGCTCACCGGTGTCTCCGGCGCCCTCGCCCGCCTGGTGATCGCCGGACTCCCGGAGATCGACAGCAACGAACGCAACTTCCTGTCCCCGGAACTGCGCACCGCCCTCGGGGTCAAGGCCACCGAGGCCGCGTACGCCCGCGACGAGCTCAGGGGTCTCGACACCGAGCTGCGGCGGGCCGTCGTCGCGGCCCTGCTGCCCGCCGATCCGGCGAAGCTGTGGAGCGAGGGTCCCGACGTCGCCGCCGCCGCGGAACTCTGGAACGGGCGCGTGGGCCGCCGTACCCCCGTCCCCGACTGGCTGGCCGCGGAAGCCGCGCGCGCCGTCGGCGGCTCCTGGCCCGCGCACCGCGCCCTGGCCGCCCTGCTCGACCCGGCCGCCTCGTGCGAGCTCTCCGTCGACGTGCCGTGGACGGTGAAGGGCGACCACGTGGAACCCGCCGAGCCGGCCTCCGGCCTCTTCACCGCGTCCGTCCTGACCGGCACGGTGGCCATGGCGTCCTGGCTGGCCCACCGGCTGCCCGCGGGGGATTCCGTACGAGCGGCCCTGCCGCCCGTGCTGACCGCCGTACGGCAGCGGCTCGCCGCGCCCGAACTGCTCCTGGAGATCGGGCACTACACCAGCCTGCCCGACTTCCGGAAGGCGGCGGGCACCCCGACCGAGACCGGCGAGGGCTACGAGCGCTACGGCGCCGTCGTCATGGCCACCCACGACGACCAGCCCAAGCCCGCACTGCGACCGGCACTGCTGGACTCCACCGGCTCCGACCCGTACCTGCCGGTGCTGCGCGGCGACGACCAGCGGCCCTCCGCCGCCGAGGCGGCGCTGCGCACCACCCACGACCCGCGTTTCGCCGAGCTGCTCGCCGATCCCGGAGCCCCCGCGGCCGGCGCCGTGGCCGCGGACGGCACCTGGTGGCCGCAGGACCCGAGCCGCTCCGTCCCCGAGGTGGTGGCGGAGGCGAGCACCCGGTACGGGCTGGGCGCCGACGCGGCCACCCTCTACCTCATGCTGCTCACCATGCCCGACCCCACCGACCGCAACACCGCCCGGTGGACCGGCTGGAAGCCGGCCCGCCTCAAGGCCGCACGCGCCGAACTGGCCGCCACCGACCTGGTGGTGACCGCCGGCCGCAGCCGGGCCGGACGCTCGCTGTTCCTGCCCGGGGGGTGGGCCGAGATGTCCTCCCCGACGCTGCCGGTGGAGCAGTGGAAGCTCCCGATGTACGGCCTGGGCGCCGGTCATCGGCCCTGGCTGGGCGTCCTGGTGCCGCTCGAACCGGCCGCGGAGCTCTACCGCCGGGCCTGGCAGCGGATCCAGGACGGCGACCTGCCGCGCTTCGAGGAGCTCAAGGTGAAGCGCACCCGCGCCCGCCGCCGATGAGGTGAGGCCGCGAGGCGCACCCGCGCCCGCCGCCGAACCGGCCGCCCCCGTACCCCCGTCCGGCGCGGCGCACCTGCCCGCAGGTGCGCCGCGCCCCGGACCACCCCAGACACACCCCGGAGAACCCCGATGACCGTCACCGAAGAAACCGCCCCCGCCGCCCGGCAGGTGCTGCCCGCCGAGGAGCGCCACGCCGCCGAACTCGCCTTCCTCGCCGCCCAGGACCCCGGCCCCCGCCCGCCCGGCTGGGCCCTGACCCCGCGCGCCGTCGTCACCTTCGTCTGCGGCAGCGACGGAGCCGAACTGACCCTGCCCAAGCGCCGCGCCGGACTCCCCACCAAGCTGGCCATCGCCCCCAAGTTCGTCGGCGAACGCGCCCTCGTGGAGCGCTGCGTCGTCACCCTCGCCGGAGAGCGCGGCCTGCTCCTCACCGGCGAGCCCGGTACCGCCAAGTCGATGCTGTCCGAACTGCTGGCGGCCGCCGTCAGCGGCACCAGCGCCCTCACCGTCCAGGGCACGGCCGGCACCACCGAGGACGCCTTCCGCTACGGCTGGAACTACGCCCTGCTGCTCGCGCAAGGCCCCACCTCGCAGGCCCTGGTCGACTCGCCGGTGCTCTCCGCCATGCGCACCGGACGCGTCGTCCGCGTGGAGGAGATCACCCGCTGCCTGCCCGAGGTGCAGGACGCGCTCGTGTCGATCCTGTCCGACCGGCGGCTCAGCGTGCCCGAACTGACCGCGACCGAGGACGCGGTGGTCTCCGCGGCCCCCGGCTTCACCGTCATCGCCACCGCCAACCTGCGCGACCGCGGCGTCTCCGAGATGTCCGCCGCCCTCAAGCGCCGTTTCAACTTCGAGACCGTCGCCCCGATCGCCGACGCGGACGCCGAGGCCACCCTGATCCGCCGCCAGGCCGTGGCCGCCGTCCAGCGGGCCGGCGCCGCCTTCGGGGTCGACGACGCCGTGCTCGACGCGCTCGTCACCGTCTTCCGCGACCTGCGCTCCGGCCGCTCCGCCGAGGGCTGGGACGTGGAGCGCCCCGGCACGGTCATGTCCACCGCCGAAGCCGTCCAGGTGGCGGCCTCGCTCGGGGTCGCCGCCGCGTACCTGCCGGGCGGGGACGTACTGGACCTGCTGCCGGGACACCTGCTGGGCGTCGTACGCAAGGACGACCCGGCCGACCACGGACGGCTGCTGGGGTACTGGGACGGGCCGGTCCGCCGCCGCGCCGAGGACGGTTCGCCGATGTGGCGTCGCCTCTGGGACCTGCGCGGGAGCCTGCGTTGACGCACACCGATCCGCGCGCCGCGGTCGACGCCCTCGCCGCGGTCCGCGAGCCGTACCTCATCGGGGTACGCCACCACAGCCCCGCGCTGGCCGCGGTGGTACCGGCCCTGCTGGACGCCTCGGGGGCGGACGTGGTCTGCGTCGAGCTCCCGGCGGAGTTCCAGCCCTGGCTGGAGCACCTCGCCGACCCGGAGACCGTCGCCCCGGTCGCCCTCGCGGGCACGGGGGAGGACGGCCGTCTGGCGTTCTACCCGTTCGCGGACTTCTCCCCGGAGCTGGCCGCGATCCGCTGGGCCCGCCGGGCGGGCGCGTCCGTCATCTGCTGCGACCTCCCCCTGGCGGACCGAGGCTGGACCGAGCCGACCGGAGCCACGGACCGGGAACCCCGGACCCCGGACCCCGAGACGGCCACGGCCCCGAGCCCGGACTCGCTCGCGGAACCCGGTCCGTCCCCGGCCGCGGCCCCCGCAGGCGGGTCCTTCGCGAAGGCCCTGTCCGCCGCCGGTACGGGTCGCGACGGTGACGACCTGTGGGACCGGGCGGTCGAGGTCCTCGCACCGGGCTGCTCACCGGAAGCCGTACGGCGGGCGGCGCTCGGCGTCGGCTGGGCGCTGCGCGCGGACACGGACGCCGTACCGGCGACGGACCTGGCTCGTGAAGCGCACATGCGGCGCGTGATCGCGGGCGCCGTCGCCGCGGGCCACCGCGTGGCGGCGGTGATCGGGGCGTTCCACGCCCCGGTCCTTCCGGGTCGGGCCGCCGACGGCTCGCGGGCCGAACCCGGCGCCGGCTCCGCCGAAGGCTCACGTTCCGCCACTGCCTCGGACGCCGGCACGAGCGCCGGCACCGGCGCCGGCGCCGGCACCGGCGACGACGCGGGCACGGGCCTCGGGTCGAAGTCCGTCGTGCCGGGTCCGCGGGTCGGTGGCAGCGCCGCCGTCGGGGCGTCGGCAGCCGACACGGTTTCGGCCGTCACCTCCTTCGTGCCGTACTCCTTCGACCTGCTCGACTCCCGCTCCGGATACCCGGCCGGGATCCGGGACCCCCGCTGGCAGCAGGCCGTCCTCGAAGCCGGCGGCGACCCCGACCGGGTCCGTGAGGCCGCCTCCGTCGCCGTCACCGGGCTCTGCCGGGAACTGCGCCGCGCCGGGCACACCGCGGGCACCGGCGAGGCCGCCGAGACCCTGCGGCTCGCCTGCGACCTCGCCGCCCTGCGCGCGCTCCCCGCGCCCGGCCGCGGCGAGCTCCTCGAAGCCGTCACCACCGTCCTCGGCCAAGGCGAACCCCTCGGCCGGGGCCGGGCGCTGGCCCGCGCCCTGGAAGCCGTGCTCGTCGGCACCGCCCGCGGCCGGATCACCCCGCACGCCCCCCGCTCCGGCCTCGGCCCCTCCGTCGAGGCCGAACTCGCCGAGCTGCGGCTGCCGTCCCCCGAGGATCCCGCGCCCCGCGAGATCCGCCTCGACCCGCTCCGCTCCGCCCTGGACGGCCGCCGCGAGGTCCTGCTGCAACGGCTCCTCGTGTGCGGAGCCTCCTACGGGGAGCCCCTCACCGTCGCCGCCACCGGCGACGGCACCGCCCTCGGCACCAAGTGGCGGCTCTCCTGGACGCCTTCCGTCCCCGCCCGGCTGGATCTCGCCGGGGTGCGCGGAGTCACCGTCGCCCAAGCGGCCGCCGGCACCCTGCGCGACACCGCCCGCCGGGCCGCCGCCGAGGGCGGGCCGACCCCGGCGCAGATCCTCGCCGGACTGTCCGCCGCCGCACGGTGCGATCTGCCCGACCTGGTCGACGCACGCCTCCACGAGGCGGCCACCGCCCTGCCGCAGACCGCGACCCTGCCCGAACTCCTCGACGCCCTCGATCTCCTGGAGGCCCTCCACCGCGGCCACCTGCCCGGCACCTCCGACGCCTCCCGGGCGGCCGCCGTGGACCTCGCCGGCGACCTCCTCGAAGCGGCCGTGCGCGCTCTGCCCGGCCTCGCCGGGAGCGAGGACCCCGCCGACGCGGCCGCCCTCGTGGCCCTCGCCGACCGGGCCGCCGCCCACCACCTGGGCCTGCGCACGGACGACGCCCTCGCGGACCTGGCCGCCACCGCGTCCCCGCTGATGCAGGGCGCGGCCCTGGCCGTACGGGTCCTGCTCGACCTCGACCCGGCCGCCGAGCTGGGCGGCCGCGCCGCCGGATGGATCGACAGCGCGGGCACGGCCGACAGCCGGCGCGCCCTGACCCGACGGCTCGGCGGACTCCTCACCGCCGCCGGGCCGCTGCTTCAGTCCTCCCCGGCCGCGCTCACCCCGCTCCTCGACCGCGTCGAGCACCTCGCCGACCAGGACTTCCTCGACCGGCTCCCGGCCCTGCGCGGCGGCTTCGACGCCCTGTCGCCCGCCGCCCGCGACCGGCTGCTCCACACCGTCACCGAGCGGCTCGGCGACCGGATCGACCTCGCGCTCGACGCGTCACCCGCCCTGCTCGCCCTCTGGGCGGCGGCCGACGCGGCCGGACTCGCCGCCCTCAAGGCCCTTCCCCTGCACGGAACGCAGACGCAGACGCGGGAATCGACACCGGTTCCCGACCCGACGGCGGCCTCCGCCCCGGATGCGTCGGAAGCCCCGCCCGAGGGGGCCCCTGGGGCTTCCCGGGCCGACAGCCCGCGGATCGCCCCCGCCGACCGCTGGCGGCTCCTGCTCGGCCGCGAACGCGACCGGCTCCCGGCCGGCGCCAGCCGCTACGCCCACGCGCTGGACGAGCTGTACGGCGCCGGGCGCGGCGAAGGCGCCTCCGACCTCGACCTCGGCCAGGGCGGAGGCCAGGGAGGCGGCCAGGAGGCCTCCTTCCCCACCGCCCGGGAATGGTCGCAGGAACTGGAAGCGCTGTTCGGCGCCGACGTCCGGGAAGAAGTGCTGGCGGGAGCGGCCGAAGCGGGCCGCACCGACGTCCTCACCCAGCTCGATCCGGCGTCCGTACGGCCCTCGGTGGAACTGCTCAGTTCCGTCCTGTCCCTCGCGGGCGGACTGCCGGAGGCCCAACTCGCCCGCCTGCGCCCCCTGGTGCGCAGGCTCGTGGACGAACTCGCCAAGGAGCTCGCCACCCGCCTGCGCCCCGCCCTCTCCGGCCTCGCCACCCCGCGCCCCACCCGGCGGCCCGGCGGCAAGCTCGACCTGGCCCGCACCCTGCGCGCCAACCTCGCGCACACCCGGCGCCGGGCCGACGGCACCGTGGTCGTCGTTCCCGAGCGTCCCGTCTTCAGCACCCGGGCGAGCCGCGAGGCCGACTGGCGGCTGATCCTGGTCGTCGACGTCTCCGGCTCCATGGAGGCGTCCGTCATCTGGTCGGCGCTGACCGCGGCGGTGCTGGGCGGCGTACCGACCCTGTCCACCCACTTCCTCGCCTTCTCCACCCAGGTCGTCGACCTCACCGACCGGGTCGAGGACCCGCTCTCCCTGCTGCTGGAGGTCCGGGTCGGCGGCGGCACGCACATCGCCGCCGGCCTCGCGCACGCCCGCTCCCTGATCACCGTCCCGAGCCGCACCCTCGTCGTCGTGGTCAGCGACTTCGAGGAGGGCGCGCCGATCGGCGGGCTCCTCGGCGAGGTCCGCGCGCTGGCCGCCTCCGGCGCCCACCTGCTGGGCTGCGCCGCGCTCGACGACGAGGGGACGCCCCGCTACTCGGTCCCGGTCGCGCGGCAACTCGTGGCGGCCGGTATGCCCGTGGCCGCCCTCAGTCCCCTCGCCCTCGCCCGCTGGGTGGGCGACCGCCTCCGTGGAGAGTCCCGTTGAGCACCGAACTGCCACCCGTAGCACCCGAGGTGCTCGCCGAAGCCGTAGAGAACCTCACCGCCCGCCTGCGCAAGAAGCTGGACGCCGCCACCGAGGGCTGCGCGGCGGGCGCCGTCCTCGAGGCCGACGGCACCGTCACCCTCCGCTTCGGCGAGGACGCCCTCGTCACCCTGCGCCCCGGTCCGGCGGGCACGATCACCACGGCGGACCAGGCCACGTGCAGCTGCCTGTTGGCACCCCGCTGCCTGCACCGGGCCGCCGCCCTGGGCGCGGCCCCGCTCGCGGACACCCCGCCGGAGCCGGCAGCGGAGCCGGAGCCGGGCCCGGCGGGCGATCCCACCGCTGCAGCCGCCGATCCCACCGGATCCACGGAACCCGCCGCGTCCGCCGCGCCGGCCGGGCCCGTCGGGGCCACCGTGCCGGCGACGCCGGCCCTCACCGCAGCCCAGCTGCGCGCCGCCGGCGCCCTGTGGCACGTGGCCGCCGAAGCCCTCGCCGCCGGGGTCACCGCCGGGGGAGCGGTGGTCCAGGCCGAGCTGCTGCGCGCCGCCCACACCGCCCGCCTCGCCGGGCTGATCCGGGCCGAAGCGGCCGCCCTCAGGGTCGTACGGGGCCTCCGGGCCGCCCGCGAACACCGGGCCGGCCAGCGGCTCGGTGACCTCACCGATGCCTTCCGGGAGTTGCTCCACACCGCCGGACTGCTGGCTGCCGGATCCGCCGACCCCGCACTCACCGGCACCGCCCGCCGCGCATACGCGCCGGGCGGCAGCCTCCAGGTGCACGGCCTGTGCAGGGAACCCGTGCTCTCCGCCACCGGATACGGCGGAGTGGTCACCCACCTGCTGGCCGCGGACGGCACTCCCTACTCGGTCTCCGACGTCCGCCCCGGCGGCCTGGCCCGCGCCCGCGGCGCCGGTTCCGCCTCCGTCGCCCTCGGCGGCGCCACCCTCGACCACGCCGGCCTCGCCCGCGGTGGCCTGCGTATCGTCGGCGCCACCGTCTCCGCGGAAGGCCGGCTCGGCGCCGGACGCGGGGTCAGGGCCACCCCACTGCCGGGCAGCGCCTGGACCGAACAGCCCGCCGCGCGGCTCTTCGCCCGACCGGCCGCCGAGGCCGTCGCCGCGTTGCTCGCCGACCCGGACGCGGCCGAGTCCGTGCTGCTCGGCTGCGACGTCACGGTCGTCGGCGCGGTCGGAGAGCACCTCCTGGTCCGCGAGACGCGCCCGGACGCGCCCCTGCTGCGGCTGCTGCCCGCGCATCCGCACCCGGAGTTGGCGCACACGGAGAACCTGCGCCGCATCGCCTCGTACCCGGGGCTCCAGCTGCGCGTCCTCGGCCGCCCCGACCTGGACCGCACCGCCACGCTGCGCCCCGTGGCCGTCGGCCCGGTGCCGGGCGCGGAGCACACGCTGCGGCTGCCCGAGGAGTGGCTGGGCCGGGCCGACCTCGGCTACGACCGCCTCCAGGGCGCGCACTTCCCGCAGGGAGCCGCAGCCCCCGTACCGCTCCCGGCGGCCGAGGGCCCGGACCCGCTGGCCGACTCCCCGCTGTGGCGGGTGCGTCGCCTGCTGGAGACCGGGGTCGCCGGTGGCCGCCGCGCCGTCGCCGAGGCCGCGCGCGGTACGGAGTCCCTGGCCGGGGCCTCGTACGCTCCGCTGCGCCGGGCGGGACTCACCGCGGCGGCGGAGCTGGCCGCCGCACTGGCCGCCGAGGCCGACCGCCGCCCGCGTGACGTCTTCGGCCGGCTGGCCGACCCCTCGCCCGACGGTTACGCCTGGGCCTGGCTCGCCGCGGCGACCCACCTGGCGGCGGCGGAACGCTGTTTGATCGCCGCGTCCTGGGCGGCGAGCCCGAGCGCCGTCCCGGTCAGCGGGCGGTGATCGACGGGGTCAGCCTGCGGGCCAGGAGGTCCAGGGCCGCCGTGACCTCACGGACGGTGTCCGGGGTCGGGGCGGTTCCGTCGGGGCCGGTCAGCGCCGCCGCGAGCGCCTCGTCGATGGTGGTGGCGCGGACCTCGGTGACCCGTGCGGAGGGTTCGGCGGCGGGACGGATGAGTCGGCGGCGCCGGTCGGCGGGGTCGGGCTCCGTGTCGACGGAGCCCGCCTGCTCCAACCGGGCGACGGCTGTGGAGACCTGACTCTGCGGGAGGCCCGTCCGTGCGGCGATCTCACCGACCGTGGTCCCAGGGTGGGAGACCACGTCGCCGAGGACGACGACCACCGAGCGGACCGAACCCGCCGGGCCCGACTTCGGCCGGGGCATCGCCTGTTCGCCGATCTTCATGAGAGTGCGCCCCAGGAGGAACGCTTCGACTCCGTTCATGAGCAGCAGAGTACATCTGAATAGATGCATCCATCTTGATGCATCTATTCAGATGGATTACTGTCGTGTCGTCAGCCGGAGATACCGCTGACACGTCAGCAGGGGGACCCGCCATGCCCACGACCGCCGCCGCAGCCGCCATCGCCTTCCGCACCCTCGCCGTCCCGGGTGCCACCCTGCACTTCCAGGTCGCCGGGCGCGGCCCCGTCCTCCTCCTCTCCCAGAGCGGCGAGGGCGACGCGGACCGCACGGTCGACCTCGTCCCGCACCTGACCGACACCTTCACGGTCGTCACCTACGATCGCCGCGGCCTGTCGCGCAGCACCCTCGACGACCCCACCCGGCCCGTCACCATGGCCGATCACGCGGACGACGTCGCCCGCCTGCTGGGAGAGGTCACCGACGGACCGGCGCTGATGGCCGGGTTCAGCATGGGAGCCGCGATCGGTCTGCGGACCGTGGCCCGCCACCCCGGCCTGCTGAGCACCCTGATCGCACACGAGCCCGTGATGCCGAACCTGCTGGCCGAGGCGGACCGCGCGGAGCACCTGGCCGAACTGGCGGCCATCCAGAACGCCTACGCCGCCGGGGGCCTGCCGGCGGCGTTCCCGGCGATCGCCCGGCACCTCGGCATCGACCCGACCCACGACGAGACCGAGGGCGACCTCACCCCCCAGCCCCTGACCCCGCGCCGCCAGGCCAACTTCGGCTTCTTCATCGGTACGGAGTTCACGGCCGTCACCTCGGACGACCTGGACCCGACGGAGCCGGTACGGGCCGCCGTGCGCGCCGGTACGCGGATCATCGCGGCGACGGGCCGGACCACCCGGCCGACGGTCCACACCTACCGCTGCGCGCTGGCGCTGGCGGCCCGCCTGGGCACGGAGCCGGTGGAGTTCCCCGGCGGCCACAACGGGAACACCGCGTTTCCGCGCGCGACGGCGCGCACCCTGAAGACCCTTCTCGCCAGGTGATCCCACGGCGCGGCGGGCGGAGCCCGGCGGCTACCCCGTGCGCAGCCAGGCCCGCAGCACGCCGAGGTCGGCCTCGGTCAGGCCCTGTCCCGGATCGACCCGGTGCAGGAGCGCACGGCCGGGATGACGGGCGGCCACGTGGTCCCGGTCGGCGTCGGTGATCTCGTCGTCGACCCAGATGAAGGACCGCCCGGCGGCGTGGTCGAGGAGCGCGGGGGTCTTCCAGTGGATCCCGCCCCGCCCGTCCTCGTCGGACGGCTCCGGCCAGACCACGACGGGCAGCTCCGGCAGGCCGAGCCGGGGTGCGACGCACTCGTTGGCCTCCGCCATCCAGGTCGTGGCCCACACCAGCTCGCACGGCAGCGCCGCCAGCCTGGGGCCGAGCGTCGGATCGACCCGGGCGAGCAGCGGATCGGCCTCGCCCTCGCGGGCCGCGGGGTACGGTCCGGCCCCGAAGGGGATGAGGGGTCCGTCGACATCGAGGTAGAGCAGCACGGGGGTGGTGGAACCGGTCATGAGGCCACCGTAGTCCTCCTCATCGGGGTTAATGATCTTGGTGGAGGGGCGTCGGAGCGGTGGCTGACAACGTGGGCGTGATCGAGCGGTTGTGGCGGTACCCGATCAAGTCGACCGGTGGTGAGCGCCTGCGGAGCGTGGCCGTCGACGAGCGGGGCCTGGTGGGCGACCGGCTGTACGCCGTGCGTGACGGGGAAGGCAGGTTCGGCTCGGGCAAGAACACCCGGCGCTTCCGGCGGATGGACGGCCTGCTCCAGCTGAGCTCCCGCTACCCGCGCGGCACTGCGGAGCAGGGTCCTCCGGAGCTCCTCGACCCGCACGGGCACGTGGTGGCCGACCCCACGGCATACCTGCGCGGCCACCTCGGCCGTCCCGATGTGGAGCTCGCCCGCGAGGGGGAGATCTCGCACTTCGACCAACTGCCTCTCAGCGTCCTCACGACCGCCACCCTCGATCGGATCCGCCGCGCGGTACCGGGCGTTCCGGTCGACGAGCGCCGCTTCCGCCCGAACATCCTCGTGCGTACCCCGCCCGGCACCCCGGCCTTCGTCGAGGACGAGTGGATCGGGCGCGAGGCCACGGTGGGGGACACCCTCCGCATCGCGTTCCTGCGCTCCAGCGAGCGGTGCGTGATGACCAACCAGGCCCAGCGGGACCTGCCGCACTCGTCGCTGATCCTGCGGACGATCGCCCGGACTCACGACAACCCGCTCGACGCACTCGCCAGGGTCGTGATCCCGGGAACGGCCCGCGTCGGGGACCGCCTCGTGCTCGATGGAACCCGTGCCGCCGCGATCGCCTCTTGATGGCCGAAGGGGGGACGGCCATGACGAAGACAGCGGTGTCCGTGACCGGGCGGCTGGTGGTGGCGGGGCTCCTGTGCGCCGCTCTGGCGGCGTGCGGGACCACGCGGGCGGGGGAGGTCGCGGCGCCCGCCGACGTGCGCACACTCGCCTCGGCCGAGTGCGATCTCGACGTGCCGACGGAGGAGGAGACGGGCGGGTACGCGGGTCCCCCGACGGATCAGGAGACCGGTGGGTACGCGGGTCCCCCGACCGATCAGGAGACGGGCGGGTACGCGGGTCCGCCGACGGACCAGGAGACGGGCGGGTACGCCGGCCCGCCCACCGATCAGGAGACCGGTGCCGATGCGGGCCCGCCGACCGACGGGGAGATGGGCAACGGCGGTGGCCCCTGCGGTCCGGCGGACTGGTTCGACATGACCCGCGACTTCACCGCCTACCACCACAAGCACGAGGCCGACGACGGGTACGTGGACTCCGTGGTGATCAAGGAGGTCCGCGTCCGCAAGGTCCGCACGGTCGGCGAGGCGCGGATCACCTTCACCACCCGGGAAGTGGGCAAGGGTCGAGGCGACGCCGCCCGCAGCATCGCCGCGGTGTTCGCCGCCTGGCGGCACGAGCTCTACGGGGACACGGGCACGGTGACGCTCGAGACCTCCACGGGTCCGCAACTGAACATCACCGAGCGCTGGTGACCCCGGGCCACCGCGCGTCCCAGAGCGCGCAGTGGTGCTCCCCCCGCGCGTCCACCGCGCGGATCCCGCCCGCCCCCGGCGCCAGCGACAGCACCGAGGCAGAGGTCCGCCCGCCGGGCCAGCGGGGCGCTCCCGGCGCCGCCGGAACGCCCGTGCGGGCGAACTCGGTCCAGTAGTCGGCCATCCGGTCCGCGAGCCCGCGCTGCGGTGCGGTCAGCGGCGCGATCGTGAACAGGTAGGGCAGTTCGAAGCCGTGCGTCGCGCCGAACGGCAGGTCCGGCGGCACCGGCAGACCCGTGAAATCGGGAGCGCCCCGGTCGCTGAACCGGTACGCGTACACCGGCACGTACCGGCCCAGCGCCGCGCCGTCCCGCAGCGTCGGGCAGGCGAACGAGGCGTCGGTCAGTACGGTGGCCCACGCCACCGCCGGGCTCGCGAAGGCGGACACCGGATAGGCGGCCTCCACGGCGCGGGCGGTCGGCAGGTCGAAGGACCGCTCCAGCCGGGCCCGGTAGGCGGCCGGGTCGGGGATCGGATAGCCGGCCAGGGTCTGCGCGAGGAAGAGGCGCATCTCGTCCTGGTTGAAGCCCTGGACCACCGGTACCCGGTGGAACCGCCCGGCCTCCAGCGCCCGCCGCGGCTCCAGCGGCAGCACGCTGTTGCCGTAGGAGACCAGCGAGAAGCGCTGCATCAGTTCGGAGGTCGCCAGGGCCCCGGTGTCCAGTCGGCGCAGGCAGTCCAGCACCCCGCCGGGCCGGTCGCAGCCGAGTCGGGCCGCCGCCAGGGCGCCGTCCGCGACCGTACGCGCCTCCGGTACGAAGGGCTCGTACGTGCCGAGGCCGGGCAGCAGGGACCACGGCGGCGCCGTGGTCGAGCACGAGCCGCTCTGCACGATCGCCCGGTCGAACAGGCCCGCCGACGCGGGGGAGGCGAGGTGCGCGCAGACGCTGAGGGCCCCCGCCGACTCGCCGAACACGGTGACGTTGTCCGGGTCCCCGCCGAAGCGCGCCGCGTTCGCCCGTACCCAGCGCAGCGCCGCCCGCTGGTCCGCGAGGGCGAAATCGGGCGCCCCGCCGAGCTCCGGATGGCCGAACAGCCCGAAGACGCCCAGCCGGTAGTTCACAGTCACGACCATCACGCCGCCCTGCCCGGCGAGCCGCTCGGGCCGGTACGCGTCCCCCGCACCGCTGAAGAAGCCGCCGCCGTGGAACCACACCATCACGGGCCGACCCCGGCCCTCGTCGGCGGTGGCCCGGCCCGCCGGAGCGGTGACGTTGAGGTACAGGCAGTCCTCCGAGCCGGTCGGCCCGCCCGGCCCGACGGCCGGCGGCTGCACGCAGCGGGAACCGGGCGTCCCGGCATCCCGTACGCCCTGCCAGCGCGACGCCGCCTCCGGCAGCCGCCAGCGCAGCGGTCCGGTCGGGGGAGCGGCGAAGGGGATCCCCTCGAAGGTGTCGTACGCGCCGTGCCCGAGCCCCCGAACCGGCCCCCGATCGGTGTCCACGACGGGCCGGTCCGGACCGGGCGCGGCGCCCAGCAGCAGCAACACGACGGGGAGCAGCAGGGCCCATCGGCGACTGAACCGGCGGAAGTCGGTCACGGCCGACGCCCTTTCCCCCTCGGGCCCGGGCCGGGGCCCGGGTGGGGACCCCCGTTTGCCCGCCCCGAATGGCGCAGTGAGCGGAAGTGGCACTCAATGTAACAAAGCGTGCGCTTCCCATGACGCACGATGACCGGCGCGCGATTGCGTAGACCCGCGCGTCGGCGAACGGAGCTTTCCATGAATGACCCCATCACCCTCGCGGCGAAACAGCACGAAGACCGCCACGGGACCCCCGACCCCATCGCACCGGACGAGCCGACCACGCCGCCCATGCGGACCCTGCTGGAAACGGCGGCCACCTGCCGTCCGGTCGAGGAGGTCACCGCACTCGTGAGCCTTCTCAAGGAGGGCGGCCCGCTGCCCGACGCCGGGCACGACGCACTGCGCACGGCCGCCGTGACCCGACCGGTGCAGGACGTACGACGGATGGTCGCCCTGCTGGGCGAGTCGCCGCACGAGGTCGCCGAGGCGGACCTCACGCTGCGCGCCGCCGCCGTCGGACGGTCCATCGAGGACGTCGCCCTGCTGGTGACCATCCTCGGCAAGGAGGACGCGGCGGAGACGGAGCGTCGGGGCCGCGCCGGGCCCGCCGGTCCGGCCGCGCCGGACGCCGCCCCGCCCGGCCCGCTCCCGGAGCCCTCCGCTCAGCCCGCGCAGGAGCGGCACGAGGCACCGTACGAACCGCGCCACCCGGAGCTGTACGACGCCCCGTACCAGGCGCCGCCCCGGCGCACCGCTCCCGCCGACCCGCCCGCCGCCTCCCGCGACCGGGCGCTGCGGCGCGTCCTGCGCTGGCCCGTCGCGATCACCCTGCTGGTCAGCGGCGCCCTGCACCTGCCGAACGACCTGACCGCCCTGCCGTTCGCGGCCGCCGTCGACTACCTGCCCCTCCTCGTCACCGTGCTCTGCCTGGTGAGCGGCGCGCTGGTGGCGCTCCGGGACACCACGGCGGTGTGGCGGGCGGGCGCGGCCACCGCGCTCGGCGTGGTCGCCCTGCACGTGCTGGGCGGGTCGCTGCGGTACGACCCGCTGGCGGGCGCGGTGGGCGGCGCCCTGGCCGGGGCCGGAGTCGCCGTCGTGCTGTGCGCGGCGGTGGGTGCGGTCCTCGCCGGTCTGGCCCTGAGGAACCGCCGGGAGCCCACGGCCTGACCGGCCCACGGCCCGGCCCCTCGGCTCCACCGGAACGGCACCCCGCGCCTCGTGCGCGGGGTGCCGTTCCGTTCGGGGTCGGGCGTGGCCGTCCGGGTCGGGCACGGCCCGACTCGACCCGCGCGGTCACGCGAGCAGGTTCACCGCACGGGTGAACACCCGCGGCAGCCGAGCGGCCAGCGGGACGATCCGTGGCGCGAGGCGCGGCCGGTGACGGGCCCACAGCAGGGACGCGGTGAGCGCCCGGTAGCTGCGCGACAGGTCCCGCCAGGCCTGTTCGTAGGCCTGCGGACGCCCCGCCCGCACGCACCGCACCAGCTCGCCCGCGGCCGTCACGGCCAGGGTGAGCCCCTCACCGGTCAGTGCGTCCACGTACCCGGCCGCGTCCCCCACGAACAGCACGCGCCCCGCCACCCGTACGCGGGCCCCCTGGCGCAGCGGCCCGGCCCCGCGCACCGGCGTACCCGCCGCCGCGGCCAGCCGCTCCGACAGCACCGGGAAGCGGGCGAGTTGTACGTCGAACGGGGCCTGATCGGAGGTCAGCACGGCCACGCCGATCCGGTCGGGCCCCAGCGGCGTGACATAGGCCTCGCACCGCTGCGCCCAGTGCACCTCGACGAGGTCGCTCCACGGCGGGACGGCGTAGTGGCGACGCAGTCCGTAGCGGGCCGGGCCGTGGGGCGAGCGCGGCGCCGACAGGCCGAGCCCGCGCCGGACGGGCGAGTGCAGGCCGTCCGCGGCAACCAGGTAGCGGGCGGTGAGCCCGGCCGCGGCGACCTGGTCGACGTCCTGGCGCACCTGGTCGACGCGCCCGGGGAGCACCCGTACCCCGAGCTGCGCGGCGCGTTCGGCCAGCGCGGCCTGGAGGTCCGTGCGCCGGGCGCCGAGACCCGGCCCGGACCGGAACAGCCCCTCGGCCGCGCGGCCGCTCACGCCGTCGACGTAGCGGATGCCGTGGAACGGCTGCCCGCCGACGGCGACGCCGAGCTCCCGGAGGTGGCGTACACCTCCCGGCATCAGCCCCTCCCCGCAGGCCTTGTCGATGGGGGTGGGCCTCGGCTCCACGACCACCACCTCGAGGCCGGCGAGCACGCCGTGGATGGCGGTGGCCAGTCCGGCCGGGCCGCCGCCCGCGATCAGCAGGTCGATCACGAGGCGGCGCCGGCCGAGGGGACGGAGGCGGGCGCCCGCAGCCGGCCGCCGTCGGTGAGGGCGGCGTCCTCGCAGTCGATCCGTACGCGCAGCAGCAGAAGATTGAGCACGGTGAAGCCGAGCGCCGTCATCCAGGCGGTGTGCACCAGCGGTAGCGCGACGCCTTCCGCCACCACCGCCACGTAGTTGGGGTGGCGCAGCAGCCGGTACGGTCCCCTCTCCACCAGCGGCAGTCCGGGAACGACGAGCACCCGCGTGTTCCAGCGCTTCCCGAGGGTGGCGATGCACCACCACCGAAGGCCCTGGGCGGCGAGCGCGACGGCGAGGGCCGACCAGCCGAGCAGGGGGACGAACGGCCGCCCGGCCGCCCAGGGTTCCACCACGCAGCCCACGAGCAGCGCGGTGTGCAGGGCGACCATGGCCGGGTAGTGGCCGCGGCCGTACTCGCGGCCGCCGCGGGCCAGGCTCCACGCCGTGTGGCGGCGGGCCGTGATCAGCTCGGCGAGCCGCTCGGCGGCGACCAGGCCGATGAGCAGCAGGTACGGGGTCAGGGAGGCGGGGACGGTCAGGGCGGGGATCGAGATCATCGGGGTCACCAGCGCAGGAGGACGAGTTCGGACGCGAAGCCGGGACCGAAGGCGAGCATCAGCCCGACCGATCCGGGCGGGGGCGGTCCCGCGCTCTGGACGCCGTCCAGGATGTGCAGGACCGAGGCGGAGGAGAGGTTGCCCACGGCCGCGAGCGAGCGCCGGCTGGCGGCGAACGCCGAATCCGGCAGCGCGAGGGCGTCCGAGAGGGTGTCGAGGATCTTCGGTCCGCCGGGATGGCAGATCCAGGCGTCGACGTCCGCGGGCTTGAGGTCGTGCGCGGCGAGGAAGGACTCGACCTCCTCGGCCACGTGCAGCCGGACCAGGTCCGGCAGTTCGCGGCCCAGCACCATACGCATGCCCCAGTGGCCGATGTCCCAGCCGAGGAGGTGCTCGGTGCCCGGGTAGAGGCGACTGCGGGCGGCCACCACCTCGGGCCCGACGCCGGTGGCGTGCAGAGGGTGGTCACGTCCCACCGCCACCAGCGCCCCCGCGCCGTCGCCGAACAGGGCTCCGGCCACCAGGTTCGCCATCGAGGTGTCGGTGGACTGGAGGGTGAGCGAGCACAGCTCGGTGGACAGCAGGACCGCCGCGTGGCCGGAACGGCCCGTCAGATGGTCGTGGACATGGCCCACTCCGGCGGCGCCGGCCGCGCAACCGAGGCCGAAGAGCGGCACCCGCCGTACGTCGGGACGCAGGCCCGCGCGGGCGGCGAGACGGGCCTCCAACGAGGGCGTCGCGAGCCCGGTCACCGTGGTCGACATGACCAGGTCGACCTCCCCGGCCGCCAGGCCGGCGTCGCGGAGGGCGAGTTCGAGTACCTGGGCGCCGAGATCCAGGGCCGTCTCGATGAAGAGGGCGTTCGTCGCGCCGAAGTCGTTCCCCGGACCGTACCGCTCCAGCGGCAGCGCGAGATGTCGGCCGTCCACGCGCACCGAGCCGTGGATACGGCGCAGCAGGGCGGTGTCGGAGCCCGGAGGCAGGAAGCGGGCGAGCGCCTCCGTGATCTCGGACTGGGGGTGGCGATGAGGCGGGAACACGCTGCGCACTGCCAGAACACGTGTCATTCGGTCACCATAGAAAACAACTGACACATCATTATGAATCAGGCGAACCGGGCGCGGCGCCGCATAGCGTGTCGCCGTGCCCGCGACGCGAACCACGCAGACCCACGAGAACGCCGAAGCCCCCGGGCGCGCGGCGTCCGGCCCCGCCCGCGTCCTCGCCCTCACCCGAGGCCTGGCCGCCGCCTGCCACCCGCTGCCCGCGGCCGCCGTCACCCTCTTCGCCGCCGCTCTGACGGCCGCCGCGGGGCACGGCCCGGCGCGGGCGGCCGTCACCGTGGGCGCGGTGGCCGCCGGACAGCTGTCGGTGGGCTGGTGCAACGACCGGGCCGACCTACGGCGCGACCTGGCCACCGGCCGAGCGGACAAACCGCTCGTCGCCGGTACGGTGCCGGCCCCGGCCGTGACCTGGGCCGCGGCCGGGGCGCTGCTGCTCTGCGTCGCGCTGTCGCCGGCCTGTGGGCCGCTCGCCGGGGCGGCGCACCTCGTCGGCGTGGCGGCCGCCTGGGCCTACAACCTCAGGCTGAAGAGCACGGCCGCCTCCTGGCTCCCGTACGCCCTGGCCTTCGGCCTGCTGCCCGCCTTCGTCACGCTGGGCCTGCCCGGCGCTCCTTGGCCGCCCCCGTGGCTGACGGCCGCCGCCGCCCTCCTCGGCGTGGGCGCGCACTTCGCCAACGTGCTGCCCGACATCGAGGACGACCTGGCCACCGGCGTGGCGGGGCTGCCGCAGCGGCTCGGCCGCCGGGTCTCGGCCGCCCTGGCCGGGCTGCTCGTCCTCGGTTCGACCACCACCTTGGTCGTGGGTCCACCGGGGCGGGTGACGACGTACGGCTGGACGCTGCTCGCCGCGACCACGACGGCACTGCTCCTCGCGGCCCGCCGGCCAGCCGGAAGGCTCCCGTTCCTGGCCACGATGGCGGTGGCCGGAGCCGACGTGGTCCTGCTGGTCGTCGAACTCCGCCCGTGAGCCGCCGCGACGAGCGGGCTCACTCCGCGCGCAGGGCCCGCGCCGTACGGGTGCGCGCCGCCCAGAACGCGGGGGCCGAGGCGCCGGCCACGGCGAGCGGCACACCGGCGAAGGCCATCAGGAGGGGCAGCAGCCCACCGTGGACGTCGATGAACGCCTGCGGAATCGTGAACCCGGCCGCCCGCCCCATCGCCGGCATCACCGCACGGTGCAGGGCGGCGCCCAGCGGCGCCCCGACCGCCCCGGCGACCAGGCCGATCGCGGCCACGCCCGTCAGGACCTGGACGACGGTCTGCCGGGGAGTCATCCCCAGTGCCTTGAGGACACCTTGGTCGTGGACCCGGTCGCGGGTGTCCAGGACGACCGTGTTGAGGACGCCGAGCCCGGCCACGGCGACGAGCATCAGGGTGAGCATCGCGATCAGCCCCCGCATCGCGGTGAGGACGCTCGACGAGGGACTCTCGGTGGCCGAGGCCTGGGCGCCCAGCGGCTCCAGGACCTGGTTCAGCTCCGCGAGGTAGCGGTCCCGGTCCGTCCCCGACGTCAGCTCGACCCCGAACACGGCGGGCAGATAAGGGGATTCCAGTACGGCGACCGACTCCAGCGAGGTGCGCAGCGTCATCCCGTCGTCGCCCAGGTCGAAGACCTCGCCGACGATCGTCAGCCGGGCCGAGCGCCCCTGCTCGGAGACGACGAGGTCGTCCCCGACGCGCAGCCCGGTGGCCTGCAGGAACCGGCCCGCGACGACGGCCTCGCCCCGCGCGGCGAACCAGCGCCCCGAGATCATCGCCGTTGCGGCCCCCTCCCCCTCGTACGCCACGAGCGGCGCGCCGCCCGTCAGCCCCGCCACGTCCACCTCGGTACGGGAGGTCCGCCGCGACGATCGGGTGCCGGTGTGGTCCGCCAGCACCCGCGCGACGGCGGCCGGGTCCGCCGGGCGCACCGCGAAGGAGGCCTCGGGACCGCCCTCCGGCGGAAGCACGGTGCGTACCGTGACGGCCCCGGAACGATCCGGGTCGCCCCCGGTCTGCACGGCGACCAGGGTGCCGCCCAGACCGACGGCGAGCGTCACCGCGAGAGCCCCGAACGCCACCGCCGAGCCCGTCGTCGCCGCCCGGGTCGGCCGGGCGAGCGGACCCGCGAGCCCCAGCACCACCGACCGCGGCAGCGGCAGCCGGCCCAGGGCGTGCCGGGCCCGCAGACCCCGCCGAGCCCCGGTGATCCCCCCGCCTCGGCCGATCACCAGGGCGGCCGGCAGCCGCGCGGCGCGCAGCGCCGGTACGAACGCGGTGGCCGCGACCACCGCCAGCGCCGCGGCGGGCACCAGCACGTCCACCCACACGGGGACAAGTACCGACGCCGTCCCGTACACCTCGGCGACCTGCGCCATCACCGGTACGGCGAGCGCGTTGCCGAGGAGGACACCGAGCAGCGCCCCGGCCGACGCCGGCAGCAGCGCCTGCGCCACGTACGCGCGGCCCACCTGGAGCGGGGTGAACCCGAGGGCCTTGAGGATCCCGATCCGGCGGGTGCCGGCGGCCACGGCCCCGCTCACCACCGTACCGATCACCAGGACCGACATGGCCAGGCCCAGGAAGGCGAAGACCGTCAGGAAGGGAATGAACGCGGCGGTGTTCTGCTGGGCGACCTGGCGTACGTCGAGGTACGACCGGGTTCCGGTGACGGCGCCGCCCGGTACGGCCGCCGCGATCGCCTCCTGCCCGGCGCGTACGTCCTCGGCGGTGCCCGACGCGGTGAGCCGGTAGAGCATCTGGAGGTCGGGACCCGCCGTCGTCAGCCCGGCCACCTGCTCCGGTACGACCCAGGCATCGGCGCTCCGCCCCGCCGACGAGGCGATCCCGACGACGGTGAGCTCCACCCGCTCGGCCCGCACGCGTGCGCCCGGCCGGACGCCCGGGGGCAGCGTCGCCCGCTCCAGCACGATCTCACCGGGGGCGGCGGCCCACCGGCCGTCGACCAGGGCGACCCGGTCGACCGGCCCGTCGGGAGCGGCGCGCCCCACCAGGGTCGAGGGCGGCGGCGTGTAGCCCGGCGGGGTCTCCCGCAGGGGCCACAGGCGGACCGACGCGAGGGGGTACGGACCGGCGGCTTCGGCCACCCCGGCCGTGCGGGCGCTGTCCGCGAGTCGCTGCTGCGTGCCTCCCGCGGATCCGGCGAACCGGACCGTGAGGTGCGCTCCGCTCTGGCCTTCGAAGGCCCGGTCGAACGGCCCGCGGGAGCTGACGAGCAATCCGAGCGCCAAGGTCGCGGCGGCCACGGCGATCAGCGTGGTCAGGGTCATCACCGCGGTCTGCAGGCGGCGTCGGCCGAGGCCGGCCCGGACCACCCGCCCGAGGCCGCCCGGCCGTGGGGCGCGGCCCGGCCTCATCGGGTCACCGCCCGGCCGACATCGCGCGCGATCCGGCCGTCGACGACCTCGATCGTCCGCGTCGCGCAGGACTCGGCGAGCGCCAGGTCATGTGTGACCAGCACGATCGTCTGCCCGTCGGCGTTCAGCCCGCGCAGCAGCTCCCGTACGTCGGCGCCCGAGGCGCTGTCCAGCGCGCCCGTGGGTTCGTCCGCGAGCAGCAGCGGCGGCCGGTTCATCAACGCCCTCGCCACCGCCACGCGTTGCCGCTCGCCGCCGGAGAGCCGGCCCGGGTACGCGCGGGCGTGCCGCTCGATGCCCAGGCGTGCGAGGAGTTCTGCGGCGCGGTCCGCCGCCCGGTCGCGGGGCACTCCGGCCAACTGGGCGGGGAGCAGTACGTTGTCGGCGACCGTGAGGTCGTCGAGCAGGTTGAAGAACTGGAAGATCATGCCGATCCGGGCGCGCCGGTGGAGCGCGGAGGCGGTCTCGCTCAGCGTGTCGACGCGCACCCCGTCGACGGTGACGCCGCCCGTGGTGGGCCGGTCGAGGCCGGCGATCAGGTTGAGCAGCGTGGACTTGCCGCTGCCGGAAGGTCCGAGGACGGCCAAGGCCTCACCCGGGCGCACCTGGAGGCTGATCCCGGCGAGGGCGGGCGGGCCCTCGTCGTAGCTCCTGGTCACCTCGCGCAGGTCGATGAGCGGGTCGGCGATCGCTTGGGTCACGGTTCCTCCGTCGGACGGGGTGTCGGGTACGCCCCGACGCTAGGGAGGAGACCCGGACCGGCACGTCGGCCGTGGTGCGGAAAGTCCCTACCGTGCCGGGAGGACCCGGCGGCGGGTCATCCCCGCGATGTACGCCCGTCGGCGGTGGTCCTCCGACCTCGGAACGACCCGCAGAAGCCTGCCTCTTGACAGACTGGCCCGATGATCGAAGCAGCCGTCCGCCGGGCCCGCGCCGCCCGGGCCGACCGGATCCGGCCGCGCCTGTCGCGCAGGGCCTGGGCGGTCGACGCGCTCCTCGCGCTCGCACTGGCCGTCGCCACGGTCCTCGGCGACCTGAACCGCTCGTACGTCGACTTCGGGGAACAGCCGCCCGGCAGCTCCGGGATCCCGCTGCCGCCGCCCCTGCCGCCCGTACGCATGGGTGAAGGGCCGGGCCCCGCGCAGCTCGTGCCCTTCGTGCAGCACACCTTGCCGCCGATGGAGCCGTGGGAGCTGATGGCGGCCCTGCTCACCGCGGCGCCCCTGTTGCTGCGCCGCCGGTTCCCGCTGACCGTCTACTGGGCGGTCATGGGCGCGACCGTGCTGTTCCACCAGGGGAACGTGGCACAGGACGCGACGACGGTCGTCTTCGCCTCCGGGCTGGTGGCCGCGTACAGCGCCGCGATGCACAGCCCCCACCGGATCTCGACCGTCCTGTCGGTGCTCGCCGGGATGGTGCTCACCGCCGCCTTCCCCCTGATCCCGAAGGTGGACGGGGGAGTGGTACCGGTACTCGTCCTCCTGCCCGCCGGGTTCGCCGCACACGGTATCCACCGCTGGCGCGAACGCCTGCGCACCCTGCGCGAGGAGCAGCGCGATCAGCTCCGGCGGGCGGTGGAACAGGAACGCGCCCGCATCGCGCGGGAACTGCACGACGTGGTGACCCACAACGTGAGCATGATGACGATCCAGGCGGGCGCGGCGCGCAAGGTGCTCGACGCCTCGCCCGACCAGGCCCGCGAGGCGATGCGGGCGGTCGAGGCGGCGGGACGTACGGCGATGTCGGAACTGCGCCACGTGATGGGTCTGCTGACGATGTCCGACGGTGGCCGGGACGGCGACGACGACAGGGACGAGGCCTCGGACCCGGCGCGCGATGTGGGCCTGGCCCCACAGCCAGGCCTGGACCGGTTGGAGGAACTGACCGGCCGCGTAAGGCATTCCGGAGTCGCCGTCGACCTGGCGGTCCACGGCAGCCGGCCCGAACTGGCCCCGGGCGTGGACCTCGCCGCTTACCGGGTCGTGCAGGAAGGTCTCACCAACGCGGTCCGGCACGCCGCGGGGGCGCGGGTGTCGGTGACGGTGGAGTACGCGCCCGGCGAACTGCGGGTCGAGGTGGCCGACAGCGGCGGCGCGCCACGCACCCCCGCGCCCCCGGGCGGCGGGCGGGGCCTGGTGGGCCTGCGCGAACGGCTCGCGGTGTACGGCGGTACGCTGCGGGCGGGCGACGGCCCCCGCGGCGGATACCGGCTCCGCGCCGTGATCCCCGTGGAGGAGATGTGACCGGGACGGCCCCGCCGGTACCCCGCGTGGTGATCGTCGACGACCAGGCCCTGGTGCGCACCGGATTCCGCATGATCCTCACGGCGGACGGCATCGACGTGGTCGCCGACGCGGCCGACGGGGAGCAGGCGGTGGCCGCGGTGCGGCGCACCCGGCCCGACGTCGTTCTGATGGACATCCGGATGCCGGGCACCGACGGGCTGGAGGCGACCCGCCGCATCCTCGCCCACGAGGCGACCCCGCCCCGGATCGTCATCCTCACCACCTACGACCTCGACCGGTACGTGTACGCGGCCCTGAGCGCCGGCGCGAGCGGCTTCCTGCTCAAGGACGTCACCCCGGAACACCTGACGGCGGCGGTCCGTCTGGTCCGCTCCGGGGACGCGCTGCTCGCCCCGACGATCACCCGGCGGCTGGTGGAGCGGTTCGCCACGGCCGGGGAGCGCACGACGCCCCTGCACCGCGACCTCGGCACGCTGACCCCGCGCGAGCTGGAGATCCTCGAAGCCCTGGCCCGCGGCCTCAGCAACGCCGAACTCGCCGCCCGCTTCCGGCTCAGCGAGGCCACGGTCAAGACGCACGTGGCCCGGGTCCTGTCCAAACTCGGCCTGCGTGACCGCGCCCAGGCGGTGATCGCGGCGTACGAGACCGGCCTGATCACCCCGGGTACCCGCTGAGGACCCGTAGACCTACGGTGTGCCCGGAAGCCGCACCGTGACGAGGAGACCGCCGGCGGGGCGGGGGACCAGGTCGAGGGTTCCGTCGTGGGCGCGGACGACGCTCTGCACGATGGCCAGGCCGAGGCCGACGCCGGCGTGCTCGTCGGTGCGTACGCGGTCCGCTGCCCGCCGGAAGGGTTCGGTCAGGGTCGGTACCAGTTCCGGGGGGAGCCGAGGGCCCGTGTTCTCCACCCGCAGCACGCTCGTGGCGCCGTGCGCCTCGGTGTGGACCGTCACGGTGCCCCCGGCGGGCAGGTTGTGGACGACGGCGTTCTGGACGAGGTTCGTCACCATCCGCAGCAGCAGCTCCGCCGAACCTTCGGTCCGGGCCGCCCCGCCGGTGACGTCGAGCGTGATCCCGCGTCGCTCGGCGAGGGGAAGCAGCGTCTCGGCGGCCTCCTCGGCGAGGAGGGAGAGGTCGATGCCTTCCCGGGTGAAACCACCCCGGTCGCCGCGGCCGAGCAGCAGGAGGGCCTCGGTGAGGTCGATCGCCCGCGTGTTGACCACGTACAGGCGCTCGATGAGCTCTCCCCGGTCCCGTGTCGGGTCCTCGCGGGCGACGTCGAGGAGCGTCCGTGAGATCGCCAGCGGGGTGCGCAGTTCGTGGGACGCGTTCGCGGCGAACCGTCGCTGCTCCGCGACGTGGGACTCCAGCTGTTCGAGCATCGCGTCGAACGCGTCGGAGAGCTCCCGGAATTCGTCCTGACGGCCGGGCATCCGGATCCGGTGGGACAGCGACCCGTCCCCGGCCTGCCGCGCCGCGTCCCTGATCCGGGTGAGCGGTGCGAGCATCCGGCCGGCGAGGATCCATCCCCCGACGAGGCCGAACACGAGCAGGAAGGCCATCGCCACGGCCGCGGCCGGGGCGAAGGTGTGCACCAGGAGGTAGCGGTTGGGCGAGACCCCGAGCAGGCCCTGGGAGTTGTCGGGTACGTAGCGCAGCAGGAACACCCACACCACGGCCAGCAGCAGGGCGCCGGCGAGGGCGAGGAACCCGACGTAGCTGAGGGTGAGCTTCAGTCGGGCGCTGACCCCGGGTCGTCTATCCACGCGTACGGCCGGGGGCGGTGGGGCCCGTACCGGCGTCGATGCGGTAGCCGACGCCGGGCACCGTGGCGATGACCCATGGTTCGCCGAGCCGTTTGCGCAGTGCGGAGACGGTGATGCGCACGGCGTTGGTGAGGGGGTCGGCGTTCTCGTCCCAGGCCCGCTCCAGCAGCTCCTCGGCGCTGACGACCCCGCCCTCGGCGCCGACGAGGACGTCCAGCACGGCGAACTGTTTGCGGGTGAGCGCGACATGGCGCCCGTCGCGGAAGACCTCCCGGCGGAAGGGGTCGAGCCGCAGTCCCGCGATCTCGCGGACCGGGGGCCGGGCGTGCCCGCGCCTGCGGTCGAGCGCCCTCAGTCGCAGGACGAGCTCGCGCAGCTCGAACGGTTTGGTGAGGTAGTCGTCCGCGCCGAGCCCGAACCCGGAGGCCTTGTCGTCGATCCGGTCGGCCGCGGTGAGCATGAGGATCGGGATGCCGCTGCCGGAGGCCACGATGCGCCGGGCGACCTCGTCGCCCGAGGGGGCGGGGATGTCGCGGTCGAGGACCGCGAGGTCGTAGGAGTGGACGCTGAGCAGTTCCAGGGCGGAGGCGCCGTCGCCGGCGATGTCGGCGGCGATCGCCTCCAGTCGTAGGCCGTCGCGGACGGCCTCGGCCAGGTAGGGCTCGTCCTCGACGATCAGTACGCGCATGTCCGAAGCTTAAGCAGCGCACCATATCGTCGACGTATGCGACGGTGTGCGACCGCCGATCACGCGACCCGGCCCGCCGCCGCGGGCGCCGGGGTGGGGCGCGGCAGATCGGACGGCGTCCCCGTCGTGCCGCGCCGGTCGCGCCACCAGCTACGCGACGCGAGTGCCGCCAGCACGGCGCCGGTGGCGTTGACCAGGACGTCGTCCACGGAGGAGACCCGGTCCAGCCGTAGCACGTACTGGGCGGTCTCGATCAGGATCGAGCAGCCCGCCCCGAGCGCCAGGATCCGCGGCAGCGACGTCACCGCCGCGAACCGCACCGGGGCGAAGAAGCCCAGCGCCGCCAGGACCAGCAGGTTGCCGACGATCCCGAGCGGCCCCATCGTGACCAGGTCCCGCAGCGGTACCAGGCTCACCCGGGCGGGGACCATGCCGGCCCCACCGCCCGGCATCATGGTCATCCACACGAACGGCACCGTGCCGTGGACCATGCCCACCTCGGCGAGCGACAGGCGCCACGCCGACGCGACGCCGGCGGCGCGTCGACGGCACGCCAGGGCCCACGCCACCAGCAGGGCCACCGGCAGCGTGGCCAAGGTCATGAGCACCACACCGTTGAACGTGTCGTAGCAGCCGTGCCACCGGCCGGCCGCGCACATCGGGGCGGACATCATGAGCGGCCGCCACAGGACGTAGGCGGCGCCCGTCAGGGCGATGACCGCCAGGACCAGGAGCACGATCGCGCGCGTGCGACGGGGTGGCGGCGGTGCCGGCAGGGATGCGTCATGGTTCATGCCGACATTCCACGCGGAGGGCGGTTGCGGGGGCGTATCCGATTTTCGATACGCCCGCGATACACGCGATACACGCGATACCGCTGACTACCCGAGCCACGCGAGCCACCCGCGATCCACACATGTCGCGGTCCGCCGCCGGCCGCGACGGGACGGGACGGCCGTCAGGGCATCTCCCGGGTGCGGGTCCAGGCCAGGAGCTCCTCGGCCGGCCAGGTGTTGATGACACGCCCGGTCGGAACCTCGCACTCCACCGCCCTCTCGCAGCCGACGATCTGCCAGTCGAGCTGGCCGGGGGCGTGCGCGTCCGTGTCGATCGCGAAGAAGGTGCCGGCCGCCACGGCGAGCCGCAGCAACCGCCGGGGCGGGTCCAGCCGCTCGGGTCGGCTGTTGATCTCCACGGCGGTACCGCTCCGCGCGCAGGCCGCGAAGACGGCTTCCGCGTCGAACTGCGACTCCGGCCGGGTCCGGCCGGTGACCAGCCGCCCCGTGCAGTGGCCCAGGACGTCCATCAGCGGGTTCCGTACGGCCGCCAGCAGCCGCCGGGTCATCGCGGGGGAGTCCATCCGCAGCTTCGAGTGCACCGAGCCGACGACCAGGTCGAGCTGGTCCAGCAGCTCCGGTTCCTGGTCCAGGGACCCGTCGTCGAGGATGTCGCACTCGATTCCGGTGAGCAGCCGGAAGGGCGCCCAGGTGTCGTTGAGCTCGGCCACCACCCGCAGCTGCTCGCGCAGCCGCTCCGGGGAGAGTCCCCGCGCGACGGTCAGGCGCGGCGAGTGGTCGGTCAGTACGGCCCATTCATGGCCCAGGGCGGCCGCCGCCCGTCCCATCGCCTCGATCGGACTGCCGCCGTCGGACCAGTCGGAGTGCACATGGCAGTCCCCGCGGAGCGCCGCCCGGAGCGCGGTCGCGGCGGGTGTGGCCGGCGGCCCCTCGGGGAGCGCGGCGATCTCGTCCTCCAGCGTCTGCAGATAGGCCGGGACGGCTCCGCCGAGTGCCTCCCGGACGACCTGGGCCGTCTTGGGGCCGATGCCCTTCACGGCCTCCAGGGAACCGGCCGCGACCCGCTCGGCCACCTCGCTCTCGCCCATCCGGGTGAGGGCGGCCGCAGCGGACCGGAAGGCCCGTACCCGGTACGTGGGCGCCTGCGCACGCTCCAGCAGAAAGGCGATCCGGTCCAGCGCCGCAACCGGGTCCATCGCGCACCTCCTGCCCGCCGCCCCGCCTCCCGCTCCCGCCCCCGGTCTTCCGGACCCAGTGTCCGGTGCGGGCGGCGGCTACGCCTCTCCGGCCTCCCGGGGCACGGCGGCGTCGAGGGCGGCGGTGAGACGGTTCAGGCGGGCCTGGAGATCGAGGACCTCGGTGAGCTCGAAGCCGGTCGCGGCGGCGATCCGCCGGGGCACCTCCACCGCCCGGACGCGCAGCGCGACGCCCTCCTCGGTCAGGTGGGCGTGCACGGACCGCTCGTCCTCGGTGCTGCGCTCGCGGCGGACCAGTCCGGCCGCCTCCAGGCGCTTGAGCAGCGGGGACAGCGTTCCCGAGTCCAGTCGCAGGTGCTGCCCGATCTCCTTGACCGGCATCTCGCCGTGCTCCCACAGCACGAGCATCACCAGGTACTGGGGGTAGGTGAGCCCCAGGTCCTTCAGGACGACCCGGTAGAGCCCTCCGAAGGCGCGGCTCGCGGCGTTCAGCGCGAAGCAGATCTGTCCGTCGAGGCGCAGGAAGTCCTGGTCGGCGTGGGTCGCGGTGGGCTGCTCGGTCATGACGCCCAGTGTACCCGGGAAGAACTTGCGAGGCATTGAATTGTGCACAACTGAATTGTGTGCTCTAGTAGTGGAGCGCGGCCGACCACCGGCCGCCACCACGGTTCATTTCTGCGAGAGGACCTCTCATGGACGCGCTCTACACCGCTGTCGCCACCGCCAACGGCCGCGAGGGCCGCGCCGTCAGCTCCGACGGCCAGATCGACCTCGCCCTCGCCATGCCCCCGGCGCTCGGCGGCAACGGGCAGGGCACCAACCCGGAGCAGCTCTTCGCGGCCGGCTACGCGGCCTGCTTCGCCAGCGCGCTCGGTCTGGTCGGCCGTCAGGCCAAGGTCGACACCGGCGAGGCCTCGGTCACCGCGGAGGTCTCCATCATCAAGGAGGGCGCCGGCTTCGGCCTCGCCGTCGTCCTGCGCGTCGAGCTCCCCGAGTCCCTCGCCGGCGAGACGGGCGCCCTGCTGGTCAAGAAGGCGCACGAGGTCTGCCCCTACTCCAACGCCACCCGCGGCAACATCGCCGTGGACCTCGTGATCGAGTAAAGATGCCGGACACCCGGCGGGCGGCCACCATGGAGGGAATCCATTTCTCCGGGGGCCGCACGCCAGGAGGCGCCGGTGGCGCACACCTACGCAACGGACGTACTGGTCGTCGGCGCCGGCCCGGTCGGGCTGACCGCCGCCGCGGAGCTGCGCCGACGGGGTGTCTCCTGCCGCATCGTCGACCGGCTGCCCGCCCGGCTGCCGTACGCGAAGGCCGTGGGCATCCAGCCGCGCACCTTCGAGGTGTGGGACCGCATGGGACTGGCCCGCACCGCCCTGGAGGCGGCCGTCCCGATGCGGGGCCAGATCCTCTACGTCAACGGGGCCGAGCAGCCCCGCATCGACCTCTCGCTGCCGCCCGAAGTCCCCTACGGGTTCGCGGCGCTGCCCCAGTACGAGACCGAGCGCATCCTCGAAGCGCACTTGGGCCGCTTCGGCACCGCGATCGAACGAGGCACCGAACTGGTGTCGTTCGCCCAGGACGCCGACGGGGTGACCTGCCGGCTGCGCACCGCCTCGGGGGCGGAGGAAGAGGTACGGACCCGCTTCCTCGTGGGCTGCGACGGCGCCCACAGCATCGTCCGCAAGGGACTCGGCCTCAGCTTCGAGGGCGGGGCCTTCGCCGAGGAGTACATGCTCGGCGACGTACGCGTCGACTGGGACCTGCCGCCCGGATACGCCGTGCGCGCCATGCACCTGGACGGCGCAGGGGCGGTCGACGACGTGCTGGTCTGCATCCCGCTGCCCGGCCGGGGCCGGTACCGCATGTCGATGATGGTGCCGCCCGAACTCTCCACGGCGGGACGGACCGAGGGGGCCTCCGACGGCATCACCCACGGCCTGCAGAGCGGCCGGGGCCCCGGACAGGCAGACATCCAGGCCGTCCTGGACCGGCTCTCACCGCAGCCCACGACCGCCTACGACATCCGCTGGACCTCGGTGTTCCGTATCAGCCACCGGATCGTCGACCGCTACGGCGACGGCCGGGTCTTCGTCGCCGGGGACGCGGCCCACATCCACCCGCCGACCGGCGCCCAAGGCATGAACACCGGTATCCAGGACGCGTGGAACCTGGCCTGGAAACTCGCCCTGGCCTGCGCGGGCGCCGCCCACCCCGACCTGCTCGCCGGCTACGACGCCGAGCGCCGGCCCGTCGGCGAGGAAGTCGTCGGCCGTACCGTCCGGCATGCCGTCGAGGGGATGGAGAACGACCCCGACGACCCCGCGACGTTGATCATGCGCGAGGCCCAACTCCTCGTCGGCTACCGGGGAAGCCCGTCCGTGGACCCGGCCGGCGCGGGCGGGGGTCCCCGGCCCGGCGACCGGGCGCCCGACTGCGCGGGCCTCACCGGCCCCATCACCGGCTACCCGATGCGCCTGTACGACGTCCTGCGCGAGCGGGACCACGTCCTGCTGCTGTACGGGGCCGGGGCGGAGTCCGGGTCCGGCCCCGCCCTCGACGAGCTGGTACGGACGGCCCGGGAGTCCTCCGGCGGCCGGATGGAGGTCTGCGTGGTGCGCGCGGCCGACCCGGACGCCGCCGCGGCCGCGGACGTCGTGGTCGAGGCCGACGGGGCGACGCTGCCGGTCTACACCGACGGCCGGGGCGAGTTCGCCCGCCTGTACGCGGCCGAGGAACCCACGGCCTTCGTGATCCGCCCGGACGGATACCTCGGCGCCCGGCTCTCCCCACCCTCCCCCCGGCAACTGGCCGCCCACCTCGCGCACGTCTTCGCCGCGCACCCGCCGCCGAACTGATCCGACAGGGCCCCACCGATCCGACAGGCCCCACCGACCCGACGGGGCCGAACCGATCGGTCAGGCGTCGGACCGGGCGGCCTCCCGCCGCCGGCGCTTGCCCAACGGGGCCAGCGACATGTCCTGGGCCTGTGACTTCAGCTGCTTGAAGCCGTATCCGCGCTCGGCCAGCCAGCCCTCCGCCGCCAGCTCCGCCCGGGCCGTCGCGTCGAGGATGTCCTCCTCGACCTCACCCGAATCCAGGAAGCGGAAGGTGAAGAAGGGGCGCGCCGCGAGGTCGTACGAGAGGTGCCCCTCGGCGGTGAACTCCGCGCGCAGCATGTCGTGCTCGGGCGCGGCGGCCAGCAACTCGGCCCTCTGGTCGTCGGTGAGACCGTCGAAGGAGCCGCGGACGGTGATACGGAAGATACGGGTAGCGCTCATCCCCGGAGCCTAGATCGGACGCTCCGCCCCATGCACCCGGATATCCGCCGGTCCGCCCCCGCCCGACACCCCGTGGACGGTCGGCGCAAGGCCGCGTACACCGCACGGACGCCCCGAAAGCCCCGGCCGGCAGCCCGTTTTGGATTGCCGGACGATCCTCAATACGATCCGGCGATGATCACAAGAAAACGGCTTGCGGTCGGGGCGTGCGGCCTGCTCGCCGCCCTGGCCGTCGGGCTCTTCCCGGCGAGCGCCAACGCCGCCGACGAACCGACGGCGAAGGAACCCCCCAAGGTCGACCTCGTCCTCGACGTGAGCGGCTCCATGCGGGCCAACGACATCGACGGACAGACCCGCATGGCCGCGGCCAAGCAGGCCTTCAACGAGGTCATCGACGCGGTCCCGGCCGAGGTACGCCTCGGCATACGCACCCTGGGGGCCGACTACCCCGGGGACGACCGGGCCCTGGGCTGCAAGGACACCAAGCAGCTCTACGCGGTCGGCCCCCTCGACCGGACCGAGGCGAAGACGGCGGTGGCGACCCTCGCCCCCACCGGCTGGACGCCGATCGGACCGGCCCTGCTCGGCGCGGCCCAGGACCTGGAAGGCGGCAACGGCTCCAAGCGGATCGTGCTCATCACGGACGGCGAGGACACCTGCGCCCCGCTCGACCCGTGCGAAGTGGCGCGTGACATCGCCGCCAAGGGCATCCACCTGGTCATCGACACCCTCGGCCTGGTCCCGGACGCCAAGACCCGGGCGCAGCTGACCTGCATCGCCGAGGCCACCGGCGGCACCTACACCTCGGTGCAGCACAAGGCGGACCTCTCCAGCCGAGTGAAACAACTCGTCGACCGCGCCGCGGACCCGGTCGTCAACCCGGTCGCGACCGAGGGCGCCAAGCAGTGCGCGAACGCCCCGCAGCTGAAGGCCGGCCTCTACAGCGACCGCGAGACCTTCGGTGAGCACCGCTGGTACCGGGTCGACGTCCTCCCCGGCCAGGAGCTGCGCGCCTCCGTCAGCATCGGCGCCGACCGCGCCGTCAACAACGACTACGGCGTCCTGCTGCGCGCCACCACCGTCCACGGGCGCGAGATCGTCCGCGGCTCGGAGGCGGGTGACGGGCGCACCGACGTCCTCTCCACCGGCCTGCGCTACCCGAAGGCCGAGATCGACGGCGCGGACTCGGACGACAAGCCCGTGCCCGAGACCGTCTGCCTCCAGGTCAGCAACTCCTTCTCCGCTCCCGCCTCCGTCAAGACCACCCCGGGCATGCCCGTCGAGCTGACCATCGACCTGGTGGACGGCCCCGACGAGGCCTCCGACGTCGCCGCCTTCGGTCTCGGGCGGGGCTGGTGGCTGCTGGCCGTGCTGGCGCTCGCCGGACTGCTGGCCGGTCTGGTGTGGGGATGGATCTCCCGCTGGCGCATCTCCGTCTGGAGGACCAACTGATGCGTAGAGTAGGCACACTGACCGCGTCCCTGCTGGCCGCGGCAGCCGCCCTCACGGTGGCGGCGACGGCCGTGGGCACGGCCGTCGCGGATACGTCCTCGCCGAGCGCCGGCGCCAGTGCCAGTGCGAGTCCGGGCGGGGCCACGACCGAATCGGCTCCCACCGAGGCCGGCACCAGCTTCCGTACCGCGGCGGCGTTCCGCCCGGGCCAGAAGGCCACGGCCGGCGCGTCCAGCGGCGACTACCTCTACTGGGTGGTGCCGATCGACGCCCAGCAGCGCGCCACGGTGAAGGCCGCCGTCACCCTGCCCGAGTCGAAGGCCCGGCACGGTGCCTCGACCTGGCAGCTCGACGTGTACGACGGACTGCGCCGCCGACAGGCGTGCACCTACGGCACGCAGACCGCCGCCGCGGCGAAGGAGGCCGCCACGGTCGAACTGTCCTGCACCCTGCGCACCGTACGGGCCGGCGCCGAGCCGTGGGCCAACGATCCGCTGCCGGGCAGCTACTACGTACGGCTGACCGTCGTCGACGCGCCGGAGGAGGACCTGGGCCTGCCGGTACGCGCGGCGGTCGAGGCCGAGGTCAAGGAGACCGGCGGCATCAGCGCGGTGGACAGCACGCTCTCCACCCCGCTGGTCGCCGGCACCGTCACCGCGACCCTGCGCGAGCCGGAGGACGGCTGGTCCGGCGGCTGGTGGTCGGACCGCTGGATCTGGACCGCCGCGGGCGGCGTGCTCGCCGCCCTCGCGGGCATCCTCGGCTACTCCCTGACGCGCGGCACGGGCCGCCCGTCCAGGGTCCCGCCGGGCGCCTGAGCACGAGGAGGCCGCGCCCGTCGGGCGCGGCCTCCTCACCCCTGCCGGGGTCGGCGATGTCCGACCGGTCAGCGACCCCGGGTGAGCCGGGTGCCGAAGCCGGGCTCGACGAGGGCGTCCTCGACCGCCACCGGCACGCTCCGGGCCCCTTCCCCGCTGCCCACCGTCAGCACGGCCACCTCGGCACCGGCCTTCGCGGTGTGCGGCAGCGATCCGGCGCCGGCGCCGGAACCGGCCTTGAGAGACAGCTTCAGCTGCTGGCCCGGGACGCCGATCACATTCAGGTCCTTGGTGGCCACCAACGGCGTACGGCCGCCGAGCCCGTCGTCCACATGGCCCACGACGTCGCCCTTGCGGATCACCGGAGCCGACGCGAGGGCCGTCCGCACCCCCTCGATGATCGTCTTGCTGTTCGCCAGCACCAGCTTGAGACTGTTCCCGCCGTCCTCGTCCGGCCCGTCCACATGCTGGTCCATCAACGTGCCGAGGATCAACTGGTCCTTGCCGTCGATCGACTTGTACGCCGCCCACATCAGGGCCCCGCCGGCGGGCGTGCTGGAACCGGTCTTGATCCCCCGGATGCTGAGCCCCTGGGAGGTGAGCAGGATGTTGTTGTTCTCGAGCCGCGTGGACAACCCCTTGATGCTGGCGTTCGGGAGCGCGACGATCGAGCGGAACACCTCGTCCTTCATGACGGCTTCGGCGAGCTTCAGCTGATCGACGGCGGTGCTGACGGTGCCCGAGTCCAGACCGCTGGGGTCCGTGTACGTGGTGTTCGTCATCCCGAGTTCCTTGGCGGCGGCGTTCATCTTGGCGACGAACGCGGCCTCGGAGTCGGTGCCGGTGTCCCACCGCGCCAGCAGGCGCGCGGCGTTGTTGCCCGAGGGGATCATGAGCATCTTGAGCACGTCCTGCTGGCTGAACTTCTGCCCGACGGTCAGACCCTCGACGCGGGACTCGTGGTCGGAGTTGCCGTCAGCCACGGTCTTCGCGTCGATCGTGATGTCCGGACCCGGGTCGGCCTTGCGGAGCGGGTGGCCCTTGAGGATCACGTAGGCCGTCATCACCTTGGCGACGCTGGCCGTCGGGACGGGCTTCTGCTCCCCGAAGGTGCCGATGTCGCCGGAGCCGGAGACGCGAACGGCGCCCTGGCCCTTGGCGGGCCACGGGACGGAGAACTGCCCGCCGATGGTGCGGTCCGTCTCGGCGGCGACGAGCTGCGGGGCGGGCAGGGGGCGCAGCAGTTGGGCACCGGCCCCCGCGCCCACGAGGAGCAGCAGGATCGGCGTCCATATCTTGACGCGACGCACCGCCGTCCGGCGGGGGGTCTCCGCCAGGGGAGGGGTGTTGGTGAGGTCGGCCAGCAGCTCCAGCGGGGGCAGCGGTGCGGCGGTGGCCGGCGGCGCGGCCACCCGTGCCTCGGGAGGCTGAGCCCGCGGCGCGACGGGCGCCGGCAGGTCGACGTCCTTGAGGGCGACGAACTGGCTCGTCCGCTCGGGGTCGGCGTCGGCGTCGGTGTCCGGCTCGGCCTTCCGCGCCCAGGACGGAGCCTTCCGAGGGGCCTCGGGCTCGGTGGCCTTGGGCTTGGGCCGGGTGATGAGCATGGTCTGGTCGGACGGTGCTTCGTCCGCCGGTTCGGCGTCGGCGTCGGGCTCGGTGGCCTTGGGCTTGGGCCGGGTGATGAGCATGGTCCGGTCGGACGGTGCTTCCACCACCGGCTCGGCCTCGGACGCGTCCCCGCCCGGAGCCTCCGGCTCGGATGCGGCGTCAGCCTGGTCCGCGGCAACAGGCCCGCCGTCGCCGTCTCGGTCGGTCGTCGACTCCGGCTCGGTGTCGGACTCGGGGCGGGCTTCGCCCGGGAGTTCGGCCTCGGCCTCGTCCTGGGTCTCTGCCTCCGCCTCCGGCTCACCTTCGGCTTCGGCCTCGGGCTGGTCGTCGTCCTCGGGGCGGGCCGTGTCCTTGGCCTCGGCTGCGGGCGTGGTGTCGGCCTGCTCCTTCGGCTCGGCCTGGGGGGCGCCTTCGGCCTCGGGCTCGTCGTCCTTCGCGGGGCGGGCCGCGACCACGGGCTCGGCCTCGGCGTCCGTCTCCGGGCGGGCTTCGCCCGGGTGCTCGGTGCCGCTCTCGTCCTCGGGCTCCGCCTCCGGCTCACCTTCGGCTTCGGCCTCGGGCTGGTCGTCGTCCTCGGGGCGGGCCGTGTCCTTGGCCTCGGCTGCGGGCGTGGTGTCGGCCTGCTCCTTCGGCTCGGCCTCGGAGACGGCTTCGGCCTCGGGCTCGTCGTCCCTCTCGGGGCGGGCCGCGACCTCGGGCTCTGCCTCGGGCACGGCGTCGGCCTCCGGTTCCGCCGGGGCATGCTCCGCCCGGTCCGTACCGGCGACGCCGGCATCGGCATCGGCGTCGGTCGTCGCCTCGGGTTCCCCCTCCAGGACGGTGGTCTCTGCCTCGATCTTCGGGTCGTCCGAGGAACCGCCCGCCACCGTTACCGCCTTCATCCCAGCCCCGCCTTGCTGCTCACATCATGCCGATACGACCGGAGAGGCCCCATGGGCCCCGCCGCACTGCTAGATACCCCCGGTGCCCCGGTCGTTCCACGCGCTGGATCTTGTGACCGTTCGGTCATATTCGCTGAGTACGCCTACTCATGACCCCGCCCGTCCCACCGGCCGACCATGGGGCGACAACGCACCGCACCACCACCGCACCAGCCGAACGGGGTCGTCCATGCTCAGCCGAATCGCCGCCGCCCTCGTACCCGCCTTCGGGCGCCTGACGGTGACCGCCGACCCCGGGGTCCGACCCGACGCCCCCGGTGCCATCCTGGTCGCCAACCACACCTCCCTCGCCGACCCGGCCGTCGTGGTCGCCGCCCTGCGCCGGCACGGGATCGAGCCGGTCATCCTGGCCACCAGTGGCCTCTGGCGGGTACCGCTGCTCGGCTCCGTACTGCGCCGCGAAGGCCATATCGCCGTCCATCGCGGCACCGCCCGCGCGGCCGACTCCCTCGACGCCGCGGCCGTCGCCCTCGCCTCGGGCCGCAGCGTGCTGCTCTACGGCGAAGGCCGCCTCCCGGTGCGCCGCGACGCGGGGGAGACGGCTCCCGGCCCCTTCCGCAGCGGCCTGGCCCGGCTCGCCGCCGCGACCGGCGCCCCGATCGTGCCCGTAGGCCAAGCGGGTGCCCGCCGCCTCTGCTCCGGGAGCGGCGCCAAACAGCTCGCCGGCGTCGTCACCGCCCCGCTGCGCCGCCCCTGCTTCCACGTCCACATCGGCTCGCCCCTGCACCTGCCGGACCGGGTGCCGGAGGCCACGGACCGGGCCCGTCAGGCGGTCACCGCGGCCTGGCGCACCGCGGCGTCCGCCCTCGGGGAGACGGTCAGGGAACCGGCCTGACCAGCGGCCCCGCAGAGGCCCGCCGCGGACCCGCGGACGGGCGTGGAGGCAACCGATCGGCCCCTCCGAACGTGTCGCCGAGCCCGTCACCGGCCACGGCATGCGACCGTCTCCGCATGACCGAAGGCTCGACACCTCACATCTCCCCGGCACGGATCACCGTACGAGGGGTGCAACCCGGAAACCCGCCCTTCCGCATCGTGGAGGTCGACGGCGAGTTCGTCGGCAGGGCGAGCTCGATGACGGACGTGCTCCTGATCGCCGCCGAGGCCGGGATCATCATCCACGACCTCGACGACCTGGAAGTGGTCCACTGGCTCAGCGGCGGCAAGTTCACCTGGACCCTCAACCCTTAGGGCGGTGCGCTCAGCGGGTGCTGTGCGCGAGGACCACATGGGCGGCGACCTCGCTGTCGGCGTCCGTGTCGACGAAGGACACCACGAGCGGGCTGCTGCCCGTGGGTCCGCCCGCCGTGGCGCTCAGCCGGTAGCGCTCGGTGCGGACGGCCTCGCGGGCGAGCGGGCTGCCACCCGCGTACAGGGACAGCGGTGCGGTGTCGTTGGCGATGCGGAGGGCGGCCGGGCGCCAGCTGCCAGAGGCCGGGTCGAAGCGTTCCAGCAGGAACCCCGGCCCGCTGCCCGCCCGTGCGCCCGGTTCGCCGACCAGCATCTCCATCTGGAAGGCGACCAGCACGTGCCGGTACGCGGCGGAGTTGCCGTTCCGCAGGGTGACGGCGAACTCCTGCGGGGCGCCGCCGCGTACGAGGGCGAGCCGGCCGCCCCGGGTGTCGACCGCGACCGTGAGCCGGGTCGGCGCCGGGGGAGGCGTCACGGCCCGCGGCGTGGTCGGGGTCGGGCTCGCCGGCGCGGAGGATCCGGGCGCCGAGGCGGCCGGGGACGACGGAGAGGCGGAGGCCGATACCGACTCGGAAGCGGACGCCGACGCCTCCGCGGACGCCGAAACGGAGGCCGCCGCCGGGGCCGTGCCGTGCTTCTCCCCGCATCCGGTGGCGCCCGCCAGCAGGACGGTGGCCACGGCCGCCGCGCTCAGTGCGCTGCGGGGGCCTCGGGATACTGGCATGCGATCGGTCCTCCAGGGGTCGGCTTCGGTGGAAGCTAGCAAGGCGCGGGCCCTGCCGACGAGGTCGATCACGCGTCGAGGCGGCGACGGTTCGGTCACGGTTCCCCGAGGACCGGTCGGACGCGGAGCGTGGCCTCCAGAACGGTGACCGCGCGCCCCGTGAGGAGGACCCGGTCCCCCTGGAGCGCGACCTTCACCCGCCCCGGACGACCCGAGGCCTGCAGCCCGGTGAGGGCGTCGGGGCGGCCCAGCCGCGCCGCCCAGTAGGGCGCCGGTGCGGTGTGGGCGCTGCCGGTGACCGGATCCTCGGGGATGCCCCTCGCGGGAGCGAAGAACCGGGAGACGAAGTCGTACCCGGACTCCGCCCCGGCGGCCGCCGCCGCGGTGACGATGACCCCGCGCAACTCCTCGCGCAGGGACAGAGCCGCGATCCCCGCAAGGTCGGGGCGCAGCGCCCGTACGGTGGCCTCGTCGGGCAGTACGGCGAGCAGATCGCCCAGCGCGCCCGTACGGAAGGTGCCTTCGGGCCGGACGCCCAAGGCGTCGGCGAGGCCCGCGGGTATCGGAACCTCGGTCGTGGGGGCGGCCGGGAAGTCCAGCGTGATCTCGCCCTCGTCGCCCTCGTCCCCGTCCTTCTCCTCCTCGGCCCACGCGGTGAGCAGACCGGAGGCCCGGCTCAGGAACCGCACCGGGCCGCCGGTCAGCAGTCCCTCCCGGCGCAGCGTGTGCACCGTGGCCAAGGTGGCATGGCCGCACAGGTCGGCCTCGACGAGCGGGGTGAACCAGCGGATCTCCCAGTCGGCCTCGGCCTCGGCCCCGGCCGGGAGCGGTAGGGCGAAGGCCGTCTCGGGGTGGTTCAACTCGGCGGCGAGCTGCCCCAGCCACGCGTCGTCCGGCCAGGGGCCGGCCGGGAGCAGGCAGACACCGGCGGGGTTTCCGGTGAAGGGGCGGCTGGTGAAGGCGTCTACGATCCGGATGCGCATGCCGCGAACGTATCGAGGTCGATCGCCCGCGAGGCAAGGCCAATTCCGGGAGAGTGGCCTGCGGCCTCACGCACCTCGTCCGGGTGGTGCGACCGGCCACGTGCCGAAGGGGTCAGGCGGGCTGCCACAGTTCGATCCGGTTGCCCTCCGGGTCGGTGACCCAGCCGAATCGGCCCACACCTTCCATGTCCTGCGTCTCCGGGTCCACGTCCGCTGCCTTGGCGCGCAGTTGCGCGAGCATCGCGTCGAGGTCGCGGACCCGGAAGTTGAGCATGGTCTGCTGGGTGCGGGAGCCGAAGTAGTCGGTCTCGGCCTCGAACGGCGCGAACACCGTCGGCCCGGCGCCCTGCTGCCACAGGCCCTGTTCGTCGGCGTCCACGCCCAGGCAGTCGCGGTACCAGGCGCCGAGGGCCGCCGGGTCGGCCGCCCGCATGAAGTACCCACCGATTCCCAGCACACGTTCCATGCCGTCATGGTGCCAGGACGGCGCCCGGACGTGCGGGTGGACGCGTCAGCCGAGCGGCTTCTCGAAGCTGAAGGCGGTGACGGCCATCCGCTCGCGGAAGTAGAAGCGGTGCGCGTCGGTCCGCTGGGTACCGGATTCCAGGGTGAGGGCGGTGCAGCCGGCGGCCAGGGCGTGCTGCTCCAGGTGCGCGAGCAGCTCGTGGCCCACCCCGGTGGAGCGGGCGGCGGCAGCCGTGACCAGGTCGTCGACGTAGAACGAGCGGACCGACGCGGTGTTGACGACGATCCGCCAGCCGGCCGCGCCGACGCACCGGCCGTCCGTGTCGTAGGCGGCGGTGAAGCGCAGCCCCTGGCCGTGCGCCTCCGTGAGGATCCTGAGGAACAGCTCCTCCGTGAGGTGGGGACGCAGTTCGAGCAGCACGGGGAGGAGGTCGGAGGTGAGCCGGGGGTCGCCGGGCTCAAGATCGATGATCTTCATGTGATGAGCCTACTGGGCCGTACGGGGCAGCCTCCGGCCGAAACCGTCGCGCGGCCGCGGCCGACGTGTCGAAATGGGAAGGACGGCTCCGACGTCCCCTACGAAAGGCTCCCGATCCCGATCCCGAACCTGGTTTCGGAGCCGCAGCGCGGAACAGAAGGAGTGGCACCCCATGAAGTACATGCTGATGGTTCTCGGCAAGCAGTCCGACTACGACGCCATGGGCGGCGCCGCGAACAGTGACGGCCCCGGATGGTCCGAAGCCGACCTCAAGGCGATGTTCGACCACATGGGCGCCCTCAACGACGACCTCGCCGAGTCGGGCGAATGGGTCGACGGACAAGGTCTGGCCGACCCCCGCCACGCCCGCCTGGTCACCGCTGCCGCGGACGGCACTCCCGTGGTCTCCGACGGACCGTACGGCGAGGCCAAGGAGGTGCTCGCCGGGTACTGGATCGTGGATGTGGCGGACTTCGACCGCGCCGCCGAGATCGCCGCCCGCGCCTACGCCTGTCCGGTGCCGGAGGGCGCACCCAACTACCCGGTCGTCGTCCACCCCGTCGACAGCCGCTCGGGGACCGAGATGTGCTGACCGCCCCTGACCCGGACCCCGACCCCGGCCCGGACGCCGACCCCGGCCCCGACCTGGGGCTCACCCCCGCGAGCGAGGACCTGCTGCGCCGGCTGGCGCCGCAGGTCCTCGGCGCGCTCGTCCGCCGCTACGGGCACTTCGACGCGGCCGAGGACGCCGTACAGGAGGCACTGCTCGCCGCCACCCGGCAGTGGCCCGAGGAGGGGCGCCCGGCCGATCCCCGCGGCTGGCTGATCCGCGTCGCCTCCCGCCGGCTCACCGACCAGCTGCGCAGCGAGGACGCGCGTCGGCGCCGTGAGGAGACGGCCGCCGCGCTGACCCCGCGCGACGAGTTCGTGGCACCGCCACCGGGGGAGGGTCGGGCCCCTACCGAGGACGACACCCTCGCCCTGCTCTTCCTCTGCTGCCACGCCGAACTGCCGCCCGCGGGCCGGATCGCCCTCACCCTGCGGGCGGTCGGCGGCCTCACCACCGCGGAGATCGCCCGCGCCCTCCTGGTGCCCGAGGCCACGATGGCGCAGCGGATCACCCGGGCCAAACGGCGCCTCAAGGCCTCCGGGGCCCCGTTCGGCATCAGGCCGAACGACGCGGAGGACACCGACGAAACCGATCGCAGCGATGGGACCGACGGGACCGGTGGCGCCGCCCCGGAAGCGGCCGACGATCATGCCGAACGGCTCGCCGACGTGCTCCACGTGCTCTACCTGATCTTCAACGAGGGCTACACCGCCACCTCGGGCCGTGAGCTGCAGCGCGCCGACCTCGCCACCGAGGCGATCCGCCTCACCCGCGCCGTCCACGCGCGGCTCCCGACCGACGGCGAGGTGGCCGGCCTCCTCGCCCTGATGCTGCTCACCGACGCCCGCCGGGCCGCCCGCACCACGCCCGACGGCGACCTGGTCCCCCTCGCCGAGCAGGACCGCACGCGCTGGGACCGCGCGGCCATCACCGAAGGGGTCGCGCTGGTCAGCGACGCCCTCACCCACGCGCGGCTCGGCCCGTACCAGCTGCGCGCCGCGATCGCGGCCGTGCACGACGAGGCGGCGAGCGACGAGGACACCGACTGGGTGGAGATCCTCGCCCTGTACGAGGTACTGATCCGCATGGTCCCCGGCCCCGTGGAGCGCCTGGGCCACGCCGTCGCCGTGGCCATGGTGCACGGGCCGCGACGGGCCCTGGCCCTGCTCGCCGATCTGGACCGGGACGAGCGCCTGGCGGGTCACCACCGGCTCGAGGCCGTACGGGCCCATCTGCTGGAGATGGCGGGCGAGCGCGCGGAGGCGAGAGCCGCCTACGCGAAGGCCGCCGGCCTCACGCTCAGCGTTCCCGAGCGCCGCTACCTTCGCCTCCGGGCCGCCCGGCTCGCGGAATGAGCGGGACGAGCGGGACGAGCGGGACGAGCGGGACGAACCCCGCTCTCGGGGCGTCCGCATGACGGACATGGTCCACCGTTGTCAGAGGCGCCGCCTACTCTTGATCACGTGAGCCCGACCTCTGACGATCACCTCGTCCCCGAACGTTCCCTCGCCGAGATCAACGCCGACATCCGCTGCCTCTTCGCGCGCGCCGAGGGCCGCCTCTCCGACGCGGAGCGGATCCGCCACGCCACCCTGCTGGGCGAGTGGGCCTCCGCGATACGCGCGTCGGTGGTCCCGGCCGCGTAGCGCGCCCGCCCCGGCAGGCCCCGCCCCGCGCGGTCGTGCTGCCCGGGTCGAGTCGGACCGATGATTTCGGCGCCCGGCGGCAGTCACCCCTCGGAACATCCGCACGTACGAGAAGGTGGACGATGAGCGACGACCTGCGCGGCCTCCTGGAGACCCACGTCGGTGACGGTTCCCTGCCCGGCGCGGTGGCCTTGGTGGCACACGGCGAAGACGTCGAGGTCGCGGCCGTCGGCTCCGTCGACACGGCCGGTACCGCGCCCATGGCCCGCGACTCCCTCTTCCGGGTCGCCTCGGTCACCAAGCCCGTGACCGCCGCGGCCACCATGGCGCTGGTCGAGGACGGACTGCTGGCCCTCGACATGCCCGTGGCCCGATGGCTTCCGGAGCTCGCGGCGCCGATGGTCGTCCGTACCCCGTCCGCGCCGCTCGACGACGTGGTGCCCGCCGCGCGTCCGATCACCGTCGCGGACCTCCTCACCTTCCGCGCCGGGTACGGCTTCCCCGCCGACTTCTCGCTGCCCGCCGTGGCCCCGCTGTTCGGCGCGCTGAAGCAGGGGCCGCCCAGGCCGCAGGAGGTGGCGGCGCCGGACGCGTGGACGGCCGCCCTGGGGCGGATCCCGCTCCTCCACCAGCCAGGCGAGGCATGGCTCTACAACACCTGCTCCGACATCCTCGGGGTGCTGATCGCCCGCGCCACCGGACTGCCCTTCCAGGACGTCCTCGCCGAGCGCGTCTTCGAGCCGCTCGGCATGCGGGACACCGCGTTCGCCGTACCGCCGGGGAAATCGGCCGGTTCACCAGCTACTACCGGGCGGCCCCGGACGGCGGCGGGTTGGAGCTCGTGGACGCGCCGGACGGCGAGTGGAGCACCCTGCCCGCCTTCCCGTCCGGCGCGGGCGGCCTGGTCTCCACCGTCGACGACCTGCACGCCTTCGGCCGGATGCTGCTCGCGGGAGGCTCCTACGGGGGCGGCCGGCGGCTGCTCTCGGCGGACTCGGTGCGGCAGATGACCACCGACCACCTCACCGCGGCGCAGCGCGCGGCGGGCGCCCTGTTCCTGGAGGGCCAGGGTTGGGGCTTCGGCGGCTCGGTCGACGTGGCCCGCCTCGACCCGTGGAACGTACCGGGCCGCTACGGCTGGATCGGCGGCACCGGCACCGCCGCCCACATCGTCCCGGCCACCGGCACGGTCACCGTGCTGCTCACCCAGCGGGAGCTGTCCGGCCCCGCCGCGCCAGAGGTGATGCGGCGGTTCTGGACCTACGCCGCCGCCCGACCCTGAGCGGCGAGACCCCCTCACGGCCGGCCTACGGCCGCCGGCCGGCCGCCCGTGCGCGCAGCCGGCGCTTGTCCGGCTTGCCGCGCGCGGTCAGCGGGATCACCCGTTCCCAGAACACGGCGGTCGGCCGGTGCGCCGGTGCCAGGTCCTTCTCCACCAGGTCGCAGGCCTCGGCGGCGAGCCCGGTATCGGGCCCGTACCCCGCCGCAGGCACCAGGAAGGCGCACACCTCCTCGCCGGTGAGGTCGCTGTGTCGACCCACGACCACGGCTTGGGCGACCGCGGGATGCCGGGCGAGCGCGGCCTCGACGGGCACGCAGTACACGTTGTCCCCGTGGACCATCACCACGTCGTGGAGCCGGTCGTCCAGGAACAGGTGGCCGTCGGCCCCGAAGTGCCCGAGGTCCCCCGTCCGGAGCCAGCCGTCCCGCAGGACCTCCGCCGTCGCTCCGGGCCGGCCCCAGTACCCGGTCATCATCGCCGCCGACCGCATCCACACCTCGCCCGTGCGGCCGGTCGCCACCGTCGCGCCCCGTGCGTCGCGCACCTCCACCTCCACCCCCGCCACGGGCCGCCCCACCGACGCCAGCAGCTCCGGCCGCCCGGCCACCGCCGCATCATGGTCGGCGGGGGAGAGCCGGCAGATCACCGCCGCCTCGTTCGTGCCGTAGCCCTGCCGCCAGCGGCCGCCCCAGCGGGTCACCGCCTCGCGCAGCCGCTCGGGGTGGACGGGCGAATCGCCGTAGGACACCGCCTCCAGCCCGGGCACACCGTGGGCGGTCGCCGGGTCGTCCAGCAGCCGGTACACCATCGACGTCGTCAGGTACGTGGCCACCGGCCCCAGACGTCGGCAGGCCGCCGCGAACCCCCCGGGCGTGAACGGTTCCAGGATCTCCACCCGGCCCCCGGCCCGCCACTGCTCCAGGCAGCGCCCCCCGGACCGCTGCGCCAGCGAGGTCACCGACAGGTACACCGACCCCGCCCAGGTCGCCGGCCGTCCGGCGTTCCGCGCCGCCATCGCCCCGAAGGTGGAGGCCACCCCCTTGGGACGCCCCGTGGTCCCGCCCGTGTAGGTCACCCGCGCCACGTCGTCCTCCCGTGCCAGCACCGGCACCGCGGCAGGCTCCCGCTCCGCGGCCCGGCGGAGCAGTTCGGCCAGCGGAAGTCGGGGCGCCCCGGTCGCGGGCACCGGCACATCGTGCACGACCAGGTCCGGCCGGCAGTCCCGTAGGACGAAGTCCAGCCCGTACAGGGCGGGTCCGGCGAGCACCTGTGTCAGCCGGGCGCCCAGCAGGTGCGCGGCGATCCGTACCAGCAGCACCTCCGGCCGGTTCGCCCCCGTGACACAGGCCAGCCCCGAGCCACGCCCGATGCCCGCCCCGGACAGCACCCCGGCCAGCCGGTAGGCCCCGTCGAGCACGTCCTGGAAGGCGAGGACGAGCGGGCCGACGTCGAGCGCGGGCTGCCCGGCGTATCGCTCCAACGCCCCTACCAGCGACGTGACATACCGTGCGGCCACCATGGGGGACTGCCTCTCCGCGCCGCTCCGGGACACCGGCATCATGGACGCCATGACGAACGAATCCCGTGCTCGTTCCTTCAGTTCCGCGGCCGCACGCTACGCGGCCCATCGCCCCGCGTATCCGCCCGCGCTCTTCGACACGCTGGCGGAGATGGTCGGCTTTCCGCTGGCGGGAGCACGGGTCGCCGACGTCGGGGCGGGAACGGGGATCGCCACCGCCCTGCTCGAAGCCCGCGGGGCCCTGGTGGTCGGGGTGGAGCCGGGCGAGGGCATGGCCCAGGAGTTCCGGCGCCGCAACCCCGGCACCCCGCTGATCCGCGCGGACGGCAACCGGCTGCCGCTGGCCTCCGGCTGCCTGGACCTGTTGACATACGCGCAGTCCTGGCACTGGACGGACCAGGCGCACGCCGTCCCCGAGGCCCTGCGCGTGCTGCGCCCGGGCGGGGCCCTGGCGGTGTGGCAGAACGACCCGGACACCGAGATCACCTGGATCGCCGATCAGCAGCACCGGATCGAGGAACGGTTCGGACCGGGCTGGTACATCAACGAGCGCGCCCTCTCCCAGGAGGGGCTGCGCTTCACCGACCGCCGGCTGGCGTGGTCGCGTCGTGTCCCGGTCGACACGCATCTGGCCAAGCTGTCCACCCACTCCCTGTTCCTCATCGGCGAGCCCGGTACGGACGCCTTCCTGGAGGACGAGCGCGCCCTCCTCATGGAGCGGTTCCCGGACGGATGGGTGGAGGAGCACTACGTCGCCGAGCTCAGCGTGGCGGTCCGGGGGCGCGAGACCCGGTAGGGCTGTTCGGGTGAAGCGTCGCAACCTGCGGTCCGCCCGGCCGTTGATCAAGGTGCTTATCACCGTGCACTCGTGCGACAGAAGGACCACTGATGATCAAGAAGTTCATGGCCACCGCCGCCGCCACCGCGTCGATCGTCGGCGCGGGCGCGGCCCTCGCCGCCCCGGCCATGGCCATCGGCAACGACAACGGGGTCAACACCGTCAACGGCAACAACGCGCAGCAGATCTACGGCAACCAGAAGACCCACGGTGACCTGAGCCCGCAGCTCGGCGTCGTCCAGGGCAGCCTGAACAAGCCCTGCATCGGTCTGCCCGTCAAGGTCAACGCCCAGTCGCTGCTCGCGGTCCTCGCCAACGTCGGCGTCCAGGACATCAACGTCCTGTCCAACCCGCAGAACCAGCAGTGCACCGAGAACTCCACCCAGGCCAAGGGCGACGAGCCGCTCTCGCACATCCTGGACAACATCCCGGTCCTGTCGGGCAACGTCTCGGCCGGCAGCTGACGCACTCCCCTTGTACGAGCCGGGGCCTCCGACGCCTGCGCGAGTGCCCACGGGGCCCCGGCTTGTTCCACCCGGATCCACGGTTCCACGGATCCGCCTCCTCCACCGGCGCGCAGCGGCCGTCCGGCCGCCGGGGTGGGCACCGAACGTACGTCACAGAGCCTCCTGCCCGACCGGGCCGGAGGCTCTTTGCGTGCCCTTCCGCCCTTGTCAAGACACGAATGTTCGAGTCATGACGGGCGGTGCTCCGATCATGCCCACTGGAATCTCCTGCCTCACCCGGACGGCGTGAGGCCCACCAGGTCCAGGAGGCGAGTGGCGATGAATCCGAGATCCGCAGGGACGGACCGCTGGGCGGCCATCGGGCACGCCGGCGGAGCCGACGGCGACCTGGACGCGATGCACCTGGCTCGTACCGTCACACGAGAGGTACGAAGGACCGGGAAGCACTTCCTGCCGCAGACCCTCCTGCTTCGGCTCGCCGAGATCCGCAGCGGCCACGCCCTGGACGGCCCGGCCCACCTTCGGGCGTTCCTCGACTGCGTGCTCGACAAGCACGAGGGGCGCCACTGGAACCGGACCTACCTCTCCCTGCCGCTGCTGGAGCTCCTCCTGGGCGACTCCGACGACGCCCCGGACCCGAACCGCATGGCCACGCTGCTCATATCCGACGTCATACGCTTCGAGCTGCGGGCGCAGGCGCCGGACGAGGAGTCGCGGGAGCCGCACGCGGCGCGGGAATCCCTGGACCGGGATCCGCCGGACCCGGTGACCCTGCGCAAACGGCTGCGCCACGCCCTGCGATTCGTGGGGCACGACCCCGAAGCACCGGAAGCCGACGACCACGTCGCCGAGCTCCTTCCTCGGCCCACGGGCGCCGAGGCCGGCCACTGGTTCGAGGCGACGGTCCAGCCCGTGTACGTACTGCACGACGAGTACTTCTTCATCAGGGTCCTCCAGGCCCACGAAATGGTCTTCACGGCGATCGCGGCGGAGGTACGGGAGGCGATCGGGGCGCTGCGCGCCGGCCGGTTGGCCGCGGCGGCCGACCATGTGGACCGTGCCGCAGGTCTCCTCGACCGGGCCTCGGCACTCTTCCGGATGGTGGCCACGATGAGGCCCGGACACTTCTCCGCCTTCCGGCAGTTCACCCAGGGTGCCAGCGCCATCCAGTCCGAACAGTACAAGCGCTTCGAGATCCTGTGCGGCCTCCCGACCGCCCGGCGGCTGGGGTCGGAAGCCTTCACCCAGGTCCCCGCGGTACGGGCCGAGGCGGCGGCCGAGGGACACGACACGGTGGTCCGGGCCTACCTCGACCTGCGCCGCTCGGCCCGGTTCGACGAGGCCGAGTGGAACCGCTTCCGCACCGCGCTCGGCGGACTGGAGGAGCGGCACCAGCGCTGGAAGTCCACCCACCGGAGCCTCGCCGCGCGGATGCTCGGCGGGGAGCACGGATCGGGGGGCACCGCGGGCGTCCCCTACCTGGCCGAGTGCCTGGACAACCGACTCTTCTGGCAGCTCGGCGAGCGGCCCCGCGCGGACGAGTCCGCCTGAGGAGAGGTCAGAAAGGGCGGGTGGGCAGGTACTTGCCGTCCAGGGTGATGACCGCGCGCTCGCCGCCCTCCGGGTCCGCGACCTTCCTGACGTCCAGCTTGAAGTTGATCGCGCTGATGATGCCGTCCCCGAACTGCTCGTGGACCAAGGCCTTCAAGGTGGTCCCGTAGACCTGCAGCATCTCGTGGAAGCGGTAGATCGTCGGATCGGTCGGGATGCCGCCGGGGATCGATCCGCGGGTGGGGACGGTCTGCAGGAGCCGTACCGCGTCCTCGTCCAGGTCCAGCAGGCCGGCGACCGCCTTCGCGGCGGCCTCGGGCAGGGCGTGCTGGCCCAGCAGGGCGGCGGTGACGAAGGCGACCGACAGACCGGCCGCGTCGGCGAGCTGCTGCCAGGACAGGTCCTTGCGGGTCTTGGCGTCGACGGCGATGACGGCGAGAGTCTGGCGGGCGGTGGGGTCGAACTGGGCGTGCGGCATGAAGGTGTCCTTCGGAGGAGGGGGGTGAGCCGATGAGGGGATGAGGGGGGGGCGAGGGGACGGCGGCGGTGACGGGTCAGCCGGTCGCGGCGGGGCCGACGTCCGTGACACCGCCGGAGCGGATGTCGTAGACCCAGCCGTGCAGTGTGAGCGTCCCCGCCGTCAGTGCGCGGGCCACCGAGGGGTGGGTGGCCAGGTTGGCGAGCTGGGCGCGTACGTTCTCGCGGATCAGGACGGACAGCCGCTCGGGGCCGGCCACCCGCGCCGTCCGAGCCACCGAGGCGTCCGCGTGGCGCAGCCAGCCCGCGACGGAGGCGGCGGCGCTCAGGTCGGCGCCCTCGGCCAGGGCGGTCATCGCCCCGCAGGCGGAGTGCCCGCACACGACGATGTCGGTGACGCCCAGGACCGCGACGGCGTACTCGACACTCGCCGCCACCCCGTCCGTGCCCGGTGCGTGGGCGGGGACGAGATTTCCGGCGGTGCGGACGACGAACAACTCGCCCGGCTCGCTCTGGGTGATCAGCTCCGGCACCACGCGGGCGTCCGAACAGCCGATGAACAGGGTCGTCGGCCGGTGTACTCCGGCCAGATGGGCGAAGAGGTCCGCCTTGGCCGGAAACACCTCGCGCTGGAAACGCGCGACGCCGTCCGCGAGATCACCCGGGGCCGGCACGGCGTGTGTGGTGTGTGCGGTCTGCACGGTCACTCCCTTCGGTGGGATGCGCCCGCTGTGGGGCTTGACGTGTTCCACCATGCATGACCTGCATCTATTGTGTCCAAGACGCAATATCCATGTATGTCATCGATGCCATCTATAGTCGTGCCCATGGCACTGGAACTGCGTCACCTGCGCTACCTGATCGCCGTGGCCGAACACGGCAGCTTCACCCGCGCCGCCGAAGAGCTGCGGATCTCCCAACCCACCCTGTCCCAGCAGGTGAAGCAGCTCGAACGCACCGTCGGCGTCCAGCTGTTGGACCGGACCGGGCGCGCCGTGCGGCTCACCGACGCAGGTGCGACCTACGTCCACTACGCGCGCGGCGCCCTACGGGACCTGGCCGCGGCCGAGCGCGCCGTCCTGGACCTGGCCGACCTCTCCCGCGGCCACCTGCGCCTCGCGCTCACCCCGACCTTCACCGCGTACCTCCTCGGCCCGCTCGTCGCCGAGCTCCACAGCGCTCACCCGGGCATCACGCTGGAGATCCGGGAGATGCCCCAGGACCGGATCGAGGCCGGCCTGCTCGCCGACGAGCACGACCTCGGTCTCGCCTTCGAGGGGCCGCACCCGCCCGGAATCGCGGCCACCGCGCTGTTCACGGAGACCTTGGGGCTGGTCACCGCCACCGGCGCGGATGCCGCCCCGCTGCCCGTACGGGACCTCGCGACGCGCCGACTGGCCCTGCTCAGCGGGGACTTCGCCACCCGCGAGCACGTCGACGCCTATCTCGCCGCACACGGGGTCCGGCCGCACATCGCGGTCGAGGCGAACTCCGTCCAGGCCCTCACCGAGATCGTCCGGCGCACCACGCTGGCCACCGTCCTGCCCGACGCCGTCACCGACGACCACCCGTACCTGCGCCCCGTACCGCTCGACCCTGCCCTCCCGTCCCGGACGGTGACCCTGCTGCGCCGGGAGAGCGCGTACGAGAGCGCCGCGGCCCGGGCCTTCACCGAACTCACCGCCCGCCTGGTCCGCGACCGCGGCTACCGCCCCCCGCCGCGCGAGGACGCGCAGCGGGGGGCGGCCGGGAGCGGGGTCGATCACTTGCCGGGGCACTCCTTCCAGGCCAGGTGATAGATGGTGTTGATGCTGCCGTCGGTGGAGTCCATCGTCATGTAACTGGTCGACGAGGGGGACGAGGTGCCTCTGGTCACGCGCAGCTCGGTGTTGATGTTGAAGTTCCGCTGCACCCCGCACGGCGCCCAGACCAGTTGGGCCCAGTCGGTCACGTCCGTGGCCTGCCAGTTGTCCTCCTGCGGGCCGCTGAAGTTGTGGGTGCGCGCGGCGGTGTCCGGTGAGCCCTGGAAGTAGTACGAGGCCTTCTCGGTGGCCTTCGCGCCGGGCGCCAGCGAGGCGTAGCCGCGGTAGTCGGCGCTGGCGATGGCGTAGGTGAAGCCGTGGGGCACGTGCACGATCAGGCTGAGCTGGCAGTTCTTGCGCGCCGCGGTGGGCGGGGCGCCGCCGCCGACCTGGGCGAGGTACTGGCTGTAGGTCACGGTGAAGGCGGTGTTGTCCTGGGACACGGCGACCTCCGCGGTGTCCTTGGGACACCCGGATCCGTTGACCGTGGCGACCTCGATCACGATGCGGTCGGGCGGCGGGTTCACGATCGTGGAGGGGGTGGCGTGCGTGGGCAGGGTGGCGGTGAGCAGGGCGCCGATCGCGCCGCTCACGAGGAATCCACCGGACATGTTTCTCCGATCCACTGCTTCGGTACCGGGCGGCGCGCAGGCGGGCATGCCTGTGTGCCGGAGGGGTGGGGGGTGCGGCCGGCCAGAGCGGGGCCGGGTCGTCACAGACCGGTGTGCAGGGTGGAACGGGGCAGGCCCAGGAAGGGGAATCTGGGCATGCCCCTGACAAGTCCCGATCGGTGAAGACCGGGTGACCGCATCGTAGGAACCCTGAGCGGCCCCGACCAGGGCGATGTCCGGCCAATCGTGTTCCGGGGCCCGGACCGGCCGGATCCGGACGACCGGCCGGAGCCCGAAGAGCGGAATCAGGCCGCGGTGGGCCGGGCCAGCCGCTCGACGCGGGCCATGAACTCCGTGGGATGGAACGGCTTCGCGAGACAGTCGCTCACGCCGGCCTCCAGCGCGCGCACCGTGCACTCCGGATCCGCGGGCGGCAGCGCGAGGATCGGCACCCGCCCGTGATCGGGATGCCGGCGGATCTCCTCGAACAGCGCCACCTCGTCCAGACCCGGCCCGGTGCGCTCACAGATCACCAGATCGATCGGGCCGGCGCTGCCCAGCAGCGAGACGGTGTCCACCCCGGTCCCGCCGTCGACGACGGCGAACCCCCGGGCCACGAGGAGGCGCTCCAGCAGGCCCTTGAGGGTGGTCTCCTTCGCCACGAGAAGGATCCTGCTCGGGGTGTCGCCGCTCATGTCGTTCCTCTTCATCCGGGTGGGGTCCCGCAGAGCCTACGAGGCGGGGCGTGTGCACGCCCGCTCCGGGGCACCTCATCGGGTAGCTTCGATCCATGAGCACAGAGCCGCAGAGCTTCGACATCCTGCTGGTGCCCGAGCACATCGAGAACCTGCGCGGCGAGTCCGCGGCCGACCGGGCCCTGCGGGTGGCCACGGTCGAGGCGACCGGCGAGACCGGCGCCTCCGGCTACCCCCGCTACCGCGGGCAGGGCGTGGAGGCGGACATCGACCCGAGCACGCGCACGGTCGAGGCCCTCCTCGTCGACGGCTCGGAACTGGACTACGGGCTGGTCGCGATGATCGCTCCCGAGCGGGGCCCCGGCAACCACTGACGGGACGCGCCGCGAGTCGGCCGGATCGGCCGCTGCGGCGGTGCTCGGGGATACGACGGGCCCGGCCCGGCCCCCCGAGGTGCGGGGGCCGGGCCGGGCTGGTTCCGGTCGGTGGCTCAGGTGGGCGTCAGCTCACCTGGACCGTGACGTCGTCCACGACGAAGGAGGTCTGCAGGGACTGGTCCTCCGTGCCGGTGAACTTCAGGGTGACGGTCTGGCCGGCGAACGGCGAGAGGTCGTAGGACTTCTCCACGTAGCCGGAGTTCGCGTTCAGGTTGGAGAGGGTCTCCAGGGTCTGACCGGCCACCGAGACGGTGAACCGGTCGTAGACGACGTTCTCGTCCTCGTCCGTGTCGATGTGCAGGAAGAAGCCGAGCCGGTACGTGGAGCAGCCCGACGGGATGGTCAGCGTCTGGGCGGCGCTGTCCGTGTGGGTGGACCCGTACCCGGCCAGCCACGCCTTGTAGCTGCCGCCGTGCGGGGCCTGCCCCGACTGGTTGGTGATGACGCCGGTGGTCGCGCTCCACGGGCTGGAGCCGCTCTCGAAGCCGCCGTTGGTCACGAGCTGGCGCGGCGTGCAGCTGCCGCCGCCCGTGACGGTGAGCGAGTAGGTGCTGGTGTGGCTGACGGTGCCCGAGCCGGTGACCGTCAGGGTGTAGGTGCCGGGCGCGGTGCTCGCGCCGACCTGGACGGACAGCGCCGAGGAGCTGCCGGACTGGACGGACGTCGGGCTGAGCGTCGCGGTGACGCCGGCCGGCGCGCCGGAGACGGAGAGCGCGACGGTCTGCGCGGCGCCGCTCACGGTGGTGGTGTTGACGGTGGCGGAGGTGGATCCGCCGGGGGCCGCGCTGCCCGCGGACGGGCTGACGGCGACGGAGAAGTCCTGCGCGGGGGTCTCACCGCCGACCGCCTGCTTCCAGACGGCGTAGGCGACACCGTCGGCACTGCGGTTCAGCACCGTGGCGTTGATGTTGTTCGTGGTGTCGCAGGAGCTGTGGTAGCAGGGGTCGTAGGCGGCGTTGGCCGTGCCGCCCCACTTCGTGGCCTGCGCCGAGGTCTTGCGGGCACTGGCGCCGGCCGCGTAGCCGGAGGTGGGGATACCGGCCTGCTGGAAGGAGTAGTCGTCGCTGCGGCCCTGGCCCTCGGTGTTCTCCTCGGGTGCCAGGTTCAGCGAGGTCCAGTACGCCTTCAGCGGGGCGGCGGTGGTGGAGTTGACGTTGTTGATGAAGTAGCCGCCGTTGGTCGAGCCGACCATGTCGAAGTTGTAGTAGCCCTTGATGGCGCTGCGCTGGGCGCTGCTCAGCTGGTTGACGTAGAACTCGGAGCCGTTGAGGCCCTGCTCCTCGTCGGTCCACCAGGCGAAGCGCACGTGCTTGGTCATCGTCGGGTTCTTCTGGGCGAGGACCAGGGCGTTCTCCAGCAGGGTCGCGGAGCCCGAACCGTTGTCGTTGATGCCGGGGCCGGCCGAGACGCCGTCGAGGTGGGCGCCGAACATGACGGTCTGGTCGGCGGGGCCGCCGGGCCAGTCGGCGATCAGGTTGTTCGACGGGTAGGTGCAGGAGGTGCAGTTCTGCTCGGTGACGGTGTAACCGGCCGCCTGCAGCTTGCCCTTCACGTACGCCAGCGACTGGGTGTAGCCGGCGCTGCCGGCCCGGCGGTGACCGCCGTTCTGGCTCGCGATGGTGTTGAACTGGGTCAGGTGCGCCTGCACGTTGGCGACGTTGATGTCCGGCGGGTCGTTGCCGGGCTGGGTACCGCCCACGTTGAGCGCGTAGTCCACCGTGTGGGAGAGGCTCGCGCCCTGGCCCTTGACGACGACCGTGGACGCGCCGGGAGCCGCGTTGGCCGTGGCGGTCAGGGTCAGCACCGAGGACTGGCCGGACTGCACGGTGGCCGGGTTGAAGGAGGCGCTCACGCCGGCCGGCAGACCGGAAGCGGTCAGCGTCACCGACTGGGCGTTGCCCGTGGTGACCGTGGTGCCGACCGTGGTGGTGACGGAAGCGCCCTGCTGGACGGTGCCCGAGGACGGGCTCAGCGACATCGAGAAGTCGTTGTTCTGACCGCTCGGGGTGCAGGTCGGATCGGCGGTCTGGGCGGGCACGCTGATGCCGTCCCAGGCGGCCTTGGTCTTGTTGAAGAGGTCACAGGTGGCGTCCAGCGACTTGGCCGAACTCAGCGTCGCCGTCCGGTACTTCTTGTAGGACATGCTGCTGGTCTTGAGCAGCATGCCGCCGTAGAAGATCTTGCCGGCGTTCTGCACGCCCACACCGGTGAGCGAGGTGCCGTTGCAGGTGCTGCTGTTCGGCTTGCCGCCGCCCGGGCTGGTGCCCTCGGCCAGCAGGTAGAACCAGTGGTTCAGAGGACCGGCCGCCGCGTGCACCTCGGTGCCGGGTATCGACGAGCTGTAGCAGGCCGGGTCGTTGTTGACCGCCGGCGGGTTGTACATGTTCCGGATCGGGCCCCGGCCCTGGAGGTTGATGACCTCGCCGACCGTGTAGTCGGGCGTGTCGTACGGGGCCGGCTCGTTGGCGAAGGCCTCGGTCAGCGCGCCGAAGATGTCGCCGGTGGCCTCACCGAGCCCGGACTCCTGGCCGCTGGTGCCGCCCGGGGTGTTGGAGTCGATGGCGTGCCCGTACTCGTGGGCCACCACATCGATCCCGGCGATCCACTCGTTGGCGCTGTTGCGCCCGATGGTGACCGAGCTGCCGTCCCAGTAGGCGTTGAGATCGCTCAGGCCCACCTTGGCGGGGAAGCTGCGGCCGTTGCCGCTGACGCCGTTGCGGCCCAGCCACTGGGAGAGCATGTCCCACTGCTTCTGCGCAGCGAACATCAGGTCGACGCAGCCGGTCTCCTTGCTCGTGGGGTTGCCGGTGCCCCAGGAGTCGGAGGACTTCGAGAAGACCGTGCCGGTGCTGTAGTCCGCACAGCTCAGGCCGGTCCGGACCGGGTCGCGCAGCGTGTACGTGGAACCGGAGTTGGTGGTGTCGATGGTGACCGGGCCCGGCCCGTTCCACTTGCTGTTACCGGTGCCCGCGACCACCTCGTCGTAGCTGTCGACGAAGGCGCCGGTCCGCGCGTCCACGAAGACGTGCAGCTTGCTGGGCGCGGTCCTGGTCCGGCCGCTCAGCACGGTCTCCCATGCCAGCACCGGCTTGTCGTCCTTGAGGCGGACCACGAGCCGGCTGCTCTCGACCTTGTCGACCGAGACCAGCTTCGCCCGCGAGGTGGACTCGGCGGCCTTCGCGGAGATCGACGCTTGGGTGGAGACGTCGATGCGCACGGAGGAGGCGGACTGGAGGGCGCGCACCTTGCCGGTGCCGTCCGCGAGCACGACCGCGTCGCCGCCGACGACCGGCAGGCCGCGGTAGCTGCGCTCGTACGAGACGGAGTAGAGGTCCTTCACCCAAGGGGTGACGAGTCGTCGTTCGTACTGTTCCTGGGAGGAGTTGACCAGGGAGTCCAGGCCGCTGTCGACGGCCTGGTCGGCGGCCGCGACCGCACGCGCGGCCGGTGTGTCCTTCTGGGACGGGGAGGGCTGCGCCTGCTGCGCCGCCGATGCCGTCCCGGCCAGAGCGCCGGCGAGGCTCGCGGTCAGCGCCATCGCTGCCACGGCCGCCGTCCATCTGCTGGGATGCAACGTCCACTCCGATCGTGGGGGGTCGGGGATGAGTGTCGTTCGCGGCCGAGTATGAGCGTGAACATGACGAGATTGGGACATCTCGTGAGGCATAAGGTCCGCGTTATGGTGCCGCGGCGGCCCGACTCGTACGCTGCCCGGATGCAGCTGGAGTTGAGGCATCTGCAAGCCGTCTGCCGGATCGCGGAGGCGGGCAGCCTGGGGGGCGCGGCGCGGCGGCTCGGAGTGTCCCAACCCGCACTCTCCGCCCAGCTGCGCCGCATCGAACGGGTCACCGGGGGCGAGCTCTTCGTACGGGGCCGCAGCGGGGTGGAACCCACCGCACTGGGCCAATTCGTGCTGGCCAAGGCACGTCGCGTACTCAGCGAGATGGACGCACTGGGAGCGCAGGCACGGGCCATCTCGACCGGCGGCCCGCTACGGCTGGGCTGCATCATGCTCGTCCTGCTCGACGGCCTCCTCGCCCAGACCGACCTGTCCATGTCAGGCCGGGAGATAGCCGTGGACCTGGAGGATTCGGTCACCGTGCTGGCGCGGTTGCTCGGCGCCGGACGCTACGACGCCATCGTGTACGGGGAGGTCAACGACCACGAGGTACCGCTGCCCGAAGGAACCCTGGCCAGGACACTGATCCCCAAGGAACCGTTCTGCATCCGGCTGTCCGCGCGGCACCCGCTCGCGGTCCGGGACCGCATCGAACTGGCCGACCTGGCCGGGGAGTCGTGGATGACGCTGGTGGAGGACGACGACGGTGGCCCCGAGGCACTCGTCACCGCCTGCGAGAAGGCCGGATTCAGCCCCTCACTGCGCTACCGCATCACCGACCGCAAGATGCAGCACGACCTGATCGCCGCCGGGCGCGCGGTGGCGCTCAGTCAACCGACGGCCCCGTCGGGGGAGGGCACGGTGATGCGCCCGCTCGTCGGCACCCCCATCATCGGCCGCATCCGTCTCGCCTGGAGTCGCGCGGCGCTCTCGGCCGGGCAGGCGGAACTGCTCTACCGGGCCGCGGCCCGCGCCTACCTGGCGAACGTGGACAACAACCCCTTCCACAAGGAGTGGTGGGACGCCCACCCGGAGGTGCACCCGGTCCTCGACTGACCGGTGGTGCGGGGCGGCGTACCGCGCGGGGCCGGCGGTCAGCTTCGGCGGTGGGCGTTCAGCAGCAGATATTCCCACTCCATGACCCCGTCCACCGTGTGCTCGGCGGCGAGGGCGTCGAGCGCCGCGTCCAGCTCGGCGACCCGGTCCGGATCGTCGGCGACGGCGCGGTAGACGGCGACGGTGGGTCCGTAGCAGGCCTTGAAGAACTCCCGGAAGTCCGTGGGGCCCGTGAAGCGGTCCACGCGGACCGTCCGGCGGCTCGCGTCCACATCGGTGACCGCGTCGCCGAGCAACTCGTGCACGTGCTCCTCGTCCCCCCACAGCGGGGGCGGCTGGGCCCCGGGCGGCGGCGGGGGCGCGTACGGCTTCATCGTGGCGAACATCCGGCCCACGAAGCCCTGCGGGGTCCAGTTGATGAGGCCGACCGTGCCGCCGGCGCGGCAGACGCGCAGCATCTCCTCGGCGGCGGGCCGGTGGTGCGGGGCGAACATGATGCCCACGCAGGACATCACGACATCGAACTCGCCGTCGGCGAAGGGCAGGTGCTCGGCGTCCGCCTCTCGCCACTCCAACGTGGCCCCGCGTACGGTGGCCAGGTGCCGGCCGATCTCCAGCAGTTCGGGAGTGAGGTCGGACGCCACCACGTCGGCCCCGGCCAGGGCGGCCGGGATGGCGGCGTTGCCCGAGCCCGCGGCGATGTCGAGCACCCGGTCGCCGCGCTGGACGCCGCACTCCTTCACGAGCACGGCCCCCAGCTGCGGAATGACGTGGGAGGCCACCGACTGGTAGTCGCCCAGCGCCCACATCGCGCGGTGTCGGGCCTTCAGGGTGCGGTCCACCTGGGCCGCGTCGCTCGCCTCGGTCATGACAGCCGTCCTCCAGCGCTCGGGGCAGCCCCTTCTCCGAGCATAGGTACGTTTCACGGACCCGGCCCGTCGGCGGCCCCACGGGCCCGCGCCGGATCAGTCGCGGGACGCCAGGCGGCCGAAATCGCGGGCGAAACCCTCGCGGAAGCCGGGCCGCTCCAGCGCCCGCTCGAAGGCGCGCGCGGCCCGGGCGAGCGCGGCCTCGTTCTCCTGGGCGGTGGCGAGTTCGGCGAGGTACGCGCGCAGGCTCAGTCCGCGGTTCGCGGCGAGCACGGCGAGGCGGTCGTGCACATCGGTGTCGACCTCGACGGTGGTGGTGTCGGCCATGCTCCGAGTATGCGCGCCCGGTGACCGGCCGGGGGCCCGTTCGGGGCAGGCGTGCTGCCTGCGGGGACCGGGCCCCGGTGCGGTCGGCGCGGTTCGGGGGTCGGGGCTCAGGGACGGACGCGGCCGGAGAGCCAGGGCGTGAGCGAGAGGCCTCCCACGCTCTCCCGGTACGTCTCGTCGCCGGGCAGCGGGACGGTGAGCCAGTAGCCCGCCGGGAAGAACCGACCCTTCACGAAGGCCAGCCCGCTGTGGACGGACCTCAGGAACGCGGGGACGGAGTCCCGGGGAACGTCGTGGAACTCCACCCCGTCGACCGTGATCGTCGCGTCGTCCTCGGGGAAGAGCCGCACGCTGACGGCGGGGCTGCCGCCCAGCTCGACGAACGCCTCGTGGGGCAGGGATCCGTCGGGGTCGACGACGGTGAACAGGGCCGCCGAGGTCCGCCGCGAGGTCTGATCGGCGCCGATGTCGTGGGTGACGGTCATGGCCAGCCGGTACTCGGCCGCGACGGCACGAATCGCGGCGACGGCCGACTCGGTGGTCGGCAGGGAGGGATGCGTCATGATCCAGATCATGCCGCACGGCCTCCACGCACCAAGGCCGCCGGCCCGATGTCACGGGGCTCGACCCCGCGCCCGGTCGGTCTCCTCCGGCGCCGGTGTCACCGTTTCCCAGTCGGTGCCGTCGAAGTCGTAGCCCACGTAGTGGGACAACAACTCCAGCAACGACCGCAGATTGTGCTGCCGGATCCATCCGGCGACCTCTGCCATGGCTCCCCGGCCCCCCCCTCGATGCCCGGACGGACAGCCTGTCATGGGTCGTGCCCCGGCTCCGCGGTCGGTGGGGGAAGATCGACGTACGTGCAGGCCGCCGCTGCGGCTCGCCGCGGTTTCCGGTACCGGCGGAGGGGAGGTGAGGGTGTGGACATCGCGCCCTGGGTACATGTGGTTCCGGAGCAAGGGGCCGTGCCTGTGGACCTGTTGCTGTCCATGACCGGCACGACGTACGTGGTGCGCCTCGACGGACGGGAGATGGGGGACACCGACGCGGTCTTCCTGCAGTTCTACGACAGACTGAAGCTGCCGGACTACTTCGGGTGGAACTGGAACGCCCTCTGCGACTGTCTGCGCGATCTGCACTGGCTGCCCGCGGAGCACTACGTACTTGTCATCGAGGCCGCGGACGAGATCCTGCCGGGCGATCCCGCCGGACAACGGCTGCTGTTCGGGACCCTGGTGAGGGCAGGCCGGCGGTGGTCCCGCACCAGGCGGTCCGACGGCATCGATCTCAGCAGGCTCGTGATCGTCATGACCTGTGCGGCGGCATCGGTTCCGCACCTGCGGGAACACCTACGGGCCTGCTGGGACGCGGAGGGGGACGGCTGATCCTCGGCGTCCGAGTCAGACTCGACGCGGTGGTCATCCCGCCAGGGAGTTCTTCGGCGTGAGGACCGCGGCGATGCGGCCGGCGATGGTCTGTGCCGTGTTGGTCTCGGGGCCCTTGGGGCCGACCGTCGTGGACACCGCGATCGCCAGGTGCTCGCTCGGGAGGTAGGCCTGGATGGCCGCGTATCCCGCGAAGGACGGGTTCGACTGGATCCAGCCGTTCTGGACGATCACGCCGTAGCCGAAGTGTCGGGCCGGGAGCTGGCGGAAGCAGTCCTTGGGCGCGCAGCCCGGGGTGTTGCCGCCCAGGCCCACCGTGCCCGGGTCGAGCTGGACCTTGAAACTCTGCGGCGAGAGGAGTTCGCCCGTACCCACGACCTCGGCCGAGCGGGCCAGGTCGCAGATGTGGGTGTTCAGGACCGCGCCGGGAGCCGTGGTCCAGGAGGGATTCCAGTAGGTGGACTCCTCGTACTTGCCGCGCTCCGCGTCGAAGGAGTGCAGGACGGGCTCCTCGATCTGGGGGGTGAAGCTGTTGCGGGTGTTGTCCAGTGCGGCGGGCCCCGTGATCTGCCGCTTCATCACCTCGGCCAGCGGCATCCCGGAGATCTTCTCCAGGGCTTGCCCGAGGAGCACGAAGTTGGCGTGGGAGTAGCTCCAGCTCGTCCCGGGCTCGTACAGCAGGGGGTGGGCGGCGGAGATGCCCACGAGTTCGTCGGGGGTCCACTGGCGGAACGGGTCGGCGTACAGGGCGGCGAGGAACTTCGGGTCCGGTACGTAGTCGTGCAGGCCCGAGGTGGAGGCTCCGAGCATGCGCAGGGTGATCTCGTCGGCGTGCGGCGCGTCGGGGAGCCAGCGCGAGATCGGGTCGTCGAGGTCGGCCTTGCCGTCCTCCACGAGTTGCAGCATGGCGATGCCCATGTAGACGATGGCCACCGAACCGGCCCGGAAGTGCATGTCGGCGGTGGCCGGGACGCCGGTCATCGACTCGCCGAGAGCCACGGTGACGACCTCCCGCCCGTCGCGCGTGACCCGTAGCAGGACGGCGTTCAGGTCCAGCTCCTTCTGCGCCGCCTCGGCGATGTCCAGGATCTGCTTCGCCTCGCCGCCGGTGGGCTCGGGGGACGCGACGCACGACGCGGCCGGGGCGCCCGTCCCGTTCACCGCCCACGCGCCGCCGGCCGGCAGGACCGTGCCGAGCAGCGCGGTGGCGCACAGGAGCGCCGTCCGGGCCCGGCCCGGGTGCGCGGTCATGACTCCGGTCATGGCGATCTCCTGCCGTGAGGAGCCCCACGGGACAAGGCCCACCCTTCGATGGAACGCCCACCGTGCGAGATGGGCCAGTCGGCGCGAGGGACGTGGCCCGGAGACGCGGGCCAGGTCGTCTCTTTGGGATCTTGCCGGTCAAGCCCGCGTCGTCCGGTGCCGTGCATCGCAAGGCGGAGAGGCTCCCGATTACCGGACGTCCTCGGGTGCCTCGACAACGCGGCGAGGTGCGGTGGCGGGCGGCGCGGGTCAGGCAAGATCCGGAAGAGACGGCCTAGCCCGCCCAGCGGCCAGTCAGGAAGGTGATGGCGACGGTGGTGGACAGGGGCGCCACGACGTAGAGGTAGGCGGTCCGGATCCGGGGGCGCTTCAGGCTCCAGGAGGCCAGGCCGATCCACAGCGGCCACCACAGCAGGGTGGAGCGGGGTATGGACGTGTACCAGTACGAGGTGCCCAGGGCCCACAGGGTGAGGCCGATGTACAGGGCTTCGGGCCGGCGGCGGCCCCGGACCAGCAGCGCCAGGAGTACGACGCCGACCACCATGGCCAACAGCTCCGCCTGCCACATCAGCGCGTTCCCGGTGGGCTGGGTGTGGTGGAAGGCGGCGTCCCAGGTGTTCGCCCAGGCTTCCCACGGCGCGTGGAAGTCCCGGTACCAGCCGCGTTCCTGGGAGTGTTTCCAGGCCATCCAGTCCCCGGTCCGGGTCTGGAGGTACCAGCTGTAGAGGACCGGGGCGAGGGCGGGCAGGAGGAGCCACGGGGCCGAACGCCAGGCGGCGCGGCCGCGGGCCGTGAGGACGAAGTGGAGGGCGAGGGCGGCCGCGAGGAACAGACCGGTGACGCGAACCGAGCAGGCGAGGCAGGCCAGTACCGCGGCCGCGGGCCAGTTCTGGCGCTGGGCCGCCAACCATGCGGGGAGGGCCAGGGCCAGGAAGAGTGCCTCGGTGTAGCCGGCGGCGAGGAACACGGCGCACGGCGAGAGCAGCAGGAAGGCCACCGCGCGGCGGCCCGTTTCGAGGTCGGCCAGGTGATGGCGGGCGATCCGGGCGAGGGCCAGGACGGCGACGCCTCCGGAGAGGAAGGAGATCAGCGCGCCGGCCGTGGCCCAGTCGGGGACCACGGTGTGGACGGCGCGCAGGACGAGGGGGAGGCCGGGCAGGAAGGCTTCGCGATTGTCCCAGCCGGCCGTCCAGGGTCCGGCCTGGCCGGGGAAGTATCCGTCCTGGGCTATGTGGAGGTAGAACCACCAGTCCCATTGCTGCCAGGGCGAGAGCAACGAGGCCGGCTCACGGGCCTGACCGTCGGCGGGGAACAGCCAGCCGACGGCGCCCGCGGTGGCCCAGATGCCGATCCGGGTCAGCAGGTACAGCCACAGCACCTCGCGCTCGCCCGGACCGAGGCGCAGGAACCCCGGGAGGGAGCGGCGGGGGCGGCGGGGGAGGCGACCGGTCTCGCGCACGGGCGGCCAGGTGGTGGGCGGTTCGGGAAGCTCGACCGATCGCCGCTGGGGTGATGAAACGGACATATCGATATCTCCTGGCCGTCTGAGGGTGTGCGGAGTCACCGGCCCTGGTTCGGGCCGGTGTCCACGGGCGATGGGCTGCGGGGAGAGGGAGCGCGGGAGGGAGGGAGAGAGGGGTTACCGGTGCGACTGCGGGGGAGTCGGGGACATGCTCCGGGTCGCGGTGCCGGTGGGATCGGCCGGCGGCGCCGTCGTGTTGCCCGGCGGCATCATGCTGCCGAGCGGCGGGGGCGGCGTGGTGTTGCGCGGCGGCAGCGCCGAGTTGAGCGTCGGCGTCGTGGAGTGGGCCGGCGGGGGCGGTGCCGAGGTCGGGGACGGGGCCACGGGAGAAGGAGTGGTCGCCGGCAGGTTCGGCCCCGGGTCCTGCGGAAGGAACGCGGACAGCGCCGCACCGGATCCGGCGAGGACCAGCAGGCAGGCGGCGGCGATACCGACGATGCGGTGCCGGCGGTGCCGTTCACCGCGCCGTTCGATGACGCCGACGGGCGGGGTCGTGCTCGCGGCCTGTCCGGCGGAGGCCGCCTCCCGGAACAGGGACCGCAGCGGGTCGTGGGAGTCAGGCATCGGGAGCCTCCTCAATGCGGGGGTCCTGCAGATGGCGGGAGAGCGTGACCCGACCCCGGGACAGGTGGGTCTTGACCGTGCTCGTGGACAGCGAGGTCTCGGCGGCGATCTGCTCGACCGTCAGATCGCACACGTAGTGCAGCGCCATGGTCCGGCGCTGCTTCAAGGGCAGTTGCCGCAGTGCCTCGACGAGGGCCACCGCCTCCGGCCCGGGCCCCTCCACGTGCCCGGCCGGAGCGGTCCGCTGCCAGGCGTCGGCGGTACGCCGACGCCCGCGCCAGCGGCTGACGGCGAGCCGCCACGCGACCGTACGGATCCACGCCTCGGGCCGGCCGTCGCGGTCCAGCTGGCGCCGGCGGCCCCATCCCCTGACGAAGGCCTCCTGCACCACGTCCTGCGCCTCGTGGTGGTCACCGAGCATCACGTAGAGCTGTCCTGTGAGCCGTCCTGCCGCTTGCGCGTAGAACTCCTCGAACTCCTCGATGGTCAAAAAATCGCTCCTGAATCCATGTGTCCCTCTCACCGGGCATACGCCCCCCGCACCCCATCCGGTCGACACCGGACGACAGATCGTCGTGTGAGTGCCGTCACATGGTGGGTGGGGTACTCATCGTCGCGGCGGCCACGGCGAGGCGGGGTGGCGGCGCCGCCGGTCCACCGGGTGACGTGGACGCGGGGCCGCGGTGTCCCCCGATCCGGACGGACGCACCACGCCGGCGGGTCGCGCCGAGCCGCTCGAGGGAACGGGCCCGGCACAGCAGAAGGGCCCGGATCCATGAGGATCCGGGCCCTTCCGTGCAGTAGCGGGGACAGGATTTGAACCTGCGACCTCTGGGTTATGAGCCCAGCGAGCTACCGAGCTGCTCCACCCCGCGTCGGTAGACCTCACAGTACGGCATCCCGAGGGCGGTACTCGACGCATTTACGTCCGGTCGCGCCCGGAGTGTGGGCGAAAGGGCTGAATCTCGCCCCGAAGGCGAGATCATTCCCCCTGGTGACAGTGCGTGCAGGCGTGTACCTTCACGGGTAGCTGTCGTGGTTCCAAGTGCCTTGCCCGTGCCTCTCGGTGTGGGCAGTTTTGCTGTGTTGTGCCGTAGGACCAGGGCGATCACCTCCGTCTTCCACGCCGTGTGGAAGACGTACGTCAACGGGAAGGCATGAACATGGCTACGGGAACTGTGAAGTGGTTCAACTCGGAAAAGGGCTTCGGCTTCATCGCCCAGGACGGCGGCGGCCCGGACGTCTTCGCCCACTACTCGGCGATCAACGCCTCTGGCTACCGTGAGCTCCAGGAGGGTCAGGCCGTGACCTTCGACATCACGCAGGGCCAGAAGGGCCCGCAGGCGGAGAACATCACCCCCGCCTGATCCCGGACGACGGCCCGGCCTGACGGCCGGGCTCCGGAGAACCGTTTCCCCGTCCCGTCCGTTCGCTGAACGGGCCGCTGGGAAAGTACAGGGCCGTGCGGCATCGCCGCACGGCCCTGATCCGTCTCCCGGTCTCCGTGCGGTGCCCGCGTGGAGTGCAGCGCGAGCACGGCTGGGCATCGGACGGCCCGCCGGCCGGCCGGCGGACGGGATCAGGTCGGCCGTGACACGGGCGCGGGGGTCCTGACGCGCCGCAGCCCCCGGACCCGGATCGCGGCCCCGATCACGGCGAGCGCGACGGTCGCGAGCCCCGATGCGGCCAGCACCTGCCGCGGCCCGAGGAGCGCGATCAACGGGCCGCCGAGCGCGGTGCCCACCGGCCCGGCGGTCAGCAGGGCGGCGCTGCGGGCGGCGAGGACCGTGGTGAGCGAGGCGGCCGGGGTGCGTTCCTGGAAGAGGGTGTAGGACAACGCCGTGAACGGACCGTAGATCAGGCCGCCGAGGGTGAAGCAGGCCAGGGTGACGGCCGCGGGCGCGCCGAGACCGAACGGTACGAGCGCCAGCCCCCACCCCGCGACGATCCCCAGGGTGACCGGCCAGAGCGGGAACCGCCGCAGGGCACCGGCCGCCAGGCCGCCCAGCACCGCTCCCGCTCCGAACAGCGTCCAGTACAGCCCGAGCAGGCCCGCCCCGGCGTGCAGGTCGTCGGTGACGTGCAACGGGAGCGCCACCTCCGCCGGCCCGTAGAGGAAGTTGAAGAACCAGGTCAGGGCCAGCACACCGAGGAGTTCGGGCTGCTTGCGCAGCAGGCGTAGACCGGCTGCCGACCGGTCGGCGTCGACCGGCGTCGTCGTCGCCGACTCCCCGTCCCGCTCGCCCTTCGCGCCCCTCCCGTCCTGCCCGGCCGCCGCGCCGCGCAGCCGCCCGACCTGGGCGGCGAGCACGGCGAAGGACAACGCGTCGAGGCCGATGAGCCACGCCGGACCGACCACCACCGCCAGGAATCCGGCCAGGGCGGGGCCGACCACGATGGAGGCCGAGACACTGGAACTGACCAGCGCGTTGGCGGCCAGCCGCTGGTCGGGCGGAAGGATCTGCGCGAGCAGGGAGTACCTGCCCGCGTTGCCCCAGGCGTGCAGGACGGACGAGCCCGCGAGCAGGGCCACGTACAGCACCGGGTGCAGCACTCCCGCGGCCCAGGCCAGCGGCACACAGCCGAGGAGCACCGCCCGGATCCGGCTGTCGGCCGCCAGCAGCCGCGCGGCGGGAAGCCGGCGCAGCCACCGCCCGAAGAGGAGGGCTCCGGCGGCCCCCGGAAGCGCGTACGCGGCGAGCGCGGCGCCCAGGAGCATCCCGGACTGCCCGGGGGGAGCGATCTCGATGGCCAGCCATGCCACGGCGACGATGCTCATCCCGTCACCGAGGTCGGAAGCCGCCAGCGCGGGCAGCAGCCGTCGGAAGTCGGCATGGGCGAACAGCGGCCGATAGGCCTGGGGGAGGAGGCGAGTTGTCCGTACGCGAGTCACCAGGTCAGACTCATGGTTCAAGCGCACTTGAAGTCAAGGGGGAGTGACGGGTGCGACAGATCGGGATCGGTGAGCTCGCTCGGCAGGTGGGGATGAATCCCTCGGGCCTGCGCTACTACGAGAGCGTCGGCCTGCTGCCGCCCGCCGAACGGGCCGCCGGCCGGCGCGTCTACCCGGCCGGCACCGTGCGGCGGATCGCACTGATCAAGATGGCCCAGCGGGCCGGCTTCACCCTGGCCGAGATCCGCGGCCTGCTCGACGGCGACGCCGAGCGCGGCGCCACCCGGCAGTGGCGTGCCCTCGCCGAGAGCAAGCTCCCCGAGCTGGACCGGTTCATCGAGCAGACGCAGATCCTGCGGAACGCCGTGGCCGACTGTCTGGCCTGCGGATGCATGAACTTCGAGAAGTGCGCGCTGCTCTCCGCCGACGGACCCGGCGCCTGATTCACGGGCCGGTTCGGCGGGCCTGTTCGGCCACCCCCGCCTCGTGCGCGGCGATCGCCGCTTCCACCCGGTTCCGTACGCCGAGCTTCGCCAGGATCGCGCTGACGTGAGCCTTCACCGTCCCCTCGACCAGCCGTAGACGGGCGGCGATCTCGGCGTTGGACAATCCGATGCCGAGCAGCGCCAGGACGTCCTTCTCCCGCTCCGTCAGCCCCGCCACGGCGTGCCGCGCCGGAACGGCGCCGGTCGTCCGCCCGCCGCGCAGTCCGGCCACGACCCGGGCGGCGACCTTCGGAGAGAGGTACGCGCCACCCGCGGCCGCGTACCGCGTGGTCCAGGAGTCACTGACCAACGCCATCAAGCACTCCCCCGGCAGCACGGTCCGCGTCAGCATCGCCCGCCAGGCGGACCGGACCGAGGTACGGGTGACCAACTCCGCCGCGCCCGCCGCGCCGGCGACGACCCCGCCGACCTTCCCGGCGCCCGGCGCGGGGCGAGCTGCCGGGCACCGCGGCCTGACCGGCCTGCGTGAACGCGTACGGCTCCTGGGAGGAACCCTGCACGCCGCCCCGCGCGAAGGCGGCTTCGAGGTGCTCGCCACGCTGCCGGACCAGGTGCACCCGCAGCACCCGCAGCGCCCGAGAAGCAGCGGGGAGCCGTGGGAGGAGACCGTCGCCCCGGAATCGGCGCTCCGGCTCGCCGCCGCCCGGCGCAGCACCCGCCGCAGGTTCGCCGCCGCCTTCGCCGCACCGGTCGGGCTCGCTCTCCTGACCCTCGTCTCCGGTGTCTACCTGGCCCAGCAGCTCACCACCTGCGTGCTGCGCCCCGTGGACTTCGCCGCCCTCCGGCCCGGCCAGGACCGGGTCGAGGTGGACCGGCTCCTTCCGGAGCGGCAGTTCCGGTACCTACCGGACGCCGTCCGGGCGCTACCCGTACCCCCGGGCACCGACTGCGCCTACTACCGCTCGAACGGCAACCTCCTGGACCGGGTCGACCTCTACCGCCTCTGCTACGCGGGGTCGCGTCTGGTGGCCAAGGACGTGTTGCCGGGGTGACCGATCGGGAAGTCCCGCGGGATGAGGCATGATCGGGGGATGTCTGATCGCATCATCGCCGCCTGTGACGGAGCGGCCAAAGGTAATCCCGGGCCGGCCGGCTGGGGTTGGGTCATCGCCGACTCCCAGGGGCGCCCCGAGCGTTGGGAGGCCGGCCCGCTGGGACGGGCCACCAACAACATCGGGGAGCTGACCGCCCTCCAGCGGCTGCTGGAGGCGGTGGACCCGGGCACGCCCGTTGAGGTGCGGATGGACTCCCAGTACGCCATGAAGGCGGTGACGCAGTGGCTGCCGGGCTGGAAGCGCAACGGGTGGAAGACCGCCTCCGGTCAGCCGGTCGCCAACCGTGAACTCGTCGAGGCGATCGACCGGCTGCTGGCCGAGCGTGACGTGACCTTCCAGTACGTTCCCGCGCACCGCGAGGACGGCGACCACCTGAACGCGATCGCCGACCAGGCGGCCAGTGACGCGGCGACCCGGCAGGAGGCCGCCGGTACGGCCCTCGGCAGCCCGGAGATGCCGGTACCGGCTCCGGTCGCGGCCTCGCCCGCGCGCCGCAGGTCGGCCGCGCCGGCGAAGCGTGCCTCCGCCGGTACCGCGTCGGGCGGCGGTGGCGGATCCCGCGCGATCAAGGCGAAGTTCCCCGGCAGCTGCGCCTGCGGAAAGCCCTACGCCGCCGGTGACATGATCACCAAGAACGGCAGCCGGTGGGGCCACCAGGCCTGCGGCGCCCTGAGCACCGCCCCGTAGCCGATCTCCGAGTCCTCTTGAGCGCGGTCGGCCACAGCCCGGGCGCCCCGGCCCTGATGGGCGAGCCGGAGGCTACAGCCCGTTGGTGAACAGCAGCTCGTTCGGGCTGGACTTGCTGACCTTGGTCAAGCTGTCCTTGGTGGACTCGTCGCCCAGCCATGCGACGAGTTCCTCCGGGGGCGCGGCGGGGTGCGCCTGCTTGTACAGCACGGCGGCTCCCGTCACGTGCGGGGCGGCCATGGACGTGCCGTCCTGGGCGACGGAGCCGCCGCCGAGCTTCGCCGAGACGATGGCCTCGCCGGGCGCGTACAGCTCGACGCACGTGCCGTAGTTGGAGAAGGAGGTCTCCTCGTCGTACCTGTTCGACGCGGCGACCGTGACCACCTTCGACGCGGAGGCCGGGGAGACCGCGCAGGCGTCCTTCGAGGAGTTGCCGGCCGCGACGACCGGCAGTACGCCTGCGGCCGTGACGGCGTCGGCGGCGTCGTTGACGGCTTGCGACAGGTCGCCGCCCAAGGAGGCGTTCAGCACGGCGGGCTGCTTGGCGTTCTTCGCCACCCAGTCCAGCCCGGCGATGATCCCCGAGTACGCGCCCTGGCCGTCGCAGCCCAGCACGCGGACGCTGACCAGAGCGGCCTTCGTCGCCACCCCGTACGTCTTGCCCGCCACCGTGCCCGCGACGTGCGTGCCGTGGCCCTGGCAGTCCCCGCCGTCCCTGCCGTCCCCGATCGCGTCGAAGCCGAAGGTGGCACGCCCGCCGAACTCGGAGTGCCCGTACTCGATGCCGGTGTCGAGGATGTACGCGGTCACGCCCGCGCCGTTGCCCTGCGTGGTGAACTGGCCGTCACCCGTACCCGCGTCGTCGTCCCATTCCTGCTGGTCGATCCTGTCCAGCCCCCAGGAAGCGGAGGGCGACCGGGTCCCGGGCCTGGTGGGCGCCTCCAGCACGGACCGCACCTTCGCGTCCTCCTCCACCGACTTCACCCCCAGGCTGTTGCGGACGATCGCCAGCTGGAGCGGGGTCAGGGGGACCGCGAATCCGTTCAGTGCCGAGGTGTAGACGAACCTCGCCTTCAGCCCCAGCCGCTGCGCCGTCTTCGCCGAGTCCACCCCCTTCTCCAGGGTCACGATGTACTGGCCGGGCACCGCGTGGGTGGCGGTGAACAACGGCGCCGGGTTCGGCTCCGGTGCCGTCACCGAGGCCGAGGCCGAGGCCACGGTCACCGGGGTCAGGGCGAGGAGGGCGGCGACGGTGACGCGCGTGAGCATGCGCATGGGAAATGCACTCCGATGTGTGAGCGGGATGATCGCCCGTACCGAACCACCCGGAAACGATCTTCGGAAGCACCCGGCCGGGTGTCGCAACCGCCCTCCGTCGCGCGATCGCGATGCGCTCCGCCAGATGGGGGGTCGTACCCGGGACGGCTCACCATGGCCCCGTCCGGGCGGGGCCCAGGACAAACGGTTCCCCTCCCCTCGGGAGACCGTACGGGGGAGGACCCGAACGGGAACTCCGCCGAACAGCGGCCGCGACACCCGAACGGGCAGCGCCGGCACCCCCGGCGCGGCTCCTCGCGCCGGCCGATCACGCGGACGCCGGCGCGCGGAGCACCGGCCTCCACCTGGCCCGGCCCACCGTGAGGGGGTGTGTAGGGTCGGCACGGGGTCGTCGGCGCACGGCTCCGGTGGTGACCTGTTGGAGGAGCACGTGGGAAAGGCCGAGCCCCAGGGGCGATCGCATGCCGATGCGGTGGGCCCGGGTGGGGGCATGGACGGGCTGCGTGCACGCGGGTTCGCCCGGTTCGGCGCCGAGCAGCTCGGTATCGCCCCCGACGGCTCCACCGCGAGCGATCTGGCCCTGATCCGGGAGGTCTTCGCGGCTCTGCCGCCCGACCCGTACGCTCCGGGGACGAATCGGTTCCGCCGGTACTCCCATGCCGTGTACCTGCCGTGGAAGGACGAACTGTCCTGGATTCCCGGAACCCCCGACCCCGTACACGGCACGGTCACCGACTTCTCCCAGGGCGACGACGAGGACGACCTCGAATCCCCGCGGAAGCGGCGCGTGCTCCCCGCCATCCCCGAGGAGCTACGCGGCAACGCGCTGCTGCTGCGACTCCTGCGCTGGGACATCGACCAGGTCCTGTCCCTGAAGAACCTGGGGAGACGTCCGATGTGGGCCGGTGTCCACCTGATCCGGCTCGGCGTCGACCGCCCTGGGCAGGACGCCGTCTCCACCCCGAACTGCTTGCACCAGGACGGAGGTTCGGCCAGTACCTTCACCTTCGCCCACCTGATCAGCCGCACCAACGTCGTCGGCGGGGAGAACGTCATCGCCACGCCGGGTAGCGCGGGCCTGCAGCCCGAGGACCCGTGGACGGACATCCACGCCGACTTCACCCTCACCGACCCCCTGGACGGCTACGCCGTCCACGACCACCGGGTCAGCCACTACGTAGGCCCGGTCCGCAGGGGTTCCGACCCCGGACCGGGCGAACGGTCCGTCCTCATCATCGGCCTCGCCCCGTACGTCCCCCAACTGTGACCCCACCCCACCCGACCCGCCGAACCGGGGCTGGGGCCGAGGTCGGGGTCGGCCAGGTGTGACTGCTTCCCCATGAGCCTTGCCGGCCCGGGAAACCGTAGGGTGCGGTCCCATGGAATCGTTGATCGCCGCCGTCCGCGAACAGGACGAAGCTGCCCGCTTTCTCGTTTGGCCGGGTGACTTCGACCTCGACCGGGGCGACCATGTCGAAGAGGTCCACCTTGCCTCGGGCGCCACGCTCGAGGGATTCGCGGGCGACGGCGCCGGGGGCACTTACTTCTTCTGCGGTGAAGGTGGCGAGGAACGTCCCATCCTCTATGCCGACTCCGAAGGAGGTGCGGCTCTGGTCGCGATCGGCCTGCCCGAGCTCCTGAGGCTGCTGCTGGTCGTCCCCTGGTGGCGCGACTGCCAAGCGTTCACGGATGAGGAGAGCCGCGAGCTCGCGGCCGAGTACCTCGAGGACATGCCCGATCTACCGGCCCGAAGGGACCGTGCCGCCGCAGCCCTGGGCATCGACCTGCCGGCACAGGCAGACGTCCTGGCACGCTTGCGGGAGGTAGCCGTTCGGATGGGAGAGGACTTCGTCCTCGTCCTCACTCCGGAGGGCCACCCCTACGAGCCTCTCTTCACGAACTGAGACGCGCCCCGGCAGCCGGGGTCGGCCCACGGCGACAGCGCGCTACGAATCCATGAGGCTCGTCTGGTTCGACTGGGCGAACCTCCGATGGACCGACTACCGGCTCGGGCCGAAGAGTGTTTTGTCCTGAAGGCGTCAGCCCTCGTCGAAGCCGCGGAAGGTCCCGGACCCGTCAGCGGCGTCGGCGAATTCCGCAAAGTCCATGTTGGCGATGCTGAGGTTGGCCGAGATGTCAGGAAACCACCGCGTGGGAACCCTGAAGGTGCGCCCGGGCTCATCCGAGAGGTCCACTGCCAGGAGCGGGTGCCCCGGATCCTCCATCGTGGCTGCGTCCGCCAGAAACAGGTAGACGATCTGCTCGTCTTCGTCCGCAGCGGCCTCTTCATCCACCAACACCTGCACCCCCACGCCGGTAAATCGGAGCTCGCTGACATACGTGGCATGGGGGTACTCGCCGGACGCGTCGAGTGCGGCACGAACCGCGTCCCAGGCTCCCTCGTCACCGAAGTCGGTACGCAGGACCAGCGAGGTCAGATCATCGGGCTGAGGCAGAGGCATCCGGTGATCCTCTCACCCGGCACTGACAGCGACTGCCCGGACCGGACCCCCACCGCACCGACGGGACCCTTGATGCGGCCCGGCGACACCGAACACCCCCTCGGGGACAGAACGCTCCGTCAGGGGCGGTGGACGCGTAGGTACTCCACCTCGTAGGACATCTGCGAGACGCCCGGGGCGGGAGCCGGGTGGTAGCGGCCCGCGCACACCGACAGGTTGACGATGAGGTACGCACGCCAGTTGCGCCCGACGCCCCGGCGGTCGGCGAAGACCCGGGTGCCGTTGACCCACCACACCACCGAGCGCGTTCCGAACTCGACCTTGAGGTCCACCCATGCGCCGGGGGCGATGGAGGAGTCCCGGTGGTAGCGCGAGCCGCCCTTGACGTGGTTGGAGAGTTCGAGCAGGTCGGGGTTGTCGGGGTGGTACTCGAAGATGTCGATCTCGTTGCCGCCGTCCCGCCAGGTCCAGATCGCCGGCCAGGCCCCGATCTCGGCGGGCAGCCGGACCCGGGACTCCAGCACGTCACCGGCCCGCACCATGAACGCCTCTTGGCTGCCCTCGGTGGTCAGCAGGCCGGCGTTCCACTTGCCGTCCGGGCGGCGGGTGGCGCGGAAGGTGCCGGTCCGGCTGTAGGAGGGGTCGGCCACGAGGTAGTCGAGTTTGTTGTCGCCGGTGTTGGTGGGGCCGCCGTTCGGATAGGCCCAGGACCGGCCGGCCACCCACTGGGAGGTCGACTGGAAGTTCGCGGTGAAGATCGGGGCCCGGGCGCTCAGCGGCGCGGCCGCGTCGTCGGGGGTGTCGGTGGAGCGTCCTGTGAGTCGTCGGAGCCAGTTGAGAACCTGAGTGAGCACGAGCGGCCCCTTCCCATGTGTGGACGCCTCTTCGAGCATGCCCGGATGCGGTGCGTTACATACCGGTGGACCGGTTTGTATGTGACCCGTATCGCTGTGTAATAATCGATCAGCATCTAGGGTCATTACATGTGAGGGTGGGTTCCGTAGGGACCGCCCCGCTCCGGGCGGCCGACTCGGAGGATCGAACGAGGAGTTGCAGCGGTATGTGGAAGTGTGAGCGGGTCATCGGCGCCGACCTGGATGTCGAAGAGGTCCTCGGCCTCTACCGGGCGTCCACCCTCGCCGAGCGTCGTCCCGTGCACGACGTCGAGCGCTTCGCCCGGATGCTGGCCGGAGCCAACCTCGTCGTCGTCGCCCGTGCCGAGGACGGCCGGCTCATCGGCATCGCCCGCTCGATCACCGACGGCGCGTACTCGACCTACCTGGGCGATCTCGCCGTAGACGTCGCCTACCAGGGCCAAGGTGTGGGCCGCGAACTCATCCGCGTGACACAGGAAGAGGCGCCCGAGGCCAAGCTGATCCTGCTCGCCGCGCCGGCCGCGGTCGACTACTACCCGCACATCGGCTTCACCCGCCACGAGTCCGCCTGGACCCTCGACCGCCTCCACTGAGCCGATGTCACGGCGTCAACCCACCTTTTCCATAAGCCAGTTAAGCGCCTCCACGGCGGGGTACCATCCGTGCCGTGGGGGGACTGGTAGGACAGAGCAGAGGGAAGGCCGGCCTGCGCGCCTGGGGCTGTGCGATGGCAGGACTGTTCCTCGTCGCGGGCTGCGCGGACGACGGTACGCCGAAGGGCGCCGCGTCGAGCGGCACCCCGGGTACGTCGGCCACACCATCGGGTACACCGCCGAGCGCGGGCGGTTCGGGCACGGGCGGCACCGGCGCGAGCACCCCGACCGCCCGGCCCGGTGCGGCCACCGCCATCCCGATGCCCCCGCTCGACGAGTCCAAGCAACCGAGGACGGCCGCCGAAGCCCGCGACCTGCTCGGCCGCATCATCATCGCCGAGCAGGACCTCGGGCCCCAGGTCGTGCGCAGCACACCGTTCGAGAGCGATCCCGGTCGCCGGCCCGTGCTCGACGAGGCCTGCGTCTGGCAGACCGAGGGCCTGCCGGACGACGTGCTCGCCACCAGCACCCGCCACTTCCACATCCCGGCCAAGGACGGTCGCGGCCGCGTGCGGATCAGTGCCACGGTCACCATCCACCACAACCGTGAGGAATCCGGTTGGGAGACCGCCCGCGCCATGGAAGAGGTGCTGCGGTGCCCGGACCAGAAGCTGCGGGAAGGCGAGGAGCTCAAGAGCCTGTGGAGCGGGGCCCTCTACCTCGGCGAGCAGCTGAACGCCTGGACCGAGGACGCCTTCTCCGAATCCGGCAACTACGTCAACGTGCAGGACGGCGGTCCCTACCCCTACACCTGGTCCCAAGCCCAGTTCGGACCCGTCACCATGGCCATCTCCGCCAAGGCCGGTAAAGGCGTCACGAACGAGGACCTGACCCTCTTCGTGGCCCAGGGCACCAGCGTGATGATGATCCAGGCCAAGCAGCAGCTCGGAAAGGCGGCGGGTTGATGGAGCCGCTCCACCCCTCGGATCCCTCCCGGATCGGCGGCCACCGGCTCCTCGGACGCCTCGGCGCCGGCGGCATGGGCGTCGTCTACCTCGGCCGGACCGACGACGGCGCGCTCGCCGCGGTCAAGGTGATCCGCACGGAGTACGCCGAAGAGGCCGACTTCCGGGCCCGGTTCCGCCGCGAGGCCGAGATCGCCGCCGAGGTGGACAGCCCGTGGGCCGTCCGCGTCACCGGCGCCGACCCGGACGCCTCCGAACCGTGGCTCGCCACGTCCTTCGTCGCCGGACCCTCCCTCGCCGAGGCCGTCGCCGCCCACGGCCCGCTCCCGCTGCGCGCCGTGCGCATCCTCGGCAAGGCCCTGGCCCAGGCCCTCGGAGTGATGCACGAGCAGGGCCTCGTCCACCGCGACGTCAAACCCGGCAACGTCCTCCTCGGCATGGACCGGCCCCGACTCATCGACTTCGGGATCGCCCGCGGCGGCGAGCACACCGCCCTGACCTCCGCCGACGCGGTGCTCGGCACCCCCGGCTTCCTCTCGCCCGAGCAGGCCGAAGGCCGCCCCGCCGAACCGGCCGGCGACGTCTTCTCGCTCGGCTGCCTCCTCGCGTACGCCGCCACCGGACGGCTGCCCTTCGGCACCGGCACCGTGGACGCGGTGCTCTACCGCACGGTCCACGACGAGCCCGACTTCGGCCCCGAGGTCCTCGCCGACCCCGAACTCACCGCACTGCTGCGTACCTGCGTCGCCAAGCACCCCGACATCCGCCCCAGCGCGAGCGAGCTGGACGCGGCACTGACCGAGGACACCCCGGGGGAGGGCACCGACTGGCTGCCCGACCCCGTCGTCGCCACCATCGCCGAACGCGCCGCCGCACTGCTCGCCCTCCCGGGCATCGACGAGACCGTCGCCGACCCGGACGCCGCTCCCGCACCCGGCACGGCCGCGCCGGCGCCCTCCCGCAGACGGTTCCTCGCCCTCGCCTCCGCCGGCGCCGTCCTCGCGGCCGGCGGCGGGATCGCCGCCTGGCTGGCGCTGCGCGATCAGGACCGGCCGGAGAACTCGGCCGCGGAGACCCCCCGACAGTGGGTGATCGGTGTGCACGCCGACCTCTCCGGCCCGCAGAAGGCCGCCGGACAGGCCCAGGAACGCGGGGTGCGCCTGGCCGTCGACGCCTTCAACGCCCGCAAGGACAAGCCCTTCACGCTCACCGTCGCCACCGCCGACGACGGCGGGAAGGCCGACCGCTCGGCGGCCGTCGCCACCGGACTCATCGCCGACCGGGACCTGTTCGCCGTGATCGGCCCCACCGGCAACGACTCCGTCATCCCGTGCGTCGAGCTCTACGGCGAGGCCTCCGTACCCCTCGTGACCGTGTCCGCCCTGGCCACCACCTTCAGCGTCACCAACCGGCGCAGCTTCTTCCAGAGCTGCCCGATCTCCTCGGCCCAGGCCGCCGTGGTCAACCTGCAACTCGCCGGGAAGCAGGGCGTCCGGCGGATGGGCATCCTGAGCGACCGCGGTGGCGACACGGACACCTGGCAGGCCGCCCAGCTCCTGGGCCGCACCATCGGCATCTTCGCCCCCGGGGCCACCTACTACGGTCGCGTCGTCCCCCGCGGAACCACCGACCTGGCCCCGGTCGTCACCGACCTGCTCGCGCACGGCATCGACGGCTTCTTCTACACCGGCACGCCCGCCGGCGGGGCCAAGGTCGCCGGTCTCCTGGCCGCCGCCGGATTCAAGGGCCCCCGAGCGGCCGACTACACCATCGCCGGACCCGAGTTCCTCGGCCCGGCCGGCCCGGCCGCCGAAGGCTGGCAGGTCTTCACCCCGTACACCGCGCCGGAGGCCCCCGAGGTCGCCGAGGTGACCCGCGCCCACCGGGCGGCGTACGGATCGGCCCCCGACATCTGGACCGCGGAGGCCTTCGACGCCACCCGCCTGATCATCGACCGGCTGGTCGCCACCGCGGCGGGCGGCCGGCGCCCGACCCGTGCCGCGCTGCTGACCGCGCTCGGCCAGGGCACCTTCCAGGGCCTGACCAAGGCGTTCACCTTCGACGAGCGCAGGCAGGTCACGGGCAACACCTACTTCACGCACAAGGTGGAAGGGGGCCGGATGCGCTACGTCGGCCCGGCCCTCCAACCCGCGGCGGGATAAGCCCGGATGCGCCCCCTCACCCCCGCCGATCCGGCCGCGATCGGCGGCAACCGGCTGCTCGGGCGGCTCGGTTCGGGCGGCATGGGCACCGTGTACCTCGCCCGGTCCGCCGCCGGCACCCTGGTCGCCGTCAAGGTCATCCGCGCCGACCACGCCGCGAACCCGGACTTCCGGGCCCGGTTCCGGCGCGAGGTGGAGGCCGCCGGGCAGCTGACCGGCCGCTGGGTGGTCCCGGTCGTCGCCGCCGACCCGCAGGCGCGCGAGCCCTGGCTGGCCACCCCCTACGTCCCCGGCCCCTCCCTGTCCGAGGCCGTGGGAGGATACGGTCCGCTGCCCGTCAGGGCGGTACGGACCCTGGGCGCGCGGCTCGCGGAGGCCCTGGCCCAGGTGCACGCCGCCGGGCTGGTCCACCGTGACGTCAAACCGGGCAACATCCTGCTCGCCCCGGACGGGCCCCGGCTGATCGACTTCGGGATCGCGCGGGCGGAAGGCGCGGTCACGCTGACCGCCGTGGACGCCGTCCTCGGCACCCCGGGCTACCTGGCACCGGAGCAGGCCCGCACGGACGGCGTCGCGGCCGGCGCCCCGAGCGACGTGTTCTCCCTCGGCTGCGTCCTCGCGTACGCGGCCACCGGCCACGGCCCCTTCGGCGGCGGCCACGCGGCCGCGGTGGTCTACCGCACGGTGCACGACGAGCCCGAACTCTCCGAGCTGCCGTCGGAGTTGCTCGACATCGTGTCGGCCTGCCTGGCGAAGGACCCGGCGGCCCGGCCGACCCCGGACGCGCTGCGCCTCGTACTCGGCGACGGCCTGCCCGGCCCGGACGGCGAGGACTGGCTGCCGCCCCCGCTGCCCCGCCTCATCGCCGAGCGTTCCACCCGGGCCCTGGACCTGCCCGCCCCGGAACCGACCCGGATGGACGCGCCGGAGGCGTCCGTGCGGGGCCTCACCCGCAGACGGCTGCTCGGGGCCGGCGCGGGCCTGGCCCTCGTCGGCGCGCCCGTCGCCTGGTTCACCACCCGGGGCCGGGCCCGCGGCACGACCGAGCCGCCCGCCCGAGAACTCGCCACCCACACCCTCGCCCTCCAGGCCGACCTGACCGGGCCCGGCAAGGAGACCGGCCAGGCCCACGAGCGCGGTATGAAACTGGCGGTGGAGCGGCACAACAGCCGGCCGGACGCCGCGTTCCGGCTGGCCCTGCGCGTCGCCGACGACGGCGGGGACGCCACGCGCGCCGCGCAGGTGGTCAAGGAGCTGGCCGCCGACCCCGCGGTGCTCGCCCTCGTCGGTCCCACCTGGGACGCCGCCGTACCCGACCTGGCCCCCACCTGCGAAACTGCCGAACTCGCCCTGCTGCTCGTGTCCGCCGACAGCCCCGAGACCGCCGCCTCCAGAGAGGATTGGCGCACGGTCGTCGCCACCCGCCCGGCCGGCGACCAGCTCGCCCTCCCGGTGATCGACTACTTCACCCGGATACGGCCCGTCCGACGCACCGGCCTGGTGGAGGACGCCGAAGGCGGCGAGCCCGCCTACGCGTTCATCCGGAGCCTGCAACAGAACCCGCCGTCCCAAGGCACGCTCAGCGTCCACCGGATCCCGGAGGGCGGCTCCGACTTCGCCGGCGTCGTACGCGCGCTGATCGAGGCCGGGGCCGAAGGAGTCGTCTACGCCGGCACCTCACCGCAGCGCGCCGCCCGGATGGCCCGCGCCCTCACCGAGGGCGGGTTCCAGGGCCGGCGGATGGGCATCCAGCACGCGATGGAACCGGCCTTCCTCACGGACGCCGGCCCGGCCGCGGAGGGTTGGATGTTCAGTTCCCTGTTCACCGACCCGCAGGCCGTCCCCGCGGCCGCCGAGTTCGTCGCCGCCCACCGCGCCGCGTACGGGGAAGCGCCCGCCCGCTGGGCCACCGAGGCCTACGACGCCGTGGGCCTGCTGGCCGCGGCCCTGACCGGGCTGGGGGAGGACGGCCGGGACCGGGCGGGCGTGACCCGCCGGATCTTCCGGACGGCCCACGAGGGCCTGGCCAAGCCGCTGTCCTTCGACTCCAACTCGCATGTCCTGACCGGAGCCCGCACCGCCCACCTCTACCGGGTCGAGTCCGGCGCGTACCGGTACCTGGGCATCTACCCCGACGTGAAACCGGAGTCCACGCTCTGAAAGGAGGCCGGCGCGGCGCCTACTCGAACCGGGAGGTGTCGCCCGCGCCCCGGCGTACGATCTCGGCCTCACCACCGGAGAAGTCGATCACGGTGGTCGGCTCGGTACCGCAGTCACCCGAGTCCAGCACGGCGTCCACCTCGTGGTCGAGCCGCTCCTTGATCTCCCAGCCCTGCGTCATCGGCTCCGGCTCGTCGGGCAGCAGCAGGGTGCTGGAGAGCAGCGGCTCACCCAGCTCGGCGAGCAGCGCCTGCGTGACGACGTGGTCGGGAATGCGGACTCCGACCGTCTTCTTCTTCGGGTGCAGCAGCTGGCGCGGCACCTCCGAGGTCGCGGGGAGGATGAAGGTGTAACTGCCGGGGGTCGCCGCCTTGATGGAACGGAACACGTCATTGTCGATCTGGACGAACCGACCCAGCTGCGCGAAGTTCTGACACACCAGGGTGAAGTGGTGACGGTCGTCCAGGTGACGGATCGACCGGATCCGGCTGATGCCGTCGCGGTTGCCCAGCTGGCAGCCCAGCGCGAAGCAGGAGTCGGTGGGGTACGCGATGAGCTTACCGCCGCGGATCATGTCGACCACGTTGTCGATCGTGCGCCGCTGGGGATTCTCGGGGTGAACATCGAAGTATTTCGCCATTCGCCGAGCGTACGCCGTCGGGACCCCTGCGCCGTGACGTGCCGGGTCCGGCCCGGTGGCCTTGGCGGCCGTCCTCGACGGGGTCGACCCGGGACGCACGGGCGCGCTCCGACGGGTCCGGGCTCGCGCGGGGGCCGGAGGTGGACTTCCGGCAGTGCCGCCGGGGCGGGGGAGTTCCGTAGGGTCGGGTGCGTGAGATCAATGATCATCAAGCCGTCGGTGCCGCAACCGGTCCTGTCCGCAGGCCTGTTCGGCGCCGTGGTCGCCGCTGTCGGCGCGAGCGTGACCGACCTGTGGTGGGGCATCCCGGCGGCGCTCTGCGCGTACGTCGTCGGCCGTGGACCGGGGTCGGGGCGCAACGCCGCGGTGGCCCTCGCCGTGCTGCTCGTGGCGGCCGTGTCGACCCTGGCCCTGGTGCCCGAGTGGCTCGGGTGGGCGACCCGGTTCGTCGTGACACTGCTGTGCACGGCCATGCTGCCGTGGTTCGCCGGCCGGTTCCTGCGCCAGTACCGCGAACTGGTGCGCGCCGGGTGGGAACGGGCCGCGCGGCTGGAGCGGGAACAGCGGCTGCTCGCCGAACAGGCCCGCCTGCGCGAACGGACCAGGATCGCGCAGGACATGCACGACCTCCTCGGCCACGAACTCAGCCTCCTCGCCCTGTCGGCGGGAGCGTTGCAGCTGGCCGCCGGCCTCCCCGAGGCCCACCGCACCGCCGTCCGGGACATCCGGTCCAGGGCGGGCGCCGCCGTGGAGCGACTCGGCGAGGTGATCGGCGTCCTACGCGAACCCTCGGACCCGGAGTCCGGGCCGGGGAGCGGAACGGCGACCGGGACCGGCGGGATCGAAGACCTGGTGGACCGGGCCGCGGGAGCGGGACTCGACGTCCGGCTGCGGGTGGAAGCCGCACCGGCGGCCGGCGCGCCGCCGCGGACCGTCGACCGGGCCGCGTACCGGGTCGTCCAGGAGGCGCTGACGAACATCGCCAAGCACGCGCCCGACTCCCGAGCCACCGTCCTCGTCCGGCACACGGCGGCCCCGGCCGACCCGGCGGACGAGGCGGGCGCTGCCGGCGCGGCCGACCGGGCTGGCCGGACCGAGGTCGCCGTGACCAACGGCCCGGTCCGCCCGACAGCCTCCGCAGGGATCCCCGGCGCCCCCGGCGAGACCGACCGACTCGGTCTCATCGGCCTCGACGAACGGGTCCGGCTCGCCGGCGGCACCTTCACCGCGGGCCCCGACGGCGACGGCTTCGCCGTCCGCGCCGAACTCCCGCACCGACCCGGCGCGGCCCCACCGCGCCCGACCGGCCCGGCCCGCACCACCGGCGCACTGCCTCCGGAGCACCGCAGCGCGCGCCGCCGACTGCGCCGCACCGCCACCGCTGCCGTGCTGGTGCCGCTGTGCACCGCGGCCGTGCTCATCCTCGGAGTGCGGGGCTGGGACACCGTGACGGCCCGGCGGTCGGTCCTCGACCCGCAGGACCACGCTCGGCTCGGTGTCGGGCAGACCCGCGCCGAGGTGGCGCCGTATCTGCCGCCACGACAGACGAACCGCCGGCCGGCCGTCCTCGCCCCCGGACCGGCCGGTGCCGCCTGCGAGTACTACGTACAGACCGCCGACCCCTTCGACGACCGCTCGGGGGACATCTACCGGCTCTGCTTCCGGGCCGGCCGACTCGTCTCCACCGACACCTTCACCGGGAAGGAAGTCCGATGATCCGGATCCTGATCGCCGACGACGAGCCGATGATCCGCGCGGGCGTCCGCGCCGTCCTGGCCGCCGATCCCGGCATCACCGTCGTCGCCGAGGCCGCCGACGGCCACGAGGCGGTACGGCTCGCGCAGCGCCATCGCCCGGACGTGGCCGTCCTGGACATCCGGATGCCGGGGACGGACGGCATCACGGCCGCCGCCGAGATACGAAGGACCGTACCGGCGACGGGGGTCGTGATGCTGACGACCTTCGGCGAGGACGACTACATCCTGCGCGCGCTCGGCGAGGGCGCCACCGGCTTCCTCGTGAAGTCCGGCGATCCGGAGGAACTGCAGGCCGGGGTGCGGGCGGTCGCCGACGGCGCCGCCTACCTGTCACCGAAGGTCGCCGCCCGCGTCGTCGCCCATCTCGCGGCCGACGGCGCGGGCGCCCGGGCGGGCCGCCGCCGCGCCGCCCGGGCCCGCGTCGACGCCCTGACCCCGCGCGAACGCGACGTCCTGGGCCTCCTCGGCGGCGGCCTGTCCAACGGGCAGATCGCGCGCCGGCTGCACCTGGCCGAAGGGACGGTGAAGGCCCACGTCAGCTCGATCCTCGCCCGCCTCGACGTCGACAACCGGGCCGCCGCGGCGGTGGTGGCCCACGAGGCCGGAGCGGTCCCCGTGCCGTCCGGGGACCGGGAGCCGGAAGAGGAGCGCTGAGCTCGCGCGCACGGCCACGGGCAGCAGGAGGATCCGTACGGTCACCACGGCGCTCGCCCCGAGCGCCGCGGCCGCCAGGACGTCGTGCGGGTAGTGCACGCCCACCAGGACCCGCAGCAGGGCGGCGGCCGCGGCCACCGGCAGCGCCAGGGCCGCGAGCCGGGGGCGTAGGAGGGTCACCCCGACCGCCAGCGCGGCGGCGAGGGTGGCGTGATTGCTCGGGAACGACCAGTCACCCGGCGCGGGACACGGCGCGACCGCCGGCGCCCCGGCCACGGCCCGGCACGGCCGTTCCTCGTCGACCAGGAGCTTCAATGCCTCGCTGAGCGCGTAGGCGGTCACGGTCCCGGCGGCCGCCAGGGCCACCCCGGCCAGACCCGGCCCGTCACGCCGCCGTAGGGCGGACAGGCCCGCCCCGAGCAGCAGCAGGCCCAGGAGCAGCACGGTGGCTTCGCTCGCCGCCTCCAGCGCCGTCCCGGCCCAGGCCGGCCAGTCGTCCGCCACGCTCCGCGCGAGCGACCGGTAGGCCGCCGCCGAGACGCCCCGGGTGACGTGCGCCGGTTCGTTCGTGCCCAGCACGCCGCCCGGCGCCGCCCAGGTCACGGCCGCGGCGCCCGCCCCTGCCGTCGCGGCGGCGAGCGGCAGCCGTCGGGCCCATCCGTATCGGGTGTTCGATTCCATGGCGGCGACCGTAGGAACGTCGGAGCCCGTCCGCCCCGGCCGAACGGCCGCCCCGGACCCCGCCGAAGGTCAGGGTTGCGGGGGCCGTCGTTCCGTGCGTGCGAACGTCCGACGGACCGGTGACGGGCGCGTCCCCGTCCCGGCGCGGACGCTCCGGACGCTGCCGGGCACGTTCGGGGGCACGATGAGAGGAAGCCGTACGCCTCGAACCGCCCCAGGGCGGGTGGCGGCGGGCGGCGCCGGGCCGACGATGCCGGAAGGAGCGTCGCCGATGGGAGCGATCGACGGGTCGGGGACCGGTGGGCTCAGGCCCGGCATGTCCGGGGTCACTCCGCCGAGCGGATTGCTCGACGTCCTGAACGTCGCGGCGGTCGTCCTCGACTCCGAAGGGCGGGTCGCCCTGTGGAGCCCGCAGGCCGAGCAGCTGTTCGGCTGGACGGCCGCGGAGGCGCTGGGCCAACCCGCTGCCCGGCTGCTGGCCGCCCAGGAGCACGTAGGCCTGGTCACGGAGCTCTTCGCACGCGTCATGGGCGGCGCGGGCGACTGGGCGGGCGCCTTCCCGGTACGCCGCAGGGACGGCACCACACGCCTGGTCGAATTCCGCAACATGCGGCTGCTCGACGAGCACGGCGACATGTTCGCCCTGGGGATCGCGACCGACCGCACCCGGCTGCGCCAGCTGGAGCGCGACCTCGCCCTGTCCGCGCGCCTGGTGGCCCAGTCCCCGATCGGCCTCGCCGTCCTGGACACCGAGCTGCGGTACGTGCTCGTCAACCCGACCCTGGAACGGATCAACGGGCTCCCCGCCGAACAGCACATCGGCCGGGGCGTCCGCGAGGCCCTGGCCTTCCTCGACGACGCGGAAGCCGCCGAATCGGCGATGCGCCAGGTCCTGGCCACCGGAACGCCGCTGCTCGAACAGTTCACCGCCGGCCGCACCCACGGCGGAGACCGCACCGAACACGCCTGGTCGGTGTCGTACTACCGGCTGGAGGACGCCACCGGCCGGGTCCTGGGCCTCGCCACCTCCGTGGTGGACGTCACCCAGAGTCACCGGGCGGCCATCGAGATCGCCCGCAGCCGCCGCCGGCTCGCGCTCATCGCCGACGCCACCGTCCGCATCGGCACCACCCTCGACCTCGACCAGACCGCCCGTGAGCTCGCCGACGTCGTCGTCCCCGAGCTCGCCGACATCGCCGCCGTCGACATCCTCGACTCCGTCCTCGAAGGCCGGCCGACCCTGCGGTCCTCCGCCCACGAGCCCGCGGTGTTCCGTGCCCTGGCCCTCGCGGCCGCCTACCCCAGCGACGCCGTACGCGCCGCCGACCCGCCCGGCGACATCGCCCGCTACGCCGCGGACCGGCTGGTCACCCAGTCCGTGACGACCGGCCACCCCGTCCTCGTCGCCCACGTGCAGGCCCAGGACATCTCGCGCATCGCCCGCGACAGCACAGCCGCCGACCTCCTCAGCCGCGCCGGGCTGCGCTCCTACCTGGCCGTCCCGCTGATCGCCCGCGGCGAGGTGCTGGGCGCCCTCGACCTCAAACGCACCCGCAACCCGCTGCCGTTCAACGACGACGACATCGTGCTCGCCGGCGAACTCGCCGCCCGCGCCGCCGTGTGCATCGACAACGCCCGCTGGTACCGCAACGCGCACCACACCGCCCTCGCCCTCCAGCACCACCTCCTGCCCCACCACCCGCCGCCCACACCCGGCCTGGAGGTGGCCTACCGCTACCGGCCGGCCGCGGCCAGCAGCGAGATCGGGGGCGACTGGTTCGACGCCATCGCCGGACCCGACGACACCACCGTCCTCGTGGTCGGGGACGTCATGGGCAGCGGCATCAACGCCGCCGCCAGCATGGGACAGCTGCGTACGGCCACCCGCACCCTCGCCGAACTCGCGCTCGACCCGCCCCAGGTGCTCCACCAGCTGGACCACACCACCGCCGCACTGGAGGAGACCATCGCCACGTGCGTCTACGTCGTCTACGACCCGCACGCCGCCGAATGCCGGGTCGCCCTCGCCGGACACCTGCCCCCCGTCCTCATCCGCGCCGGCCGGCAGCCCAGGCTCCTGGACCTGCCCACCGGTGCCCCGCTCGGCGTGGGCGGCATCCCCTTCGAGTCCACATCCATCGCCATGGACCCCGGGGACCAGCTCGTCCTCTACACCGACGGTCTGGTCGAGACCCGGGACCAGCCCATCGACGAACGCCTCGACCTCCTGCTGACCCTGCTCGCCGACACCGGACGCCCGCTGGAGGAGACCTGCGACCGTCTCCTGGACTCCCTGCGCCGCACCGACGACCACGACGACGTCGCCCTCGTCATCGCCCGCGCCCGGACCCTCCCGACCGGCTCCGCCTGAGCGCCACGGTCGGCGCCGGGCACGGCGCCCTCCCGGCGGAGAACGTCGACCGGACCGGCCGACTGTTATCGTCCGAGGTATGCCCGAGCTCATATCCCCCAGCCCCCACCTGCACGCTTCCTGGCTCGCCGCGCAGCGGGAATGGGGCCCCGACTTCCACTTGGACGGCGGCGGGCTCGGCTTTGACGACGAGGTGGACTCCTTGGAGGGCTTCGCGGCCTGGGTGGAGCGACTGCGCCGCTGCTCGGACCGTACCCTGCCGGTCGACCACGGCCGGGTCCACGCGACGTACTGGTGGATCGTCGAGGGCGACACGTACCTGGGCGCGATCGACCTCCGGCACTACCTCAACGGCTTCCTCCTCGACGCGGGCGGCCACATCGGCTACAGCGTCAGGCCCTCGGCACGTCGCCGGGGCCTGGCCACCTGGGCCCTGGGGGCGGTCCTGCACGAGGCGCGCGTCCTGGGCATGGACCGGGTCCTGCTGACCTGCGACCCGGACAACGAGGCGTCGATCCGCACGATCGAGGGCAACGGCGGCCTGCTGGAGGACGTCCGCGACACCCTGATCGGCCCCAAGCGGCGCTACTGGATCGACCTCTAGCGCATCGTCCACCCCTCGGCGTCACCCTGTTCGGTCCGCCGACGAGGTGACCCGCGGCCCGATCCGACGGGCGGGGCGATTCCCGGGCGATCCCCGGCGGTCACCCTCGGTGTTACTGTCGCGCCATGTCGTCCAAGGCCGAAATAGACGTGGTGACCGCCGAGTTCTTCGGCGCGTTCGACAACCGCGGTGGCAAGGCCGCCGATCTGGACCGGATCCGGCGCCTCGTCCTGCCGGGCGGGGTGATCACCATGACCGGACCGCGGTTCACGGTCTACACGGTGGACGAGTTCATCGAGCCGCGCCGCCGGCTGCTGGCTGCCGGCGGCCCCCTGGTCGATTTCTCGGAGTGGGAGACCTCCGAACGGACCGAGATCGTGGGCGACATCGCGTCGCGGTTCGGCGAGTACCGCAAGTCCGGGACCCTGGACGGCAAGCCCTTCGAGGGGGCCGGGACCAAGACCATCCAGTTCGTCCGCACCGAGGACGGCTGGCGGATCGCCGCCTTCGCCTGGTACGACCAGCCCTGATCGCGTCCGGCCGGCCCCTCCGGCGCGGCGTCCGAGGAGAGTTCCCGACATGGCCCAGGCCCTCGGCGGCGACGACGCGCCGCTCCCCGTACTCGGCGCGGTCGAGACGATCGCGCTGCCCGCGCAGGCCGGGACGGTGAGGGACATCGCCCCCACCGACCGCGGGATCGTCCTGCTGTGCGACGACGGACGGATCCTGCACCGGGACTCCGACTCGGGCCTCTGCACCGACGTCGCCCGTACCACGGTCACCGTGCCGGCCGACGCGGAGCCCTGGTGCGACCGCGTACAGACCCTCCGGCTGCACGCCTCGCGCGACGGAGCGTTCGCGGCCGTCGTCATCGACCACGGCCGCACGGGGGAGGTCCTCGACCTGTCCACCGGGCGCGTCACCGTCCCGCTGGAGAACGACGGGTACCAGAGCGACACGGTGCCCTTCTCCCTGGCGTTCACCGAACACGCCGGACGCGTCGTCGTCCTCCACCGCACCGAGTGGAACCTCATCGAGGCCACGGACGCCGCCACCGGCGCCCAGGTCGCCCGCATGCCGGCGACGGACGGCGACTCCCTGGACCCGTCGGATCACTTCCACGGCGCCCTGCATCCCAGCCCGGCGGGCACCAGGATCGCCTCGGACGCCTGGGTGTGGCACCCCCTCGGCCGACCCGTCGTATGGAACCTGGACCAGTGGCTCACCGAAGGCGAGCACGCCTGGAGCGGGGACATCGGCCGGGCCGCTCTGCCGGCCTGCGCGTACCACTGGAACCGCCCGCTCGTCTGGCTCGACGAGGACCGCCTCGTCCTGTCGGGTCTGGGCGACGACGAGCAGGAACTACGGCCCGGGGCCCGCGTCTTCGACCTCGGCCATCGAGGGCCGGACGGACCCGGCAACACCGAGGAGCCCCCCGAGATCGCGACCTTCGGCGGGCCCGAGGGTCGCTTCTTCGCCGCGGACGGGCTCCTCTACTCCTCCTCGGAGTCCGGGCTCGGGATCTGGAACCCCACCACGGGCACCCGCCTCGGTGCCCTCGCCGGATTCCGCCCGACGCACCACGACCTCACCCGCGGCGAACTGCTCGAACTCTCCGCCGCCGGACTGCGCCGGCTGTCGACGGCCGCCGAAGGCTGATCCGCTCAGGCCGGGGCGTACGGCGCGAGCGCGGTGCGGAGTCGGGCGAGCCAGGCGGCGGCCGACCCGCCCACCCCGGGATGGGCCGCGCGGAAGCACTGCCAGGCCCGCTCGTCCACCCGTACGCCGGCCAGGCGCGGCGGCGCCGGGACGGACCGCTCCCGGCCCGCCTCGGCGAGCAGCACGGCGTCGTACAGGTCCTTGCACCGCGGGCCGTCCTCGGTCGCGGCGTCCTCCACCAGCCACCGCAACTTCCAGGCCAGCGACAGCCCGAGGCTCGCCGTTCGAACCACCGTGACCCCGCCGTCGCCACGCGGGACGGCCGTCCAGACGGGCGCCTCGGGCAGCCGCTCGTCGCGGGAGAAGTCCAGCTGCGCCGTCCCCGCCGGCCCGGAGTCCGCCCGCCACGGGATCAGGATCCTGATCCCCGGGGGCCCGAACTCGCCGTCCGTGTACGTGTAGGCCCAGGTACCGTCCCGGCGCGCCCCGTCCGCGTCCAACAGGACGCCCGCGGCGGCCCGCGGGCTGGCGCGGACCCGCTCCAGCAGGTCTTCGTACGGCGGGAAATCCGCCGGCTCCGGTTCCGGTTGCCACACCAGGCCCTCCGGCGGGACGTACGCGCGCAGCCCGCGCGTCTCGAACTCGGCCTCCCCGTCCGCCCATATCTCGTAGCGGGCCGCTCCGTCGGCGGCTTCCGGCCACTGCTGCACGGTGTCGTACCCGGGGACGTACGGATGGGGACCGCGCGGGTCGACGGGGACCGGCGACGGCGGCGGCACGACGAAGTCGAGGTCACCCGGCGGCCGGGCCCGGTCGCCGACCCACGCGGGCATGACCATGCTGCCGCGCAGGACGAGGTCGTCGCCCCACGCGGATTCCGAGATCAGCCGCAGCAGATGGTCGAGGGCGGCGCGGCCGGGCCCCGCCGCGGCCGTCCTGTCGTTCACGATCATGCGGCGACTGTAGGCGCGACCACCGACAGTCCGGGCCGGCGGGCCGGGCCCAGGCGGCGACTCACCGGATCAGGTCGGTGTGCGGGGGGCGGTGGAACGGCCCGGCCTTGCACCATGTCACCACAGCCGCCGAAGCGATCGCTGTCGCCGTCGACCGAATCCCTGCCGACCTGCTCCGGACGTCTTCCGAGCACCCTGAACACGACTCCTGAGAGTGACACCGGCGACGCCGCCCTCTTCATCCGGTCAGCGCGATGATCCGACGGGCACGTCCTGGTCGTGCGGTGTGCAGCAGCCGTCGCGCAGCATCTGGTCCAGGACCGTTCGCCAGTCCCCTGACTCCGGGGCCGTCGGGGTGAAGGCCCTTTCCAGGGCGGGGCGTTCGCGGAGCGTCCCGCCGCGGACGGTGGCCCGTACGCGCACCAGGTCGTCGAAGTCGGTGAAGGGGTCGCCCCCGATCAGGGTGAGGTCGGCGATCCGGCCGGGCTCGACCGTGCCGAGCCGGTCCGCGACGCCGAACATCCGCGCCGGGGTCAGGGTCACCGTCGTCAGGGCCTCCGCCGGTGACAGGCCGTACCGGTGCAGGGCTCGCAGGGCCAGGTGGAGATGGAGGCCGACCGGGGTGAGCGGTGCGTCGGTGCCGAGCGCCAGACGCCCGCCGCCCGCGAGGACGCTCCGGTAGACGCCGACCTCCCGCTCCAGGGCGAGGCTCTGCTCCGTACTCGGCGGCGTGGCCGCCGCGGCCCGCACGGCCGCCACGTCCCACGGCGGCATCAGGGACGTCACCCGGACATCGTGGGCGAGCGCCGGGTCGGCGCCGATCAGCGGGAGCGCCGTGAAGGGGGTGGCGATCAGGTCGAAACCGCCGTGCGTGTAGACCTCCAGGGTGTCCTGGTAGGTGTGCCCCCGTGGGGTCGCGCCGTGCCCGTGCTCGGCACGCTCGGTCGCCACCAGATGCGTGGTCAGGTCCTGGCCGGACCGGATGCCGGGGGCGCACAGATGGGAGCCGGCCAGGACACCGAGCCGCTCGTGCGCGAACCGCGCCGCCTCGGCCATGTACGGGTACGGCGCTCGTACGTACGTCTTGACGAAGTCCCAGTCCAGCGCCGCCGCCCGGGCCAGCGAGCGCGCGAACCCCGCACGCGTGCGATGGGCGCGCCCCATGCTGTAGGCGACGCGCGAGCCGTCGAGGAGTTCCCCGCCGGCCAGCAGGCGGGGGGAGGCGAGCCGTCCGGCCCGGATGTCCTCGCGGAGTCGGGCCTGTTCGTAGGCGGAACCGCCGAGCGAGACCACGGTGGTGACCCCGTAGGCGAGGTGCAGCGCGCCCTGCCGCGCCCCGTAGGTGTAGGGGTACGGATGCACGTGGGAGTCCCACAGGCCCGGCAGGACCGTGGCGTCGGAGGCGTCCACCGTGCGGGTCGCGCGGCGGCCCGGCCGGTGCGGTTCGACGGCGGTGATCCGGCCGCCGGCGATCAGGATGTCGACGTCGGCCCGGGGTGCGGAGCCGGTGGCGTCCCACAGCAGTCCCGCGCGTACGACGGTGTCGACGGGTGCGGGGCGCCGGTAGGTCAGGGAGACGGGCACGGTCCGGGGTGCTCCGGCCGGTACGCCGGCGGCGTCGAGGGCGAGCAGGCGAAGCCGGGCGCAGGACTGGTAGAGCAGGGTGCGGGAATCGGCGGTCCACGAAGGATGGTCGGCGGGTTCGTCGGTCAGGCGGCGGGCCGGTCCGGTCGGGGTGCCGTCGGGGGCGACGGGCAGCAGCCAGAGGGCCGATTCGGCGACGCAGGCCAGGAAGCGGCCGTCGGGTGACCAGACCGGGCCGGAGGCGTAGCGGTCCGAGAGCGAGGCGTGCGGGGCGAGCGCGTGCAGGCGGGCCGCCCCGGTGCCGGCGTTGACGATCCGGATGAGGTTGTAGCCCTCGCGGAAGCGCCGGCTGAGCCGGTTGCGGTCGCACAGGGCGAGGTGGCGGCCGTCGGGAGACCAGCTGGGCGGGCCGGGCAGACCGCCGCCTCCGAGGGCCGTGACCAGAGGGGTCTCGGTCCCGGTCGCGAGGTCGCGGACGAGGAGTCGGCCGGCGAGGTCGAGGGTGGCGAGCTTCGTGCCGTCCGGCGACAACACGCCGTAGACGCGGCCGTCCGGAGCGAGGACGGCCTCCCGGCCGGTGTCGAGTTCCCGGCGACGCACGCCGTTCAGGCCGTCGCGGTCGTCGGTGTAGACCAGCGCGCGGCCGTCCGGGCTCCACACCGGACCCTGGACGTACGCCGTGACAGGGGCCTGGACGACCTTGCGGACTGCGCCGCCGGCGACGGGGGCGACCCACAGGGCGTTCAGCGCGGCGAAGGCGACCCTGCGGCCGTCGGGGGAGAGCGCGGGCTGGTGGATGCCCCGGACCGGAAGGCTCCGCTCGGCCTCCAGGACGTACTCCTTGACCCGGTAACGGGGTCGGGGCACTTCGAGGGTGGCGTCGAGGGGGATCTCGCGGCCGGCGCCGCCGTCCTCCCGGTGCGGGCGGATCACCCGGAACCGGCCGTCGAGGGTGATCAGCAGCCGGTCGTCGCCGATCCAGCACGGGGGAGCGGGCGCCAGGTCGCCGTCGAGGGGGACCGGCCGGCCGTCGACGACGAGGGAGAGGTTCTCGGCCTTGCGCGGGCCGGGGGCCGCGGACAGCCAGGCGGTGCGTCCGGACGGGGAGAGCGCGGGAGCCAGCAGCCGGCCGTCGGTGACGGTGTGCTCGACGCGGACCGGGTCCTCGACGGTGGGTTCGGCGGCGACGGAGGCGATGGTCCGGGCGGTCAGGGTTTCTCCGGTGGGTGTGCCGCGTACGAACAGCACGCGCCCGCCGTCCGGTGACCAGACCGGGTCGAAGTCCTCCCACGCGCCGTCCTGTCCGGGGCCGTCCTGTCCGGGGAGTCCCGTCAGCCGGCGCGGGCGGCCCCCCGTGACGGGGACGGTCCAGATCCGGTACGGGCTCCCGGCGACCGGATCGCCGCCGCGCTCGGAACAGAAGGCGAGGCTGCGGCCGTCGGGCGACCAGGCGGGCGCGCGGTGGTCGAACGGGCCGTCGGTGAGCGGGCGCAGGCCGGAGCCGTCCGCGTTCATCACCCAGATGTGGAAGGTTCCGCCGCGGTAGGCGCTCATCGCCACCTGGCGGCCGTCGGGGGAGAGCACCGGACGGCCGGGTTCGAGGTCGGGCGGGGTCAGGGGCGTCGCCGGGGCGCCGTTCGGGGGCAGTGACCAGAGAACGCCCTGCACCTCGGCGACGACCCGGTCCCCGGTGGCGGTGGCGGTGGCCGCGCCGTTGGTCGCCCGGGTGAAACGCAGCCGGACCAGGTTCTCCGTGGCGTCGCCCGGGGTGATCCCACCGGGCGTGGCCGACGCCTCGCAGGCGTGGCCGAGCAGCGCCGTCAGGGCGCCGGTCGAAGCCGCCCGCAGCAGGGTCCTTCTCGTGACTCTCAACCCGACCACTCGCCCGTCCGTCGATGACCGCCCCCGTACGTCCTGTCGGTCACGCAAACGATCACGACCCCGATCGGGCAACGGCGCCGCGCGGGCGCTCCGGCAAAAGGGTTTGACCTCATCCGCGGTCGACGATCGGATGGCGGTCCATGAGCACTGCACAGATGCATCCTGGCGCGCACCCCGTCGACGAGGACCTCGTACGCCGGCTGATCGCCGGGCAGTTCCCCCGGTGGGCCGACCTGCCCGTGGAGCGGCTGCCGTCGCCCGGCACGGTCAACGTGATGTACCGGCTGGGTGACGACATGGTCATACGGCTGCCGATGCTGGCGGGTGGGGCCGAGGACGTGGCGATGGAGTGGGAGTGGCTGCCCCGCCTGGCACCCCGACTGCCCACGCCCGTCCCGGAAGTCCTCGGGGCCGGGAAGCCCGCCGAGGGGTACCCGTGGTCGTGGTCGGTCCTGCGGTGGCTGCCGGGGGCGAACCCCGAGGCCGGGGCGCTGCGCGAGCCCGTGGCGTTGGCCCGCGACCTGGCCGGGTTCGTGGCGGCGATGCGGAGCGTCACCCTGCCGGGGGCGCCGAAGGCCTACCGCGGTGGGTCGCTCGCCCTGCTCGACGCGCCGACCCGGGCGGCGATCGAGCAGCTGCGCCGGATCCCGGAGGAGGGCGTCGACTGCGATGCCGTGGCCGCGGTATGGGAGGACGCGGTGCGGGCCCCGGAGCCGGACGGGCCACCGGTGTGGCTGCACGCCGATCTGACGCCGGGCAACCTGCTGGTGGCCGGGGGCAGGCTGAGCGCGGTCATCGACTTCGGGTGCATGGGGGTGGGGGATCCGGCCTGCGATCTGTTCCCCGCGTGGAACCTGTTGCCGGCCGATGCCAGGGCGGTCTTCCGCGCGGAGCTCGGCGTGGACGACGTGACCTGGCGTCGCGGCCGGGGGAGGACGCTCTCCCAGGCCCTGAACGCGCTGCCCTACTACCGCAGGACGAACCCGGCGATGGCGGCCAACGCCCGGTACGTGATCGGGGAGGTGCTGGGGGAGGACGGACGGTGAGGCCCGGCCGGGCCCGGCGGGAGTGCGCGGGGTCCGGCCGGGCCGCTCGGTGGTCGTGCGGCGCTCAGGAGCCGGCCGCGGAGGTGCAGGCCGCGCTGCCGCCGCAGAAGGTGACGTCCCAGTGGTTGCTCTCCCGGGCGTAGACGTTGCCCGCGGCGGAGCGGTAGCGGGCGGCTCCGTCGCCGCGGTCGGCGATCCGGGTGAAGCTGTTGGTGACGTAGGCGCTGACACAGCTGGTCGGACTGAAGTCGATCTTGTAGCCGTTCCAGTGGCTGTAGGTGCCCGAGGCGTGCCCCACCTCCGTGCCGCCCGTGATGGTGAGGGCGCAGTGGCTCGCGTTGCGCAGGGTGCTCACGTCGCTGATGGTGGCGGCGTTGACCTGTTCCAGCGAGGTGCACGTGGCATTGTTCCGGTTGCTGCAACCGCCGCTGGAGGACAGGCCGATGCCGCCCGTCGCGTTCAGCTTGCTCACCGCCGCCGCATGGCTGAGCTTCGCCGGGGCGGCGTGGGCGGTGCCGGGAACGAGCAGGGCGACGAGGGCCGCCGTGGTGCCGACGAAGCTGGTGGCGAGGGTGCCGCGGACTCGACTGCGCATGAGGATCTTCCCCTTGTCAGGATCGACGTGCTGGCGACACCCACTTCAGCAGCTCGCGGCGAGGCCGTTGCGCGGCGCATTCCGGAAGGGCCGGAATCAGCCTCGTATCAGGCCGAAGAAGCACAGGGGCGCGGGATCAGCACGCGTCCCGGAGCCGGTCGCGCTGCACCTGGTGGGCGAGGGTACGGCGGACCGAGGGCGAGGCCGAGACCGTCGCGGGGGTGCCGGTCGTCGCCTTGGGAGGGACGTCGAGGCCGCGGCTGATCTCGTCGTACGCGGCCCGGAAGGCGGCGGGCAGTTCCGCTCGATGGCGCGTCAGGTCGTCTTCGAGGAGGCGCCGCAGCTCGTCGACGGTGCGGGGCGTGAAGCGCTTGCGGCCCCGGGCCAGGGCCTCGACGCAGCGGGTGCAGCGCGCGGTGTCGACGGTCTCGGCGACCGCCTCCGCGAGCCCCCACAGGCGCCCTTCGAGCCACGGGGTGTCGTACTGGTCGAGGGCGAGCCCCATCGGCGCGGCGAGGTCCTCGATCCCGTACTTCGCCACCTGCTTCGAGACGGCGGGCTGACTCATGTCCGCGATCCGGGCGATCGTGTCCTGGGTCCAGCCGAAGCCGACGAACAGTTTGATCATCTCGGCGCGCAGCTTCCGCATCTCCTCACCCGCGCGGATGACCTCGTTCATGCCGGCGAGCATCCGCACGGCCTGTTCCTCGGTCAGCGTGCCGGGTGCGCCCTCGTCGCTCTCTCGGTCTGCCACAACCCGGTTATACACCCGGGCGCCCCCTCCCTCATAACCCGGTTGTACAACCAGGTTATGGCCGGCAGGATCCGCGGCATGCCCACTTTCACCGCGCCGGACGGAACCCGGCTCGCCTACCGCGTCCACGGCAGCGGCGACCCGCTCGTCTGTCTCCCCGGCGGCCCGGCGGACTCCGCCTACCTCGGTGACCTCGGAGGTCTGTCCGCGCACCGCCGGCTGATCGCCTTGGACCTGCGCGGCACCGGCCGGTCCGCGGTCCCCGAGGACACCTCCTCCTACCGCTGCGACCGCCTCGTCGAGGACGTCGAGGCCCTGCGCGAGCACCTCGGTCTCGCCCGGATCGATCTGCTCGCCCACTCCGGCGGCGCGAACCTCGCCGCGCGGTACGTGGCCCGGCACCCGGACCGGGTCCGCAGGCTCGCCCTGATCACCCCCGGCACCCGGGGCCGTCGGCGTGGAGATCACGGGGGAGAGCCGACGGGAACTCGCGCGGCTGCGGAAGGGCGAGCCCTGGTTCCCCGAGGCGTTCGCGGCGCTGCGGGCGATCACCGAGGGCGCCGGTACCGACAGCGACCGGGAAGCCATCAGCCCCTTCTTCCACGGACGTTGGGACGACGCGGCCCGGCGACACCACGCGGCGGCCCGCCCGGACAACACGGAAGCCGTCACCCTCTTCGCGGCCGACGGCGCCTTCGACCCGCAGGCCACCCGGGCCGCGCTCGCCACCTGGCGGAACCCCGCCCTGCTGCTCGCGGGGGAGTTCGACGTGAACAGCCCTCCTCGGGCGGTGGCCGCGTTCGCCGAGCTGCTCCCGGGCGCCACGCTCGTCGTGCAACCCGGCGCGGGCCACCACCCCTGGCTCGACGACGCGGACCGGTTCGTGGCGACCACGGCGGCGTTCCTGACGTAGGGCGGCGTTCCTGACGTAGGACAGGGCGATGGCCCCGGCCGGATTCCCCCCGGCCGAGGCCATCATCGAGCAGGCGCGTCGTCCCCCCGCGCCGACGCGATCTACCAGAGCACGGGCAGGCGCTCCGGGATGCGCTTCATGAAGCGGGTACGCCACACGAGCTGGTCCACCGGCACGGCGAGAGCGAGGTCGGGCATCTTCTCCAGGAGCACCTCGATGGCGATCTCGGTGTGCCGCTTGCCGAGAGCGGTGGCCGGGCAGTAGTGCTGTCCGCCGCCGAAGGAGAGGTGCGTGCCGGCGTTCGGCCGGTCGATGTCCGCGACGTGCGGGTCGGGGTACACGTCGGGGTCGGTGTTGGCGGCCTCGACCAGGACGAGCATGAGCTCGCCCTTCTTCACCTCGACGTCGCCGAGGGTGACGTCCTCCAGCGCGAGCCGGGGAAGGCCGTCGGCGATCGACAGGTTGATGCGCAGGAGTTCGTCCACCGCGGCCGGGATCTTCTCCGGCTCCTTGCGCAGCCGCTCCCACATCTCCGGGTTCTGGAGGAGGGAGACGATCGCCATGGTCAGGAAGCCCATGGTGGAGATGACCCCCGCGCCGAACAGCGTGACGCCCACGGTGGCGAGCATCTCGTCCGTCAGGTGGTCGTAGTCCGGGTCGTTGCGCAGAGCGGCGAGCTCGGCGATCAGGCCGGTGGTGGTGGGGTCGTCGAGCCGCTCCACCATGTAGGCGATGTCGCGGTCCCAGTTGAGCTTGGCGCCGGTCACCGGGCAGGCCGAGTTCATGAACGCGATGTCGAGGCTGGCCGCGAGGCGCGGCGCGTCGGACTCGGGAATGCCGAGGATGCGGCAGTGCAGGTTCTCGGCGTACGGGTTGGTGAACTGACCGCGCAGGTCGACCGGCGCCCCGTGGCTCAGGAGGCCGTCGACCAGGCCGGTGGCCTGGGCGCGCATCCAGTCGGTGAGCCCGTCGGTCTTGGGGTTGATCGCCTTGAGCACGGCCTTGCGCAGCCCCGCGCCGGTGATGTTGCCCATGTTGTTGACGACCTCGGGCGGGATCGTCAGCGCGTACTGGCGGGGCACACCGGGGGCCGAGGTGTCCTTCAGGCTGAACCGGGGGTCTTCGAGGACCTGCTTGGCCAGCGGATAGGAGGAGACGAGCCAGGCTTCGTCGCCGGCTATCGTGCGCACCCGCTTCACCGGCTCGCCGCGCAGTTCCTCGATCTCGGGCGGGAGCTGATCGCCGCGCGCCGAGAAGGGGAAGTCGAGCAGGGTGTCAGTGGTCATCGGAGGCTCCTTCGGCGGGGGTGATGATGGCGTGACCCTGGTTGCGCGAGGCGCGCAGGCCCGAGCCGCGTGAGTAGAGCAGTTCCGCCATGGGCAGGAGCTGGTGGTAGCAATTGAGGGAGGACGGCACACCGAGAATGGCCGGCGTGTCGAGGAAGAGCGGCATTTCCGCGCAGACGTACTCCAGGCACACCTCACGCTGTCGCGTCGTGGCGGCCTTCCCGTTCAGCACCTTGGACGAGAGGAAGGCATCGACCAGCGAGTTGCTGGTCTTGCGGAACTCCGGGTCGGTGTCCAGCAGGTTGGTCAGGTGCCGGTGGAGCGCACGGTAGGCGGGGATGTCGGTGAGGGAGGACATCGGGCGGGCACGGAGGCGGGCGCCGGTGGGATCGGCCTCCGCGGCGGCGTTGTTGACCTTGGCGCGGACGCCGCGCAGGTTCTTCACCGCCTTCCGTCGTGCTTCGTCCTCGCCGTAGCCGAGAGCCTCGTACATCTCGGCCACGTGCATGTCGGTGTAGATGAGATCGACCTGCTCGAAGTTGCGCAGGCCCCAGTGGGCAAGGTCATTGACACGTTGGGCCGAGAAGTAACTGTTCCCCGGGGAAATGCCTATGACGGCATGATCGCCTTCGGTGCTGATCACCTGGCAATGCGGGGTGTACGGCCGGACTGTGAAGACTTCGGTTGCTGTCGTCAACAGGGGTCGGGTCCTTTGTGCCGCTAGTCCCATGGGGCCCTGTGCCCCGGGTGTGGCGGCGACGTGACAGAAAGCTACCCGAACTCTGTGCGACGTTCCATGTCTTCTGGGTAGTAACTCATCTGGCGGACAACACAGTTGACCCGGGCATCTTTTGAACGCGGCCGATCAGGGCTCTACCGGCGGCCGAGCAGCTGTGTTTTACCGGCTGTTTCCGGATTGTCCATCGGCGTGAAATCGGTCGGCCGACCGGAATTCCTCCCAGCCGATTCCGGCCGTGGGTCGACACTGAAGGACCATCAGCCTCCGCTTGCTGTAGGGCCTTTTCCGGTCGGCGCGTGCGACGGGCGGGACGGCCGGGAACCGCGGGAAAAAGGGGGAGACGGCCGGTGGTCGAGCACGGGTCGAGCACGGGTCGATCGTGGCGTCAGTAGTCGAGGACGGCGAGGACCGCCGCGTGGTCGGAGGGGCTGTCGTGCGGTGCGGCCGGGTGCGCGCCGTCCACCGTGGGCAGCTGCTCAGGGCCGGTGAAGACCCGCTCCAGCCGCGGCAGCAGGGCCCGGCTCACCAGGATGTGATCGATGAGTTCCTTCTGGCCCTCGAAGACGCGGGAGAAACCGCCCTGTTCCAGGATGCTCGGCGCGAGGTTCCACAGGCGCCGCGGGTCGCCGAGGTCGGTGTCCTGGAAGCCACCGGTACCGATCTGCGAGCCGGGCGGGCCGTACAGGATCTGCGTGGTGGCCGCCTTGAACTCGTCGTTGAGGTCGCCCATCACGATCACCTCGTGCGTAAGACCGTCGCCGCGCAGCAACTGGTCGGCGACGAAGCGCATGGTGACGGCCTCGGCTGCGCGGCGGTACAGGGCGTACGCGGCGTAGCGGGCCCGCAGTCGCTCGTCGTCGGTGCTGTGACGGTTGCCCGGGAAGGTCAGCAGCTTCGACTTGAGGTGACAGACGGCCACCGACACGGTGTGGCCGGGCGCGGGACTCCACCGGACGACCAGGCCGCCGCGCCCCATCCTCCTGGTCATGGTTCCGTCGTCCTCGACCTGGACGGGTGGGAGATGGTCCGGGAAAGCGGTGCGGTCCTCGACCACGGTCAGCGGCCGGCGGCTGAGGAAACCGGCCCGGATGCCGCGCCGGTCGGGGTGGGTGGACAGGGCGATGTGCCAGTCGCCGTCGAGCCTGTCGACCAGATCGGTCAGCGCCTCGTGGCTGCCGACCTCCTGGACGCCGAGGAGATCGGGCGCGAGGTGGTCGATGGTGGCCGCGAGGCCCTCCAGCTTCGCCCGGTAGGTGGCCTCGTCCTTCGCGGCGCAGCGGTTCGATGGCGGCCCACCCGGGGGCAGGGGGCGGCACAGGTTCTCCAGGTTCCACGTACCGATGACCACGCTCACGGCCGCCCCCGCCGTCAGCCTGCCTTGGGCGCGACCGGTTTGTGGCCGGGATACACGTGATCGGGAGTGACGATGCCGGTGACCGCCTCGCCGAAGAGCGTGCTGGGCTCCTGACCCTTGTACTGGCTGTCGGTGTTCAGGACGATGACCATCGTCGCCTGGGCGGACGGCAGGTAGACGGGCAGCACCTCGTACCCGGGGATCGAGCCGTTGTGGCCGATCCAGCCCTGGACGTCGAAAATACCGAGGCCGTAGCCCGCGCCCGGGATGTCCATCGGGGTGGTCTTCAGGCGTTCGGCCTGCGTCGCCGGCTTCAGCAGCGTGCCGGTGGCGAGGGTACGGGCCCAACTGCGCAGGTTCTGGACGTCGGAGACCATCTCTCCGGCGGCCCAGGCCCAGGACGGATTCCAGTGGGTCGAGTCCTCGACCTGGCCCGAGGCCGTCTGGTCGGTGTAGCCGTGCGCGTAGGGCGCCGGCAGGGCCGGGCTCGTCGGGAAGACCGTGCTGCGCAGCCCGGCCGGTCCCAGGACGTCCTTGGTGATCACGTCGTGGAGCGGCCGGCCGGTGATCTTCTCCACGACCAGACCGAGCAGGATCAGGTTGGTGTTGCTGTAGTCGAACTCCGCGCCCGGCTCGAACAGCACGGGGTGCGCGAAGGCGACGTCGAGCAACTGCTGCGGTGTGAAGGACTGCTGCGGATCGGCCTCGAACTTCTTCACGAAGGCGTCGTCCAGGCTGTAGTTGAAGAGCCCGCTGCGCATGCCGGCCAGTTCCCGCAGGGTGATGCGGTCACCGTTCGGAACCCCTGTGACGTACTTGCCGATGGTGTCGTCCAGACCCACCTTGCCCTGGTCGACGAGCTGGAGGAGGGCGGTGACGGTGAACGTCTTGGTCTCACTGCCGATGCGCACGTGGAGGTCGGGAGTCATCGGCGCGCCGGTCGCCTTGTCCGCCACGCCGAAGGACCGTAGGTAGCTCCCCTTGCCGGGGGCCCACAGCCCGACCGTCACACCCGGCACCTGCGCCTCGCGCATCACCCGGCGCACGGCCGCGTCGAGTTGCGCCGCGACGGCCGGTGTGAGCGGCGTGAAGCCCGTATCGGCGTCCGACGAAGCGGTGGGGGTGGGGGTGGGGGTCGGGGTGGGCGTGGGGGCCGCGGCCGCGGAGAAGGGAGCGGACCGTTCGGGAGCGGAGGCCCCCGACGCGGAGCCCGCGGCCGCCGGGGCGATGAGCACTCCTGTTGCGGCGGCGGCCGCGCAGGCCCGGCGTAGCCGGAGGTGGGTTGGCTTCACGGCATGGTCTCCTGCCGTCCGAGGACCCGGGCAACACCATCAGCGTAGGTCCGCGTGCCCCCGATCGCTCGGTGAGCCTCCCGCCCCTCAGGAGGGCGGGAGCTCGCGCAGGTGTCCCTCCCCGACGAGTGCGACGCCGCCTCCGACGCGTACCGGCCGGATGTCGCGGCCGTGGCCGTCGGCGCTGACGGTCATCGTGCTGGGTCGCCCGGTGAAGCGGCCCTGGCGCAGCAGGGTGCGCTCCCCGGAGCCGATCCGGCCGTGGCCGCGCAGATAGGCGACGGCACAGCCCGCACCGCTCCCGGTGGCGACGTCCTCCAGGAGCCCGTCGTTGTTCCAGTGCCTGCCCTCCATGGCCGAGGCATCCAGCAGGTAGGCGAACTCGGCGCCGACGCGGGCCAAGGGCGCGTCGAGCGGCTGCGTGACACGGGCGCGGGCGAGCGCGTCGCCGCGTACGGGGAGCACCAGGTAGCGCAGGCCCGTGGAGACCACCTCCGGGGGCAGATCGGGGTCCAGATCGGCCGGTTCGAGGGCGAAGAGGCCGGCCAGGCCCTCGGGGTCGGGGCGTCCGAGGAACGCTGCCGCGCCCTGGTCGAGGAGGCTCGCGTACCGACCGGGGCCCCGGCGTTCGGTGGTGACCTCCACCGGACGGCCGGGCAGGCACAGGGTCCAGGCCTCGTGGTCCGCGGCGCCGTGCAGGGCGTGCAGCACCGCGGCGGCGCCGATGAGGGGGTGCCCGGCGAACTCCAGCTCCCCCGCGAGGTCGAAGACGCGCGCACGCCACGTGCGTGACCGCCCGCGTGCGGTGTCGCGGACGAGAAAGACGGACTCGAAGTGCCGCAGTTCCTGCGTGATCGCCCGCATCTGGGCGCCGGTCAGCGGATCGGCTTCGGGGAACACCGCGAGGCTGTTGCCGCTGTAGGGGCGGTCGGTGAAGACGTCGACGTGGTGGTAGCGCATGGCGGCGACGCTACCGGGGGAGCGGGACCGCCCGTACGGGGCGGCACCTGGGCCGTCTCCTTCGGATCTCGTCGGATGGGCCCGGGTCGTCCGGTGCGGGCCCTCGCAAGGCGGAGGGGCGCTCGTGTACCGGATGTACTCAGGTGGCCCGACAACCCGGGGGTCCCCGTGGCCATCAGCGTGGCATGGGGCAGCAACGAGCACGCCGTCAGGGTCGGTGAACTCAGCGCACCGCGCGTCGAAGTGGCCCTTGATGCTCTCGATCTGCCCGATGGTGGCGATACCGGCGACCGGGCCGCTCCACCATGCCTCGGGAGTCGTCCGGCGGTCCCACAGCAGGGTCCGGCAGGCGATGTCCCGCAGGGCCGCCCCCTGGCCGGCCAAGCCCTGCTCGTCGCGAGCGAGAACGGCTCGCCCGAGCAGCGTCTGTCCGGCTGCTGCCGGGGTTGCCCAGATGGTGACGGCTGTCCGGCCGCCCGGCCGCGTCACCCGGCGCAACTCCTCCAGGGCCGAGCGGGGTTGTCCGACAGGGTTCACGACGAAGTTGCCGATCACCGCGTCGCACGCGTCGTCGGCGAGGGCGGTTCCGGCAGAACGGTAGGGCGCACATCGGCCGTCGCCGCATTCCGGGTGGCGACGGCGACCGTGCTCGGGTCGGCGCGGCCGCCGCCACCTTCGCCCCGCGCTCGCACGCGGCCGCGGCGGCGGTCCCCGTACCGGCCTCGACCCCGGCCGCCGTCGAGCAGCCGGGGCACCGGGTACGCGCAGAGCGTGCCGAAGCTGCCCGCACAGGCATCGGCCTGCGCGGCCCACGCGCGACGCTCGGACGTGTCGAATGCCGTCACTGTCATCGGCCCCTCCCCAGAACCACCCGAAGAATCCGCTCTCGCGGGATATCGCGAGATTCACGCAACGATCATGGCGTCCCGGCTTCGGCGCTTCTCCTGGCGTGGCGACACCGCGCCGGTCGGGACTAAGGGTTGTCTTCCCGACCGGCCGAGGTGGTGAGGTTCTCGACCCGGTGGTTGTGGCGGCGTCGTGTCAGTTCCGTGGGGGGCACCACCGCTGCCAGAAAGACGGCGAGACTCGCCCATGGCGGCAGCACGTTGTTGAGTGCGACCAGGCTCACCCCCAGGGCGAAGCCATAGGCTATTTCGATCCAGAACGGAACGACTCCGTGGTTGAAGAATGTCGGGACGATGTATCGATCTCGGCAGCCTATTTTCGAGAGATGTCGGATGTAGGTGATGCCGGCGAATGCCGCGATGGCGGCGGCGGTAATGATCGTCGCGATATGCATGAGTTTCTCCAGTCTTTCCTCTCCATTCCCCCTTCCAGGGAAAAGGAGAGGAAGGAACACGTCACGACCCGGAATCCCGTGGCTTGACAATCCGGCCTAGGCTTCCGCCGTGACCAGCGCAGAAGTGACCAGACGGCGGCTGATGGGCCTGGGCCTCGGTGCCCTGGCGGGGGTGTCGGCCGGCTGCTCGGGGGATTCCGGACCGGTACGGCGGCTACGGCTCGCCACGGGACCCGAGGGCGGGCCGTACAACGCGTTCGGGCAGGCCCTCGCACAGGCCGTCGCGGCGAGCGGTCGCCGGATCGAGATCGTCCCGGTGAGCACCGCGGCCAGCGTGGACAACCTGCGCAAGCTGGACGACGGCTCCGTCGAGCTGGCCCTGGCCATGGCGGACGCCGCCGAGGACGCGGTGCTCGGGCGGGAGCCGTTCCCGAGGCCGACCGCCGCGACGGCCCTGGCCAGGGTGTACGTGAACTACACGCACCTGCTCGTCCCCGCGGCCGGGCCGGTGCGCTCGGTGGGGGATCTCGCCGGGCGCCCGGTCGCCTCAGGCGCTGCGGGCTCGGGGGTGCAGGTGGTGGCGGAACGGGTCCTGCGGGCGGCCGGGCTCGACGGCGCCCCCGCGTCGGAGGCCGCTGCGGCGGACGAGCGGCAACTGGGTCTCGCACCCTCGGTGAGCGCCCTGCGCGAGGGCTCGGTCGACGCGCTGTTCTGGTCCGGAGGAGTGCCCACCCCGGCGTTGGCGGACCTGGCCCGCGAGCTGCCGCTGCGGTTCCTGCCGCTCGACGCCCACGTCGGCGCGCTCCGGGAGCGCTACGGCCCCGTCTACTCGGCGGTCACCCTGCCGGCCGGGGTGTACGGGTTGACGGAGCCGGTGGGAACCATCGGGGTCGGCAACTACCTCCTGGCACGGGCCGACGTACCGCCGGGCGCCGTACGTGACCTGCTCCAGGTGGTGTTCGACCGGTGGCGCGACCTGCTGCGTGAGGTGACGGCAGGGGCCCGGCTGGAGCCGCGGTTCGCCATCTCCACCGGTGAGGTGCCCCTGCATCCGGGCGCGGTGGCCCACTACCGGTCGGTGTACGGCTAGGGACGGCCTAGCCCGAGGCCGGGAGCCGGAGCTCCACCATCAGGCCGTGCGGCTCGTGGCCGCCGACGTCGAGCCGGCCGCCGCTGATCCGGGCGATCTCGTCGGCGATGGCCAGTCCCAGGCCGCTGCCGGGGACGTTCTGGTGTTCCGGGGAGCGCGCGAAGCGGCGTAGCAGCAGCGGCAGATGCTCCTCCGGTACGCCCGGACCGTCGTCCGTGACCCGTACGACGACGGAACCGACGGAACCGGCCGGGCCGGCGGTGCTCCCGTCGGCCTCCCGCCCGGCGCGCACCTCGACGCGGCTGCCGCGCGGGACGAACTTGACGGCGTTGTCGAGCAGCGCGTCGAGGACCCGGCCCGCCGCGTCGGGCAGGGTGCGAGCCCGCAGGCCTTCGGCGAGGTCGGCGGCCACCAGGTCCACCCCCGCGGCGCGGAAGACCGGCGTCCAGGCCGCCACCCGCTCGCGTACCGCCCGCGACACGTCCTCCTCGGTCAGTTCCGCCGTCCCCGACTCGACCCGGGCCAGTGCCAGCAGGCCGTCGAGCAGCTCCTCCAGTCGCTCCGCCTCGTCCAGGGCGCGGCCGTGCTCGGCCAGGCCGGGTCCGGGCGCGATGTGCGGCTCGACGTTCTCCAGCTGCAGCACCAGCGTGGCCAGTGGATTGCGCAGCTGGTGGGAGGCATCGGCGACGAAGTCACGCTGCCGGCCGATGGAGTCGGCCATCGCCTCCGCCATGGTGTTGAAGTGCTTCCGCAGATGGCGCAGTTCCGGCGGACCGGTGTCGGACACGGCCCGGGCGTGCAAGCTGCCGGCGGTCAGTCGCTCGACGGCCCGGTCCAGGTCCAGTACAGGCCGCATCAGCCAGCGCGTGATCCCGGCCGCCACCAGGGCGGCCGCCGCGAAGGCGGCGAACGCCCCGGCGGCGATGAGCGACCAGCGGACCGTCACGTCCCGGCGGGCGGCCTCGGTGGGCACGGCCATCAGGACCGCCCCGCTCACCCGCTCGTCCCGGCCCACCGGCTCGGCCAGCACGACGGTGCGCGGCCCCCAGGGGCGCAGGGTGGGCAGCCGGTCGGTGGAGCGGCCGGTGAGGGCGCGGCGACGGGCGTCCGCCCCGTCGGAGGTTCCGACGCGCGGGGAATCGTCGGTGGCCGCGTCCGTGGCGGCTTCCGCCGCCGGACCGGTCCCGGCCCGCGCCACGGTCGCCCCGGAGGAGTCGACCACGACCACCCCGGCTCCGTAGAGCTGGGCGTAGCGGCCGATCTCGGCCGACAGTTCCGCCCGGTCTGCGGCGCTACGCATCCGGTCGGCGAGGTCGGCGAACCGTACGGCCTCGGAGCGCCGTTGCAGGAGAAGGTGCTCGGTGCGTCCGCGCGCGTAGGCATCGGCCAGGGGGATGCAGAGCAGCAGTGCCGCCGCCCCCATGAGCACCATCAGCACCGCCAGCAGCCGGCGCCTCACCGCTCGTCGCCCCGCGCGTCCAGGACGTCCCCCGCGTCCGGGACGCCCCCCGCCTCCGGGACGGGGGTGTCGGCCGGAGCCGGGAAGCCGAGCTGGTAGCCGAAGCCCCGGACGGTACGGACCAGGCCCGAGCGGCCGGTCTTGGCGCGGATGCCCGCCACATGGACGTCCAGGGAGCGGGAGGCCGCGAGGAAGACGTCGCCCCAGATCCGGTCCAGGATCACCGCCCGCGCATGGACCTCGTCCGGTCGGGCGGCGAGGAAGGCGAGGACGTCGAACTCGCGGCGGGTGAGCCGTACTTCGGACCCCGCGACGGTGACGGTGCGACCGGCGAGGTCCACCTCGACATCGCCGGTGCGTACGGGCCGGGACCCGGCCGCGGCGGGTTCCGGGTCGGCCGTACGGCCGGGATACGGATCGGTCCGGCGCCGTACGGAGTCGATCCGGGCCATCAGCTCGGCCATCCGGAACGGCTTGACCACGTAGTCGTCGGCCCCGGCCCGTAGCCCCTGCACGATGTCGCGCTCCTCGCAGCGCGCCGTCACCACGATCAGCGGCGCGTCGCAGACGGTCCGCAGCCGCCGCAGCAGCTCCAGCCCGTCGAGGTCGGGGAGGCCCAGGTCGAGCAGCACGAACTCGGCCTCGCGGACGTGCCGCAAGGCGTCCAGGGCGCGCCCGACCCGGCGGACGGTGTGCCCGCGCTGCGCGAGGGCCGTGCCGAGGGCTTGGGCCATGCGGTCGTCGTCCTCGACGAGCAGCGCGTGCATAGACAGTCCCTCACGCCCTGTGACCGGAGCCCCGACCTACCGGAGCCGCTCCTACGGAGCCACCGGATCCGGATCCCCGTGGCCCGGCGCAGCAGCTTACGGGAGCCGCCGGACCGCGCCAGGGGCCACCGCGCCACGGGCCCCGAGCCACGGGCACCCCGAGCCACGGGCCACCGGGCCCCGGGGTCGGACGATCAGCGTGCCGCCTCGGCGGGAGCCGCGGCCGGCCGTTCCCGCGCGGCCTCGCCGTCGGCCTCGGCCTCGGCGCGGCTCAGGGCGGCGTTGTGGGTGTCCGGCATGAGCACGTACGTCACGAGGGAGATCAGCGCGCATCCGGAGACGTACCAGAAGAACATGGTCTCGTGCCCACTGTTCTTGAACCACAGCGCCACGTACTCCGCCGTGCCGCCGAAGAGCGCGTTGGCGATCGCGTACGGCAGCGCCACGCCCAGGGCGCGCACCCGGGTCGGGAAGAGCTCGGCCTTCACCGCCGCGTTGATGGACGTGTAGCCGGTCACGATGACCAGGGCCAGCAGGGACAGCCCGAGCGCGGACCAGTACGAGGACGCCGATCCGAGGGCGGTCATGATCGGGTAGGTGCCGACGGTGCAGCCCACCGCGAAGGTGATCAGCAGCGGCCGGCGGCCGATCCGGTCGGACAGCATGCCGGCGAAGGGCTGCAGCACGGCGAAGAGGGCCAATGCGGTGAAGCTGACGAGTGTGGCGGTGGTCTTCTCCATGCCCGCGCTGCCGACCAGGTATTTGGTGAGGTAGGTGGTGTAGGTGTAGTAGGCCACGGTGCCGCCGAGGGTGAGCGCCATGACCAGCCCCGCCTGCCGCCGGTAGTGCCACAGGGCCTTCAGCGTGCCGCGCGTGCTGTCGTCGTGGGCGTCCTCGCCCTCCGCCGCCGCCGTTTCCTCCTTGAAGGCGTCGGTCTCCTGCAGCCGGCGCCGCAGCCAGAAGACGACCACCGCGAACAACGCCCCGACGAGGAACGGGATCCGCCAGCCCCAGCTCTCCAACTGCGCGGTCGTCAGGGTGTGCTGAAGAGTGATCAGGATGCCCAGTCCGAGCAGCTGGCCGCAGGTCATCGACACGTACTGGAAGGACGAGCCCAGCCCGCGCCGGTTGCGGGCCGAGGCCTCGGTCAGGTAGGTGGCGCTGGCCGCGTACTCGCCGCCGATGCTCATCCCCTGGAGCAGTCGTGCGAGCAGGAGCACCAGGGCGCCGAAGTATCCGGCCTGTCCGTAGGTCGGGGCGACGGCGATCAGCAGGGCGGCCACCGACATCATGGTGACGGTCAGGGTGAGCGCGCTCTTGCGCCCGTGCCGGTCGGCGGCGCGGCCCAGGATCCACCCGCCGACGGGACGCATCAGGAAGCCGACGGCGAAGATCCCGGCCGTGTTCATCAGCTGGGTGGTCGGGTTCTCACCGGGGAAGAAGGAATCGGCGAAGTAGATCGCGAAGCTGGCGTAGACGAACCAGTCGTACCACTCGACGAGATTGCCGAGGGAGCCGCCGACCAGGGCCAGACGGCGCTTCCTGCGCTCGTCCCCGGGCGGCGACGCGGGCATGACGGCGGACGAGGACATGGCGGCTCCAGAGGGAAGTCCCTGATGAGGGACGGTGGAACTGCCCCGGCGATGGGGGAGTGCCCAGAGCATGCGGCGACCGTCGGACCCGGACAAGGCCCGCCACGCAGATCTAACGTTCCGCTAAGAAAGCTCCGTGGAAGGCTCCGGGGCCGCCGGATTTCACCATTCGGTCATGCGCACGTCATGCCTGCTCCATGGGTGTCACCCGAACGTGGCCCACGGTGGGGGCGGCCCGTCGCGGGACGCCGGAGGACCCCGGCACACCACCCGGCCGGCCGCACCCCGTACACCCCACAGGAGGCAAGATGCGCGTGATCCCGAGCAGGCGTACCCCGGTCGTGGCCGCGGCGGCCATGGTGGCCCTGGGGGCGATCGCCGGACCGGCGCACGCCCACGCGGACCACGGCGGCACGACACCGCCGCTGCCGCGGGTGACCGCCTCCGTCGAGACGCCCTCCCTCTTCGACGACGAGGCCGGCGGCAACGCGAACGCCGACGACCCGGCGATCTGGCGCAATGCCGCGAACCCCGACGCCAGCCTGGTCATCGCCACCGCCAAGGAGGGCGGCCTGCGCGTCTACGACCTGGACGGACGCCAGGTGCAGTCCCTGCCCGCGCCCGCGCCGCCGAGGGAGGGCGACAAGCCCGGACGTTTCAACAACGTCGACCTGATCACCGGACTCCGCTTCCCGGACGGCCGGCACGACGTGGCCGTCGTCTCCGACCGTGGCCGCGACCAGCTGCGCGTCTACCGCATCGACCCGAAGCGGCCCACCGCCCCACTGGTCGACGTCACCGACGAGACGGCCGCCCCGCTGGTCTTCTCCACCTCTCAGGACGAGGTCGACGACCAGCGGACCGCCTACGGCCTGGCCGCCTACACCGACCGCCGCAGCGGCCGCTCGTACGCGGTCACCAGCCGGCGCCACGCCACCGACCTCGCGCTGGCCGAACTGCTGCCGAACGCCCGGGGCAAGGTCGGCTACCGCACCGTCCGCACCACCTCGCTGCCCGCCTCCTTCACCCTGCCGAACGGCACGACCTGGACGCCCTGCAGCGAACCGGGCGAGCGACCCCAGGTCGAGGGCATGGTCGTCGACCCCGACACCGGTGACCTGTACGCCGGGCAGGAGGACGTCGGCATCTGGAAGCTCGACGCCGACCTGCGGTCCCCCGCCCGCCTCATCGAGAAGGTGCGCTCGTTCGGCGTGCCCGGCACCTGGAACCCCCGGACGGAGGAGTGCGACGCGGGCGCCGACCCCGGCTTCGGCGGCCGGCACGTCTCCGCCGACGTCGAGGGCCTGACCATCTGGCGCGACCCGAAGCAGCCCGGCCGCCGCGGCTACCTGCTCGCCTCCAGCCAGGGTGACGACACCTTCGCCGTCTTCGACCGCGAGCACGGCAACGCCTACGTCAGCGGCTTCCGCATCGGCGACGGTGCGAAGCCCGGCTCGCCGGACGGTTCGCAGGAGTGCGACGGAGCCGCCGTCACGACCGCCCCGCTCGGCAAGAGGTTCCCGAACGGCCTGCTGGTCGTCCAGGACGGCCACAACACCCCGGCGACCACCGGAGCCGACGGCGAGGCTCGTACCGACACCGACTTCAAGTTCGTCGACCTCGGGCTCCTGAAGCGGGCCACCGGTCTCTGAGCCCGCCACCGGGGACCGTGACCTGGGCGGCGGCCCGTTCGCCCAGGTCGATAGGATCGCCACCGCATCCGACGGAAGGCGATCATGGCGGACAGTCCCCTCAGGCCCAGCTCGTTGATCAACACGGTCTACGGGGCGTTCCTGCGACGCCTCGGCGGCTGGATCTCGGTCGCCGACCTGATCACCCTGATGTCCGAACTGGACGTGGACGGCCCGGCGGCGCGCTCGGCGATCTCCCGGCTCAAGAAGAAGGGCGTCCTCGAACCGGAACGCCGCGGCGCCACCGGCTACCGGCTCAGCCCGGGTGCGCAGCCCGTCTTCGACGAGGGCGACCGGCGCATCTTCGGCAGCCTGGAACCGGCGAAGCTGAGCGACGGCTGGGCCATGGCCGTCTTCTCCGTACCGGAGTCCGAGCGCTCCTACCGCTACCAGCTGCGCACCCGGCTGACCTGGCTGGGCTTCGGGAACATCGCCCCGGGCGTGTGGCTCGCGCCCGGCCGCCTCCTCCCGGACGCCCGCGACATGCTCGTCCGGCTCGGACTCAGCGCGTACGTGCACCTGTTCGCCGCCGAGTACGCGGCCTTCAGCGACCTGCCCGGAACGGTCAGCTCCTGGTGGGACTTCCCGGCGATCGAGGAGCAGTACGCGGGCTTCACCGAGGCCTACGGCCCCGTCGCCGCGAGCCTGGCCGAACAGCCCGCCATCGACGGCGCCGAGGCCTTCCGCCACTACGTCCCGATGCTCACCCAGTGGCGCCGCCTGCCCTACCTCGACCCCGGACTGCCTGCCGAGCTGCTTCCCGCGGACTGGAACGCGGTCGCCGCGCGGCAGATCTTCCAGCAGCTGAACGAGGTGCTCGCCCCGCCCGGCCTGCGCCACGTGCGGGAGGTCACGGGACTGGCCGAGGCCTGACGTCGCGCAAGCTCCCTAGGAGCCGGCCCGGTTCGCCGTCGGACGGCGCAGCCGCCGCCAGTACCCGGCGAGGTCGTCGACGGCGGCGGTGACCGAGTCCAGGCGCATCGTGGTCCGGGAACCGCGTTCGTAGCGCGGCCAGTCGGGCATCGCGCCGTGGTTGGGGTCGCCGGTGCGGACGAAGGAGATCCAGGACGCGTGCACGGCGTCGGCGAGCCCGTCACGGATCCGGGGGTTCAGCCCCGCCAGGAAGGGCGCCTGCCCCCACGCGGCGAAGTTGTGGAACACGAACGGCAGCTCCAGGCAGTGCGCCGCCCCCAGCCGGCCGCTGTAGGCGGGCGTCGGGAGGTCGAACTGGTAGGCCCGGACCGGCCGACCACGGGCCGCCCGCTGCTCGGCCAGGTCGATGCCGGGCATGCGGAACAGATCGTCGCCGATCAGGTCCATGAGTACGTCGACGGGCCGGGCGCCCGGCCGGGCCTCCGCGTACGCCGCGTAGGCCTCCGCCGCCCGGGCCCCGAAGGTGTCCCGCGCCCGGGCGAGCACCTGCTCCTCGGTGGCGGCGGCGTACGGCTCGCTCAGCGCGAAGGCGAAGGCGGCCTCCTCCCTGGTCCACCCGATCAGCAGGTCGATGTCCGCCCCGGGGCCGCTGAGCAACAGATCGGCCGGGTCGCGGGTCAGCGTCACCCCGTCGAGCACCGGCAGGAACGGGGTGGACCAGTACCCCCAGCGTCCGGTCCGCCGGAACATCTCGACGGTGGCGGCGACCAGCTGGGGCCAGGGGAGCGCCCGTAGTTCCGCCACGTTCCCCACCCCCAGAATGTCGAGGTAGGTGGCACTGCGCCGCAGCGACTCCGCGCGGTCGGGGATCCGCAGGCCGAGCGGAGGGCTCTGCAGGATGGCGCGCCGGAACAGCGGGCGGCCGGTGGGGCGGGCCCCGGCGAGGGCCGCGACCGACAGCGCCCCGCCGGACTGTCCGGCGAGGGTGATCCGGTCCGGGTCGCCGCCGAACGCGGCGATGTTGTCCCGTACCCAGCGCAGCGCGGCGAGCTGGTCGGTGAACCAGAAGTTCCCGTCGGCGCCCTCCTCGCCGAAGTAGAGGTAACCCAACGGCCCGAGGCGGTAGTTGAGGGTCACCACGACCATGTCACCGTCCCGGGCGAAGGTCTCGCCGGAGTACTGGGGCAAGGAGCCCGAGCCCGAGACGAAACCGCCGCCGTGGATCCAGACCAGCACCGGCCGCCCGGCGTCGTCGGCCCCGGGCGTCCATACGTTGAGCGTGAGACAGTCCTCGCTGAACGGGGGAGCGCCGTGGGTGCCCAGCACCGGGTCGCCGCCCTCCCGGTAGAGCTGCGGGGCGCTCGGCCCGAAGGCGGTCGCGTCGCGCGTTCCCGCCCAGCCGGGATGCGGCTGGGCGGGGCGCCAGCGCAGGGGGCCGACCGGGGGCGCCGCGTAGGGCACGCCCTTGAACACGGTGAGCCCGCCCTCGACGGCCCCGCGCAAGCGGCCCGAGGGCAGCTCGACGGCGGGTGAGGAACCGCCCGCGGAAGGCGCGGCGTGCGCCGTGCCGGCCGGTCCACCGGGGATGCCGGCGAGCAACGCTGCGCCTGTCAGCACCCCGGTGTTCCTGAGGATTCCGCGCCGTGATGGATCGTCGGTCATGGTGCTTCACTCCCTGACGGATCGTGGCTTCGCCCACCGAAGTGGTATGGCGTCAAATTGACGAGGGCTAGTGCTACGGCATACGGGACGGGTGGGTCAAGGGACTCGGCGACTCTCCGGCAGTTATCTCGCGAAACCTTGACGAGCGTCGCATTCACGCGATAGACACGTGTCACCTCAGGAGCAACATCCGGTCCGACAGGGCCGGTTGACAACGTACGGAGTCTCCATGGCAGGTCGGTTTCGCCCCCTGGCTCTGATCACCGTCACCACCGGCCTCTTGCTGGCCACGGGATGCGGCGGCGCGAGCCTCGGCACGGGTGACGACAACAACCGGAGCGGGCCCGTGAAGATCGGGCTCCTCGTCCCACGGTCCGGGACCTACAAGGCACTCGGCGACGAGATGAAGCAGGGCTTCGAGCTCTACGTCCGAGAGTACGGCGGCAGGCTCGGCGGCCGCGAGGTGCAGATCGTGGTCGCGGACGAGGGCGAGACGGCGGACTCGGGGAAGGCGGCGGCGGAGAAGCTCGTCAAACAGGACCGGGTCCTGGCGGTCGGCGGAGTGGTCAGCTCGGCCACCGTCAACGGCGTCAAGGACCTGTTCGAGAGCAGCAAGATCCCGCTCGTCGGCTCGAACGCCTCGCCCACGACCCTGACCGGCACCAAGTACATCTGGCGCACCTCGTACGTCAACGACGAACCGGGCAAGGCGCTCGGCGCACACGTCGCCGAGCGGGCCGGGGGCCCCGTCTTCCTCATCGCCGCGGGCTACCAGGCGGGCAAGGACGAGATCGAAGGCTTCAAGTCCACCTTCCTGCCCGCCGGTGGCACGATCGCCGGGGAGGAGGTCTACACACCCTTCCCGGGCACCAAGAACTTCCAGCCCTACCTCTCCCGCATCCAGAACTCCGGTGCGAGGGCGGTCTTCTGCTTCTACGCCGGCGGCGCGGCCGTCGACTTCGTGAAGCAGTACCGCGACTTCGGACTGGCCGGAAAGATCCCGCTCTACGCACCCGGCTTCCTCACCGAGGGCGGCGTGCTGGGGGGCCAGGGGGACGCGGCCGAGGGCATCCGCACGGCCCTCAACTACAGCGCCGACCTGGACAACCCCGCCAACCGGCGGTTCGCACCCGCCTACCGGGCCGCCCACGGCACGGACCCGACCACCTACGCGATGGCCTCATGGGACGCGGCGCAGGTGCTCGACAAGGCGATCGGGGCGGCCGGCGGCACCGTCACCTCGGAGACGGTGAACGCCGCCCTCGCCACGGTCGGGGACATCGACAGCCCGCGCGGCACCTGGCGGTTCAACAGCGGCGGCACACCGATCCAGCCCTGGTACCTGCGAGAGGTGAGGCAGGGCGCCAACACCGTCGCCGGCGACCTCGGCAGACTGGGCGGCTGACATGGCCGGATGGCTGGACGGCCACCTCGTCGGCGTCGTCGACGGGATCGCCTTCGGACTGCTGCTGTTCACCATCGCCGTCGGCCTCTCCCTGGTCTTCGGCATGATGGACGTCCTCAACCTGGCGCACGGCACGCTCTACCTCGCCGGGGCCTACACCGCCTACGCGCTCTCCGACGGAACCCTCCCGGGCCTGCTCCTCGCCCTCGCGGCCGGCGCACTGGTGGGCGCCCTCGGGGGAGCGGTCCTGACCCTGCTCACCCAGCCGCTCGCCCGGCGCGGGCACCTGGACCAGGCCGTGCTCACCCTGGGCATCACCTTCATCGTGGCCGACCTCTTCGCGGCGGCCTTCGGCGGGGAGGTACTGCCCACCGACCCGCCGACCCCGCTGCGCGGGACGGTGGACCTGCTCGGCCACACCTATCCGACGTACCGGCTCGTGTTCATCGCCGTCGCGGCCTGCCTCGCGGTCCTCGTCCACCTCCTCTTCGAGCGCAGCTCGCTCGGAGCGCTCGTCCGGGCCACCGTCGCCGACCGGGACATGGTCCGCGCCCAAGGCGTCGACATCCGCAAGGTCCTCTACGGGGTCTTCGCGCTCGGCGCCGCCCTGGCCACGGTCGGCGGCGTCCTGGGCGCGCCGATCCTGGGCCCCGGGCCGGGCGTCGACGAGAGCGTCCTCGTCCTCTCGCTCGTCGTCGTGGTCGTCGGCGGCCTCGGATCCGTGCGCGGCGCCCTCGCCGGGGCCCTGCTCGTCGGCCAGGTCCAGACCCTCGGGGTGGCGCTGCTCCCGCAGTACGCGCCCTTCCTCCTCTTCGGCACCATGCTGCTCGTGCTCGTGGTCCGCCCGCACGGCCTGGTCCCCTCGGCGGTGCGCACATGAGCACACCCGGCACACCCCGGGTGGTGGGGGCCCTCGTACTCCTCGGGCTCGCCCTGGCCCCCTTCCTGCTCGGCTCGTACGCCGTCGCCACCCTGTCGCGGATCCTGGTGTTCGCCCTGCTCGCGCTGAGCGTGAACCTCCTCACCGGATGGACCGGGCTGCCGACCCTCGGCCAGTCCGCGTACTTCGGCGTCGGCGCGTACACCGCGGCCATCGTCGCGAAGAACCTCACGGACGTCGGCCCGCTCCAACTCCTGATCGCGGCGGCCGTCTCCGCGCTGGTGGCCGTGCCCACCGGGTGGCTCGCCGTCCGGGCCCGCGGCGTGGTGTTCCTCATGCTGACGCTGGCCATCGGCGAGATCGTCCACAGCGCCGCCGTCAACTGGAAGCCGGTGACGGGCGGCACCGACGGGCTGTCGGGGATCCCGCCCGTCGTACCACTGCCCGGCCTGCCCGCCCTGGAACTCGACGGGCTGGTCCACTTCTACGTACTGGCCGTCTTCCTGCTGCTCCTCGCGGCCGTCACCCGCCTGGGCGCGACCCCCTTCGGCCTCGCCCTGCGCGGGATCCGCGACAACGAACCCCGCATGAAGGCGATCGGCCACCCCACCCGGCGGTACGCCCTGACCGTCTACTGCGGCGCCGCGGCGCTGGCCGGCGCCGCCGGGTCGCTGTGGGTCTCGGTGCAGCGGTTCGTCTCGCCCGGCGACGCCGGGTTCGAGATCGCCGCCCTCGCCCTGCTGGCCGTCGTCATCGGCGGCGCGGGCTCGATCCGGGGAACCTGCGCCGCCGCCGCGCTCATCTGGCTGACCCGCGACCACCTCGGAAACCTCGAAGCCGTCGCCGGACGTGGTCCGTTGCTGCTCGGGCTGCTCTTCGTCGTCGCCGTGTACACCCTGCCCCGCGGACTGGCCGGCATACGGCTCCCGCGCCGGCCGAACCGGAAGAGGACGGCGTGAACCCTCTCGACCTACTGGAACTCCGCTCGGTGTCACGGCGCTTCGGGTCCTTCACCGCCGTCGACGAGGTGTCCCTCACCGTACGCCCCGGCGCGCGACACGCGATCATCGGCCCCAACGGCGCCGGAAAGTCCACGCTGTTCGGCCTCATCTCCGGAACCCTGCCCGTCAGCGGCGGAACCATCCTCCTGGACGGGCAGGACGTGACCCGGCTGCCCGTACACCGCCGGGTCGGACTCGGCACGGCCGCGACCTTCCAGCACTCCAGCCTCTTCCTGCGGGAGACCGTGCTGGAGAACGTCCTGCTCGCCGCACTGCTACGGACCGGGAGGGGGCTCGGCGGATGGCGCAAGGTCAGCGCCCGGGCCACGGAGATCGACCGGGCGCGTTCGCTGCTGGACCGCGTCGGCCTGCCCGACCGGCACGACCTGATGGTGGGCACCCTCTCGCACGGCGAACGGCGGCAACTGGAGGTCGCCGTCGCACTGGCCACCGAACCCCGCCTGCTGCTCCTGGACGAACCAGCGGCCGGCATGTCACCGGCGGAGACCGAGCGGCTCACGGAACTGATCGCCGCCCTGCCCGCGGAGGTGACCGTACTCCTCGTCGAACACGACCTCGACATGGTCTTCGAACTCGCCGACACCGTCACCGTCCTGCACCTCGGCCGACACCTCACCACCGGCACCCCGGACCACGTGCGGGCCTCCGCCGAGGTCCAGCGGGCCTACCTGGGCACCACGGAGGTCGCCTCGTGAAACCGTTCCTCCATGTGCGCGGACTGCGCTCCGGCTACGCCGGGGGCGTGGTCCTCAGCGGTGTCGACCTCGACGTGGAGAAGGGCGGGATCGTCGCCGTCCTCGGACGCAACGGGGTCGGGAAGACCACCCTCATCTCGACCGTCATGGGGTTCGTCCGGCCCTACGAGGGCAGCGTCACCCTCGACGGCCGGGAGATCGCCGGGGCCCGTGTCGACGTCATCGCCCGGGCCGGAGTGGGCGTCGTACCCCAGGGACGCCGCGTGTTCGCCCCGCTCACCGTGGCGGAGCACCTCGCGATCGCCGCACGGCGCCGGCCCGCACGGGGGCCGTGGACCCGGGCGCGGATCCTCGAACTGCTGCCAAGACTGGGGGAGCGGCTCGGGCACCGCGGCGACGAGCTCTCCGGAGGGGAACAGCAGATGCTCGCGATCGCCCGGGCCCTGCTGGGCAATCCGCGCCTGCTGCTCCTGGACGAGCCCTCCGACGGCCTGGCGCCCGCGATCGTGTCCCAGGTGGGGGAGGTGGTCCGGGAGGTGAGCGCCGAGGGCACGACGGTCGTCCTGGTGGAGCAGAACCTCGGCCTCGCCCTCTCCGTGGCCGAGCACGTCGCCGTCATGCGCAAGGGGAGCATCGTCCACCGTGCGACCCGCGCCGAGTTCGCGTCCGCCCCCGAGGACCGCCGCCGCCTCCTGGGCGTCGACTGACCCGCATCGGGGTGGCCAATGACCGCCACCCCGATCCGGTGGCGGTCATGTCGAAGGGCCGACACCGGCCGAGGTTGTGGGTCTGTGGGGTGGTCGGGCGCAAGGATGCGGTCATGGCCGACATCTTTGTTTCACGCACCATCGACGT